>JBARYP010000024.1:0-148258 GCA_049647945.1 Nonlabens sp. | reverse complement strand
GTCTAAATGTACTACGCGCTTATTCTTAAAGTTATCAAGAAGTAAATCATGTAAAACCTGACCGTTATCCGTGGTAACAGCAAAACTTTCTTTGATCACAACAGCGACTTCTATGTGTACATCTTTACTCAATGTTTGCTTTTTTAAGTACTGCTAAAATATATCATTTGGGTTTATATTCTCTTCTTTAAGAAAATAGGTAGTATTGTCACTAAGGTTAAATTCAAGGTTTGCGATTGTTCCAAGAAAAGTAAAGTTAAGGGTTGTTGTGTTAAGTTTTCCTTTACGTAATTCCCAAAAACCGTTAGATGAGACTATTTGCATCTTACCATTGTTAAGTCCTATAAATTCGCAAATTAAACCCAAACCAAGACCTCCAGGTATATTTTCATTCTTTGTAGTATGACCAGTTTGCATAGCCCAGTTTATACAGTCGTGTGAGGGCATAGTTCCTTTTTTAAGATAGTCACGCACATTTTTCACTATCGTAGTTCCAGTATCTACAATAGTAATATGAAGTTTCTTCTTAGCTGGGTAGAACTGACCGCACGTATGAATGTTAGAACATCGTCCATGCGTTCTTGCATTTTCAAACAGTTCATAAATATTCTCTTTAATCTTATTTCCTAGTTTCACCGAATGTTTAGGGAATTCAGGATTATCAATTAATTCATTCTGTATATATTCATTGTATTCCGTAGATTGATCTTCGGCGAACTTTTTATAATCCAGTTGTGTATCATAGGGTTTCCATGACGTCAATTGTACACCATAATAACCAAAAAAGCCATTCCTACTTAGAATGTCATTCTTACGATGAAAGTTATCTGTTTCTATAAAAAGCACTTTGTTTTCGTTAGATTGTAAATATTCTATCATCGCACCAATAACCGCAGTTAAATTTGCTTCTATCCAAGTAACATTTCTGAAACTTAGCGCTACGGTTTGCCGACGTAAATGTTCCATCCTAGAATGCATCTGAAGCAAAGATTCATAGCCACTTTGATCAGATTTAATTTGCCGTGGAAGGTAAAAAGTAATCATTAAAGTATTTTAATTTGTTTTAACGTCCGTTCAGTCCACTTACCACCCCAACTCATTTCTTGATAGTTGAATTTGTTTTAAAAGATCTTGCTTGCTTCTCCAATATGGTAGCAATACGCTTACTGTGTGATTTCAAAAAATATTCACAACGCCATTTCTTTAATATCGACCTAGGGACATAATATGCTAATTCTTCAATAAAACTATTATGCTTATTTCCACGCTTCGTCAACTGTATTTTAAGTCTATTACGAATTCTATTGAACTCGCGCATAGTAAGTTTATTTCCTGGATATAATATCAAATCACCTTTTTCTTCTGAAAATATTAAGCTGAATTCTTCAAAAACAATTCCTAGCAAGATGTTAGATTGAATGATTTCATAAGTTTTAAATATGGCTTTGAACTTTTTAACTTGTCCCAATTCTAAAGACCTTATTACAAGGTTTTTTACAATATCTTCGGCATCTGAAATAAAGGTATGGTACGATAGAATATAATTAGAATATGCTAAAGAAAGTTGACTAAACGACGGTTTGCTTATTGCAGCAAGAACTATTTCTGTGTTTTTACTGTTACTGTATTGTTTAAAATACTGTGCTTCTGCTTTATTATAATCTCTAAAACCTTTAATGATAGGTACAGAATTTTTAGAAGCCTCTATCAAGAAAAATTTATTTTTACTCATTTTAGGATTCCATTGAGCTCTTACCTCTTCCGAATTTCTCCTAAATAATTCGCTCAAACGGTTTATAAAATCTCTTTGTTCTAAAATCTTATAGACTAACTCAGCCTCATCAGTTTCAAGTTCTTTATCGCTAGACATCAAGCTATGGAATTTTGCAAACTCTGGATCACTTTCATAGCCTATTTCTTTTAACCTCGTACCGTAGATAAAATCTGTAATTTCTACTAGTGTTGACCAATTGTGATGCTTTACAGTTCTTAACTGTATTTCAATTCGTTTTCCTGAATTATTATCTATTATATAAATATGTACGCCTCTATAACCGATTGGTTTTGGACTACTTATATAATCTCGAATACTACCGGAAGTTTGAAATTGGTTTGCAATAATATCACGAAGCTTAAAAACTTCTTTGTCGTTATCTACTATTACTCTTAGCCCAGCTATATCTCCCATACGAGATAGTTTCATCCCCCTCTCCCTGCTTAGTTTATTAATGATTGTGCTTATTCGTTTTAATCTAAAAGCAACGATAGCACTAGTTCTAACTTTACTTTTAATTGCAACTAGATGATTAAACGTTGTCCGCATAGGTTCATAATAGGATAACCTAAAGTCTTGCAAGGTTTCTAAATCGTAATTACTTAAGGGAACATCGTTCTCTCTTATACGTTTACCTAATTTGTTTATCTTCTCGTTAGAAACCATTCAACTCCTTTTTTTTTACCCCCCCCCTTAAAAACCCCATCCAGTAAACTCCCCTTCAAAGCATGCAACCCTTCTAGCTTTTGAGTTTGTTGTTCCTTTAGCTTATTTGTTATTCTAAAACTAGAATCAATCTTTTTAATATGCTCTCTTTGTTGAGCTATAGATGGTACTGGTACTTTGAAAGACTGTATCATCGTTTTTGTAATAGCCTCACGGGTTGCGTTACCCGATGCATCTTGTAACAATTTGTTTTTTACCGTGGGGCTAATGAGATAGTACAATAAAAATTTAGGTAACAAACTACTAGAAGTTCTAATAATACTAACATGTTGGTTTACCCTCGCTGGTAAATAGCTACTATCGACAATACAACATCTAGCGACAGATGCACCTGTAATGTTTAGTAGCACATCGTCTTCGTAGACTTCAACGTTTTTTAACTTAGTTGCTTGATCATCATCGATAAATGCAAGGTTTTTAATTTTGAAATAATTATCATGCACATTCATACTTCTTATAAGACTTATTCCCTGTTTTTTATAGGATTTTTGTCCGCCTCTGGGTGTAGAACCACTACCAATTTTAGTTGACAACTTATTAAGAGTTTCAAAGTTTTTTTGAATATCCATAAACTCCCCATCCAACACGCTCCCCATAAGCGATTGCGTATGGGCTATGTTTTCTTCCAGCAGCGCAATGGCTCTATCGATCTTTTCAAACAGCGCGTCCAGCCGTGATACGATACGTTGCTGTTCAGCTAAGGGTGGTAGGGGGATTTTAAATTTTTTAATTGCTGTTTTAGAAATTTCTTTAAACGTAGTAGAATTACTAAGTGCTGTAATATTTCTAATATTGTATTTTAGACAATACGCTAAAAAATAGTTACTTAGAATTTTTTCATCACATATAAAATTTGTAAAGCCTTGATTAGTACAAACCTCCTTTTCAGCTATTCCAATTTTACCGATAGATGCCCTCGAAGAAAATAAAACTGTGCCTTTAGGAAGAAGCTTTGCTGAACTTTTTGATAGACCTAAAGTTGAAATCTTTTTCTTCGATGTAATAATTGAAGTAATCTTCCCTATTTCAGGTAGATCTGTCGGGCTTACCCAAATTATATCATTACCCCAATAATCATTTACAGATGTCTTAGGTGTTCCCCCACCCAAAACCTTGGTAACTGTATCCAGTTCAACAAGTGTCCAACCTATAGAACTTGTTCCTAAATCTAAACCTAATATTCTCTTACCCATCAATCAATCCTTCAATATCATTCATCAATTGCGCGATCTGTACATCATTCTCCTTAATGCTCCCAATGATTTCCTGCGGACTGCGGTGTATTACTTCTACCTTTTTATAAGGATTCTTGGCACTCAGGTCGTAGTCGGCTATGTCGCTTGCCGCTAGGGTCCAGTCGTTCTCGCCAACTTTATCAATTACATCCCATTTTTCAAAAACGCCTTCCTCAAAAACACCATCTTCGAATACTCGTGCTTTGAAATCGTTCTCGACTGCGCTCGAACTGACTTTGCGCTTTTTATCGGTTTTGTTGCGTAGTTCTGGATGATTAAACAGGTAGAGGAATTCTGCCAAATGATCTGAGGTAATAGGATTGTTCTTGGTTAGCTTTTTGGCGGGGTTGACCTCATAATACCAAATCGTACTGGTGCTGCCCGCGCGATCAAAGAACACCACATTAGTCTTTACCCCGCTGTAGGGCAGGAAGACGCCGCTGGGCAGGCTTAGTATGGTGTGCAGGTTAAAGTTCTCGAGTAGGTCCTTTTTTACTTTCGCGAAAGCGTTATTGCTCTGGAACAAGATACCCTCTGGTATCAGGATCGCCGCGCGGCCACCCATCCGCAGGCGTTTCATAAAATGCTGCATGAAGAGCAGTTCTGTAGCGTTGCTCTTTACGGTAAAGTTTTGCTGCATCTGCGCGTTTTCCTTCCCGCCAAAAGGGGGATTTGCCAAAATCACGTCGTGCCGGTCGCCCTCGCCGTAGTCCATAATGTTCTGCGCCAGGGTATTGCCCTTGGCCACGTGCGGGCTCTCGATACCGTGCAGGATCATGTTCATCATGCCCATCACATAGCCCAGCGAGGTCTTTTCCATACCGTAAAAGGTGCGCGACTGTAGGAACGCGTGCTGGGTGGCACTCATTTCCTGTTGGCGCATGTGTTCAAAAGCCTCTACCAGAAAGCCCGCGCTACCCACAGCACCGTCATAGACCGTCTCGCCCACCTGTGGGTCAAGCGCCTGCACCATGGCCTTGATCACCGCCCGCGGGGTATAGAACTCGCCGCTGTTGCCCCCGTCGCTTCCCATGCCCTTAAGCAGGTCCTCATAGATACGGGATAGCTCAAAGAGGTCCTCCCGGCTCTGGAAATCCATGCTGTCTATAATATCCAGCACCTCGCGCAGGGTGTGGCCGCTCACGATACGGTTGTCCAGGTATTCAAAGATCGCCCCGATCTTATAGCGCATGTTGTGGGTATCGCGCTGGTCCTCGTTACAGGATTTTAGGTAGGGAAATAGCGTGTCGTTTACAAAATCCTTGAGCTCGTCTCCCGTGTGCGCTCTTTTTACATCTATATTACCCTGTGCATCCTTGGGACATGCCCAGCTGTGCCAGCGCAACTCTGGGGGCAGTACGTGGCTGTAGGTGGTGTTTTCCATCAGGGCCTCATCTGCCTTGCCCTCTTCATAATCATTCAGGAACTTGAGGAACAGCACCCACGAGATCTGCTCGGTATAGTGCATCGCGCCACTTATCCCGTCATCCCGGCGCAGGATATCCGTCAGGCGGTTGATCTTATTTGAAATATCACTCATGTGGTTAAGGTGTTTGTGGTGGTTACGCTTTCGCGAAAGCGAGGAAATTATAAGTTGTGGTGTATTAAATCATCTCTTGAGTGGATAGATATTTAATAGGAATTGAAAACTCATTTTGAAGTTTTTTCAAATAAGCATCAGCATCTTTAGTTGACTTAGGCTCACCTACAATAGTCAATTTAACAGGTTTAGAATGATTATAGAAATATGCGTACTCCATAAGTTGACCCAGACCTTGTCTTATACAACCTAAAGCTGTAGAGGCGGTTTTTACTTCGTAGAAATCATAAAAAGTCTCAAAATTTGCGACTAAGTCCACATAACATCTACCTAAACGACATTCAAGTTTTACAATATTCCCAAAAATATTAGTGAGATATGACGCTGTTTCCTGTTGCAGGGCGCGATGTCGTATTACAGCATTAATCGTTCGTTCTTGTTGAGTATAAGAAAAGTCACTTGCAGGATTACGACCGCTATTTAAATCAAGTAGATCTAAATTTTCATCACCGATTGCATTCAGAATGTCATTAGGCGAACTATCACGTTCAGTTCTAACTCGTTCCTCTATCATTTTATATACTGGAAGCAAATCGTCAAAAACTGAAAGAACATTATCTACATTCAATTCCTGAAGTTGAATTATTTTACCGATAAAAATAAAATTTCCATCTAGAGCCCAATTTGACGAAATAGGTTCTACCTTCTTTTCGATAGATCGATTTGAATTATGCCATCTAAACATTTGGTAATCAGAAAAGTCAAACTCTTGGTTTTCAATTATCTCATTTAATACTGCAAAACGTTTTTGTAAAGGTGTAAGATCTCTTAGATTCTGATGAAGCCTTATTGATAATGCAATTCCATACCTTAATCTTCCATCATATTCGATTGAGGTATTAAACTGCACCTCTTTATGCGCACCTTTATGAGAAGCCCATTCTTCCTTTTTTTCAGTTTCCGTTAATTCAAAAAGAGAGAAGTTATTATTTATCTTTTTCCATTGATTGCGATAGTCTTGCAATTTGCCTATTTCGTATAAGCTAGACTTAAGGTTAAGCTCTTTAATATATTTTATAAAATTCATGACTTTGTTTTTAACTCACCCTATAAATAGCCTTCTGCAATTCCAGATAGGCATCGATTAATTGTTGTGTCCCGCCAAAGGCGCGCTTTGCATCGTGTGTTGTCCCTAGGTTGAGCCGTACAAGATCAGGTAGTTTGTCACGGCGCAGCTCGGTCATTCCATAGGCTTCATAATGTTGCAGGACAAACTGTAGAAAGTTTTTTGCCCTAGCATCTTTATAAACCGTAAAACTGGGATCGCTGGCAGCGGCACCTACCCGCTGTTGTCGTGTTTTGAGATCGCCGCGGTAGCATAAGTGGGCCAGTACATCAAAGAGATCAGTCTGTGGCGAGGCCACCATATTGCGTAACTGGTCCAGTTGCTCGCGGTCAAAGCCTTGCTCTCCCAGTTCTACCAGCAACGCCTCTCGCGTGTCTGGATGTGCCCAGGCCGTTCTTAACTGTTGCTCACTTTCAAACAACTGGGGCACCTCGCCCACCAGCTTCTCTATAAACTCGCGTACGGTAAGGGGTTTACCGCTGGCATCTACATAGCGGGTATCCTCGTTTGTTACCTTAATGTTGCGACCATCTGCCAGCAGCACGACCGCAGTTTCTACAGGGTAACCTTCTGGCGGTTCTTCCAAATCGTCATCAGGAATTTTAGGACCCGCAGGCGTAGGCACTCCAGGTACTATGGTGGTGGTCTCGCCCTCTTGCGGGCCGTCCCACTCCGGATCATAAAAATGATCGGTCGCCTCCACAAAATCCATGACGGTAAAGTAATCCTTGTTCTCATAAAGGCGCGTGCCACGACCCACGATTTGCTTAAACTCTACCATACTGCCTATGGGTGCAGTAAGCACGATATTGCGCACATTTTTTGCATCTACGCCCGTGGTAAGCATCTTTGAACTGGTAAGTAGGGTAGGAATGTCTCTCGTATTATCTTGAAATTGCTTAAGCAGGGTCTTGCCTAGCTCGCCCTCGTCGCTGGTAATGCGTACACAGTACTCTGGGTCATTTACGGTTTTATGTTTGTTGATAGCATCGCGCACATCCAGCGCGTGCCGCTGGTTGGCACAAAAGATAATGGTCTTATCCAGCGGTCTGATCTGTTCTAGAATCGTACGGGCCACCAGTTCTGTGCGCTGGGGTAGAATGATGGACTTGTTAAAGTCATTAATGTCGTAGAGATCTTTGACCAGTTGTCCCTCTACTACCAGGTCATTATGGTCGCGTATGTACTTATCTATACTGGTGGTAAGTCGTTTGATTTTAAAAGGTGTGAGAAACCCATCGTTGATGCCTTCCTTGAGCGAATACTCATAAATAGGTGGTCCAAAGTAATTGTACGTGTCCACGTTGTCATCACGTTTGGGCGTTGCGGTAAGCCCTAGGTGAACTGCGGTAGAAAAATAATCCAGTATCTCGCGCCAGCTGCCGTTCTCGTTTGCACTACCACGGTGGCACTCATCAATAATAATGAGGTCAAAAAAATCCTTTGGATATTTACGGTAGTAACCACCTAGGTTTTCTTCTTCGGTTCCAGTACCATTATCACGATCTGCAATGGCTTGATAAATGGCAAAAAAGATATAGGCATTAGTCGGTACCACGCCATTGCGGGCTTTGATTTCAGCACCATTAATTTTGATCAGATCGTTCTCGTAGGGATTGAATGTATTGGTCATTGCCTGATCCACCAGTACGTTACGATCGGCTAGAAATAGGATTCTGGGCTTGCGTTCTTCCTGCTCTAGATTCCACCGGGCAGTAAGTAGTTTGTGCACGACCTGAAAGGCAATAAAGGTCTTGCCCGTTCCCGTAGCGAGTGTAAGTAGGATACGCTGCTTATTATCTGCAACTGCATTCATTACCCGTTGTACCGCAATCTCTTGGTAATAACGGGGTGTGTAACCACCACCCATCAAAAAAGGAATACTATGCAGTTTTTTCTTAAGTTCCAGACCATTGCCGTAGGTGGTGTGATAGAGTTCCTCAGGGCTGGGAAATTGATCTATGTAATCACCATACCCACGGCTTATGATGTACTCATAAATCTTCACGCCATTAGTAGCATATACTACGTCTACCTGTAATTTCTGAGCGTAGTCTATAGCTTGTTGTAAACCTTGAGTAGGGTGTACGCCCAGTTTTTTGGCCTCTATTATCGCCAGGTTGTTGTTATGGTGGCGCAAAAGGTAATCTGCCTTAAGACCGCGACCGCGCTTACCGCCAGTCAATTTGCGTCCATGAGTAAAATAATGTTCACGCCATATTTGCTCTGGTTGCCATCCTGCTTTCCGCAAGGCAGGATCGATAAGTCTAGCCCGGGTATCTTCTTCGGTTATCTTTCTGGTCATAAGACTTCTAAAATACGGTAAGAAACAACAGCAAAGTTTCTAGCACCGCAACTAAGTTCACCGCTTCTACCAAAGCATTGCTTTTTGTAGGCAGTTACCCTAACCAGAATTTATACAGAGGCATTTAATACTGCCAATTATAAAAAAAAGTGAGAAAAGTCCATAAATAGAATGATTAATCTGGCAATGGCTGGTCCTCTAGCTAGGTCGCTTTAAATCTCTTTTAATGAAAGCATGAACCTCAAACACTAAATGACCCCCCCAGCTAGCCACCTCACTTTTAACCCCACCACAACACACACCACTACAATCACCCCCTAACTTTACCTAAAACTACCATGCGTCTTTTAATACTTTTTGCAGCTATGACGATTTCACCCATTACTTTATTTGATTTTACGGCAGATATGCCAGATAATGCATGGCAGGTAGAGGACGACCGGGTCATGGGCGGTATCTCTCAGGGCGAGTTTGAAATAACCGATAAAGGATACGGTCATTTCTACGGTTACGTAACTACCGAGAGTAATGGCGGGTTTTCTTCCGTACAACATCCTGTAAACAACCCCATCCAGATAGGTGATGCTACCACGGTCAAAATACGGGTAAAAGGTGACGGCAAGCGCTACCAGTTCCGTATCAAGGCAGATCAGGAAACCTATTACTCACACCAGCAATATTTTGACACTACTGGCGAGTGGCAAACCATAGAGCTTCCGCTAGCCGACTTTACCGCAGGCTGGAGAGGTCGCCAGGTAGATGTACCCAATTTTAATGCCGACCAGATCGCCTATATGCGCTTCCTGATAGGCAATAAGAAAAAACAAAATTTCTCTTTGCTTATTGATAAAATCTGGGTGGAGTAGGGTGCAGCCTTCCAACTTCTCAAGTGGCTCTAGTACAAAGCACTCAGTCGATCTTCTAATCCCAGTTTGAGTTCTAACAAACGTTTTAACTGCGTGAGATGTTCCTCGTGCTCAGGTTCTTGATCAATACGTGCCAGCTGCTTATCTATTTTAGTATTCAGCAAATTCAGCTCGCGTTCTAGTTTTTCTTTTACCATATTCCTCAAATCAAAAACAATTATTATTTAATCCAGTAAAGTGTTTCTTTTTCCTCATCTTATCGTTAGAAAGCCTTATGGTAACTTCGGCTATAGTTGCGTTTTCTGTCCAACCAGAGAAGAATTTAATCCACTTTATTTTGATGTAATTATAACTGCATTTGGTATTTCATAAATATTATTTATCGGTGGTTTGAAACTGGTCTAGCGCCATACGGTAGTTGGCTTCCAGCGATTCTAGTGCTACATAACCGCGCGCGATGGGAGCTGCCTATTGCCCTTGCACCAGGAAAACGGTGGGGAAACCGCTTACCTGTAATTGCTGGCTCAGCTGGAAGTCAGCATGGGCTTTTTGTAGGTAGGCCTCGTCTTGCATCGCTCGCAGGAACGCCTCTTTATCGCAGCCGTGTTGTGTTGCCAGGGTGGCAAATGTCTCTGCCTCCCCGGGTGCCTTACCATGGTAGTAGATTTGTTCTTGTTCCGCTTTCGCGAAAGCGAGCTCATCACCATCACCCTGCTCCTTAAAAACACTCATGGCAACAGCCGCCTGTATGGACGTAAAAACCATGCTGCCCTCATCCAGCACGTCTAGAAAATCGGTGCCAAAAGTGACCCCGCACCGCTCTTCTACCTCTTTATACGCCTGCTTAATATAGGGCGCAACCTTACCTATTGGGCCTATGCGATCGCCGGTAATCATCCCGCTAGAAACCACCTCGTAGTCCAGGTTGTGCCGGTCAACAAACTCAGTAATCACAGGCGAGAAACCATAACACCAGCCACATAGGGCGTCATAAACATACAGGATTTTCATAAGGCAATTCTTTGGCAGCAATTTATATCGCAGTCACTATCAGGATTCTTAAAACTGTGTTTAGGGAGTGAAGTAAGAATATCATTAATGAGGTTCACTTTTCTGGAGACTATAAAACTAAATTTTTATCCGTGCAATTAACCTAGGTTTAAACGCTCTCCAAATCCTCGTTAATCCACACTTTATTAATAAACTCAACTTGGCTTTATACTTACTTTTAAAATATGGAAAAATTATTAATTGCAGGTGCAACAGGCACCACAGGAAAATAAATTGTAGAATTACTAAATAAAAGTACCGCTTATGAAACCATCGCAATGGTGCGTAAAGAAGA
This sequence comes from Nonlabens sp., assembly GCA_049647945.1. Lineage (GTDB taxonomy): Bacteria > Bacteroidota > Bacteroidia > Flavobacteriales > Flavobacteriaceae > Nonlabens. The sequence goes on along the minus strand of JBARYP010000024.1, from coordinate 137,341 downwards.
GCAGAAAGAGCAGTTTCAATCCATGGGGGTAAAAATTACCCTGGCAAGTCTTACGGCAGATTGAGATGGTACAACTGCACAAGTGGACAAAGTGTTTTTTGCCGCTGGTTCTGGTGGGAAAAAATGTGGAAGAGGTAGATCGCGACGGGGCAATCAAACTGGCCAAAGACGCAAAGCAACAGATCATTAAAAAGTTTGTGATGTTGAGCTCTGTAGGAGCAGATTCACCCGAAAACACCGGCGACATGGAAGACTACCTAAAAGCAAAATAAAAAGCTGATAAGTTTCTGGACTGGATTATACAATCGTACGTCCTGGACCGCTCAATAATGAGAATTCCAATGACGCCATAACTTTAAAAACTAAAATTGACGATCGCACCGAAATCCCCCTGAGCAGATGTTGCCCAGGTGCTGGTAGATTGCCTACAAGATAGAACCGCACCTCAAAAAACCTTTGAAATTGTGAGCGGTGATACACCCATCCACCTAGCCCTAGCAGACGCATAAAGAATTTGCGGGATTTTTGAGAGGTAAACAAGCTTTATTAATTCAATAATTGAGCATAAAACCTATTCTAGTTGGAACTCGAATAGTTAGGTAGGTAAATTCATGTGGTTGATGTGGCTAATAGTAAAAGCGGAATAGCTGATTATTGGCTATTGGTAGGTTTTTAAAAAAGTTGACCAATATCAACGTCTTTATTCTCTTTCGTGTTGTAGCAATAGCTTAAGCCATATCCTCTATTTGGTAATTGGGATCGTTGCACACGCTAGGATGCTAGGTTTTATTGCTTTTTAAACTGTTTTGGATTGAGTGATAGTAATATTTAAACACATCAACTTATAGATGGAACAATTCTTTTTATTCTATCATCTAATGATGCAGATTATGAAAACTAAATTATTCATCATAGCATTCGGTTTTATGTTGTTTACCAGTTGCCGTAACAATACCCCCGCAGATGAACAAATTACGCTACTAGAGAAGACTACTGAAACACTCACCACACCCGACTTGTCTGGAATTTTTAAGCTAGAAACTTTCAATAATGACGCAATCAACGCGTCAAAAATTTACACCACAGGTGCCCCACAGCCTTACCTCACATTTGATACCACCACGGGTATTATATCTGGTCATACAGGGTGCAACACATTTACCATGAAATTTACCATAGAAGGTGATATTATTCAGTTGGCAAAAAAAATCAGTAAAACAGATAAGAACTGCAACTTAGGCGCCGGCTGGGAGAATTCATTGTTAGAAATCCTAAGCGATGGCAAAGCGCAAATCCATTCTAAAAACAAACTAATAATTCAAAATGTAGCGCATAGAATAATATTCATCCGTGCTTAGTCCATCAATTACGTTGACTCTTAAACAGCCACTAAGCACCTCTCCATGTTGTGAAGACCGCACCAGTAATAGATGGTTGCTCTCCCTCCAATATAATTTTGTGATGGATAGTTATTCCAAAACAATGCAATCACGCGCCATGGTCTAACGGCTATTTGTAAAAATTAACCACATTTATATGCCATTAAAATTTGGTTGAAGGCTGCGCTTCTGGTCTGAATAATTCATAAAAAAACATATATAATCTAGTGATATAAAAAACCTCTTTTGGACTCGGCAAGAATATTCTAATAGCATTAAATAATAAAGAGTGTAGGTGGGGCAGTTGCTGATCCCGCCTACAGACAGACTTTTAGATTTATAGTTAGTAATTGAAAAATTCCGCTTTCGCGAAAGCGGAATCAATACAAACAACTAAACACCATTTTCTAGAGCCCCTAGTAATAACTGGTGTCTATACCTGCGGGCAGTACGGCTATCTTGCGCTTGTTGAGGTTAAATCGATCCCCACTCGCGAGTACGTGGGTGCTTAGATTTGTTATGGTCATGGGTTCTCCCAGCTCAAGACTCTGCTGGTTATTGAACGATAGCTTGCGAGGGTCAAAAACAATGACCATGCCGCTGCCTATGACTTCCATTACCTTGCCTTTCTTGATGACAAGTCCGGTATCTTCAGCCAGACCTATGCCCAGTAGGTGGGGGAATCGTGAAACCGCCTCTGCCAGCCTGCCGAATCTCCCGCGCCGTATGAAGTGGGAGTCTATTATGAGTCCCGGTATAAAACTCATCCCGCGATTCATGCCCACGGCTCCCTTGAGGAAAGACTCTTTGGCACTACCGCCCGTTATCATCTCGTGAGACATGCACATGGCGCCGGCACTCGTACCCGCAATCACAAAGTTTTCTTTTACATAACGTTTTGATAGTAGGGAATGCAATGGAGTTCCACCTATCTTATTGGTAATGTGCGACTGATTTCCGCCTGTAAAAAGGACACAGTCTGCATCATTTACAAGAGTACAGCAATGTTCTTCCAGCGCATCTTCTCTTGTTCTTATATCCAGTACATGGGTGCTCTGGCAGCCTAGTTTATTAAAAGCTTCAATGTAGCCACTACCCATTTCTACCGGTATGCTACTGGCGGTGGGTATGATTACGATTTTTGAATCCTTGCCTCCTGCTTCTTTGAGTACTCTTGCGAGGATTCCCTCACCTATAAATTCAAGATTGAGGTGCTCTGGTTTATCTGCACCACGATCTTCATTGCCACCTATGGGAATAAGCGTTCCTTTAATTACCATCTAAATATATTAACCCACAAAAATAGGTTACGCTTATTTAATACTATCTTTCATGCCACATCAACTCAAGAAACTTTACTATGAAAATACGTGCAATCAACACCATGCGCGGGCCCAACTACTGGTCTGTGCGCCGTCCACACCTCATTGTCATGGTTCTCGATCTTGAAAAGATGGAAGAATTCCCTACAGATAAGGTTCCCGGGTTTCTCGATCGCCTCAAGGCACTCATGCCGGGCATGCAATCGCACCGTTGCTCAATAGGTACTGCCGGGGGTTTTTTCCAGCGTGTGGAAGAAGGCACCTGGATGGGTCACGTGATAGAGCACATTGCTCTTGAACTACAGTCCATTGCGGGTATGGAGACCGGTTTTGGTAGGACTCGCGGGTATGGTGAGCCTGGCGTTTATCACGTGGTTTTTTCTTATGTGGAAGAGAATGCAGGGCGCTATGCCGCCCGCGCGGCCGTGCGTATATGTGAAGCCTTGATAAGTGCTACCGACTATGATCTCAACGACGACATACAGGATCTACGGGAATTGCGCGAGCGCTACAGATTGGGCCCCAGTACCAGCTCTATTGTAGAAGAAGCCATGAGGCGTGGCATTCCCTGGATAAGACTCAATCAGTATTCACTATGCCAGCTGGGGTATGGAGCAAACCAAAAAAGAATCCAGGCCACAGTCACCAGCGAGACCAGCAGCATCGGGGTAGAGCTGGCGGGAGATAAGGAAGATACTAAGTACTTGCTGGAACAGGCAGAAGTCCCCGTGCCGCGCGGCCACATCATCAGTAGGCTCTCACAGCTGGAAGACGCATGTAATTCTGTGGGTTTCCCGCTGGTGGTCAAACCCATCGATGGCAACCATGGTCGTGGCATTACAGTGAATATCAACAGCCACGAGAAGGCCATAGAAGCTTTTGAAAGCGCTGCAGATGTTTCTAGGAATATCATTGTGGAACGCATGATCACAGGCGAGGACTACCGCCTACTGGTGATCAACAATCAGCTGGTAGCAGCTGCCCTACGTTCACCGGCACACGTGATAGGGGATGGGGTATCTACCGTGGAGCAACTGGTGGAAGAAGTCAACAAAGACGAGCGTCGTGGCTACGGTCATGAAAAGGTTCTTACCGCAATTACCATAAACGAGCTTACAGAACGATTGATAGCTTCTCAAGGCTATGATAAGAACTCTGTTATCGCTCAAGGCGAAAAATTAATTCTCAAAGACACTGCAAATTTGAGTACCGGTGGAACAGCAGAGGATGTTACGGATATTGTCCATCCAGCAAATGTTTCCATGGCAGAGCGTATTTCAAAGATCATCGATCTGGATATATGTGGCATAGATATCATGACTACAGATATAAGCCAGCCACTTAGTGATACTAACGGCGCTGTACTGGAGGTAAATGCAGGTCCCGGATTCAGGATGCACCTCGCTCCCACTATAGGATTGCCGCGCAACGTCGCTGGTCCTGTCGTGGACAAGCTATTTCCAGAACATGGTAGTAATGGGCGTATCCCTATCGTAGCAATTACGGGAACTAATGGTAAAACAACTACCAGCCGTTTGATAGCCCACATGGCAAAACTCAAGGGTTTAAGGGTGGGCTACACCACCAGCGATGGCGTCTATGTGCAGAACAGGTTGCTCATGAAAGGTGATTGTACCGGTCCAGGTAGTGCAGAATTTGTGTTGAAGGATCCCACGGTAAACTTTGCCGTATTAGAATGTGCGCGAGGTGGCTTGTTGCGATCTGGATTGGGATTTAAAAAGTGTGATGTGGGAATCGTGACAAATGTTAGCCCCGACCACCTGGGGCTTAAGGGAATCCACACCATAGAACAACTCGCTCGGGTCAAAGGAGTGATTCCAGAAACCGTCTTGCCATCGGGTCACGCCATTCTCAATGCAGATGATGACCTGGTTTATGACATGAGGCGTGGATTGGATTGTAATGTGGCGCTTTTTTCCATGGATGAGATGAATCCGCGCATTGTGGAGCATCAAGAAGATGGAGGTATCTGTGCAGTTTATGAAAACGGTTACGTGACTTTGTGCCGCGGCAAGTGGAAAATGAGGGTCATGAAAGCAGAGTTGATACCCCTCACGTATGGCGGTAAGGCAAAATTCATGATTCAGAACGTCCTACCCGCTATCATTACTGCCCATGTACGTGGAATCAGTATAGAGGACATGAAAGCTGCGCTGGAATCTTTTATACCATCACCACAACAGACTCCGGGCAGGCTCAATATGTTCAAGTTCTCAAACTTCAACGTATTACTGGATTACGCCCATAATAAAGCGGGAATGCTGGCGCTCAAGCAGTTGACTGATGCCTACGAGGATTCTTACAAAGTAGGGATAATAGCCGGAATAGGAGACCGTCGTGAAGAAGACAATAATGCTATAGGTGAGATTGCATCGCAAATGTTTGATGAGATCATTATACGACAAGACAAACACCTGCGTGGTCGTACGGAAACAGAGCTTATCGAGATGCTTAAAAATGGAATCAACACCCATAACCCAAAATGCAAGGTCATGGTTATACCTTCAGAAAGTGAAGCCCTGCAACATGCTATAAACCATGCAAGGCCACAATCACTAATCGTATGCTGTAGTGACGTTATTACTGAAGCGCTGGATCTGGTTGCCCAGCTACAAAAGGAAGAACAGCATGCCTAATACGATTCTAAGGTCATAGCACTCGTTTATTCAATAATTCAGATGAATAATTTTAAGTGCATCTGTGTAGTCACAAAATACTGAATCTTTGGGATCACCTTGTTGTATGAGATATTGGTAATTACTATTACCACCGTTTTAGCTCTAACAGCCTGGGGTAAGGCAATATTATAAAACAGGTAATTTGAAATTTCAGGTCCTATTCTGCCCCATAGATTTCTACTATTTGGGATTTGACAGCACTAGCGTGTGCCCGGTACATACCCGCCGTATTAAATGGCAATGCAATATTCCCATGAGCATCTACGGCTATTAGACCGCCATCGCCACCCAGCTCTATCAATCGCTCCTTGATGACAATGTCACAAGCTTCTTGCAGGCTTTTACCCGCGTATTCCATCAAGCAGGAAACATCATAAGCTACTACGCCGCGTATGAAGAACTCGCCGCTGCCGGTACAACTCACGGCACAGGTACGGTTGTTTGCGTAATTACCTGCACCAGTCATCGGGCTATCCCCCACGCGACCGAACTTTTTATTAGTCATACCTCCAGTTGATGTTGCCGCAGCGATATTACCATGGCAGTCCATTGCGACAGCACCCACAGTACCAAATTTAGAATCTTTCTTTATGGAGTGATCCAGTTGGAAACCATCGCTTCCCTTAATGTCTTGCCATTGATCATAACGTAGCTGATCAAAGAAATACAAGTCATCGTGAAGTTCATGATGATTGTTCTTTGCAAACTCCATGGCGCCGTCGCCCGCCAGAAAAACATGCTCAGATTTGTACATTACATCGCGGGCAAGTAAAATTGGGTTTTTAATACCGCTTATTAAAGATACCGCACCGCAGCTTCTATCGCCGCCATCCATGATTGCCGCATCCATTTCATGCGTTCCAGTTGCGGTAAAAACGCTCCCTTTACCCGCATTGAACAAGGTTGAATCTTCCATGGAAACCACAGACGCACTTACAGCATCTACAGCTGTACCACCAGATTTTAAAACAGCTGTACCCGCCTCTATGGCTAGCGCAAGAGCACTCTTGTAGGCAGTCTCCTTGGCCGTGGTCATGTATTCTTTGAGCAAGGTACCCGCACCCCCGTGGATTGCGATCGTATAATTGTTTTCCATAGGGTAAAAATACGCTTAGCCCGGGAACTGAAGCTGCAATAGTGTTTGCAATAAAACACCTTGCAGTTTGCTATAGCGGCCCACCTAGAATAGTTTAGTATCAGGTATGAGATAAGATGTGATATTTACCAGTTGCCAGTAATTTGAAAAAACAGCAGAATTTGAAAAAAACAGCATATTTAGATAATAATATTTTTGTTGACATTGAACAGAATTCATTGTCGATTAACAACTTGTTGGAAAATATTGACCAAAATATAACTGATTTTTTCTATTCAGCATCGCATTTTCAAGAAGCGAATGAAATGACTGCCAAAACAAAAAGCGAACTGAATAATAGACTTATAAAGCGTTTTCAAACAATAAGTTCTGTAACAAATAACAACTATCTTTTTCAAGAATTACCATCAAATAAAGTTCATAAATTAAAAGAAAAACCTAATGTAGTTTATAACACAATTAATGACGTTCCATTCGCAAGAAATATGATGAAAGGAATGATGAGCACAGTAAATGAAGAACAAAAAGCGGAATTTAGAAAACAACTGAATATAGACCCAATTCGAATTAATAATTATTCGCCTAAAGAAGTTATTGAACAAATCAACTTGAAAAGTGACTTAATGGGAGGATTTTCTCTTGTTGGAATGATTTAGAAAGCAGTTGAACTTCATCCTCAAGGCAAAGAAATGGGACTACATAATCGGTTCGCAGGAATTTTTGAAATGTTAGATATGGTTGGTTATTGGAAAGATAAATTCAATGAAAAATCTAATTACGCTAGACTTTGGGATTCAAGCCATAGTCATTTCTCAAGTTACTGTGATTATTTTATATGCAATGACAAACGAACAAGAAATAAAGCAAAAGTGGTTTGTGAAATATATGGAATTGAAACTAAAGTATTAGATTCAAGCGGAAAGGAACAAAAACTACTGGCAACAACGTGTATAATTAATGGCTAGTTCTCGCTTACTTAAGAAAATCCGCGAGGATTTTCTATTCAGTAGTTATTTATTGAATTAGGTACTTAAACACGCCACTAATCATACACAACAACGTTATAGGAGTGCAGTTGACAAACTTACAAGAGCAATTGTGATCAGATACACGGTTCCACCTACAAATTATATGAGCGATAAATCTTATTTCTTAGTAGTTAGAATCTAGGGAAGAGAGCTCCAAACCAAAAAGCCATGCAAGCTATCTACGTTTGTTGAGACACTACTATAAATTTCAATTATTATTATATTGTCGATTATGAAAAAAGAAGCCTCTATCATCATTCATCAGATTACTACCGCTGTCCATCCAGAAAAAAAGCTACTGGATATCTGGAAGGAAATAGAGTTGTACGATCACATTGAACAAGAAGAGGTGCTGGAAGAACTCGATAAGATCAGGCAGGAGCAAATGGCTGGCGGCAGCGAGCAGTTGGGTAACATGCTTGAAAAACTGATTACCGATATTAGGGTAGGCGTGCGCGCTCCACGTTCCCGCAACGTTCCCAAACAATTCTAACTCCATGCGTATTGAAATAAGCAACTTTGCGCAATTGACCACCACCCAGCTTTATGAATTGTTACAACTGCGTAGTGCTGTTTTTGTGGTGGAGCAGGATTGCGTTTATCAGGACGTCGATGGCAAGGACCAGCGCGCTACTCACGTAATGGGCTACGAGAATGACGTACTGGTTGCCTATACGCGTGTTTTTGCCGCGGGTGACTATTTTGACCAGGCGAGCATCGGTAGGGTAGTGGTGAGTGGTGACCATCGCGGTAGGGATTATGGCAAGAAGATCATGGAAGCCAGCATCAACTACTTAAAAGAGCAGAAATGTGGCACGATTAAGATTTCGGCACAGTGCTATCTGGATCAGTTCTATAAGGATCTGGGATTTACCGCTACGGGAGAGAATTACCTAGAGGACGGCATTTCCCATCAAGCGATGATTTATGGCAACGCGGGGTAGTTATGGTGGTTACGCTTTCGCGAAAGCGTAATAAAAAACAACTCCACACCATACCAACCACAGCGGGTAATTGCCTAATATCTTCTTACTCAACGGCTTTAATCGCATCCATCTAGCGCCATACAATTCCCGATGCTACTCCACCTCTCAACGCATACTGCGTTAATAGTATCAATCAATTTATTCAGCAATTCAATGTAGAATACGACGCCCTAGAACGAACTCAATTGACCGTGATGAGGCCGAGGGTTTAAGACCATCCATTTAATGCCCCTGATGATGGGAAAACGTTAGCGTACCAATGACTTTAGGCTATTACGATAGAGCCGCTAGACGGGGTAATGTTATTCACGCGCAGCTGTACTCGCTTCAGTCAGGACCTGGCAACGCCGCTGTCGGTGTAGTATCGTTTCTTTAACCAGAAAGCCACCCTAACCAACAAAATAAGCGCTGGGACCTCCACCAGCGGACCGATGACCCCTACAAATGCCTGGCCTGAATTGATACCAAAAACGGCTATCGCCACCGCAATTGCCAATTCAAAATTGTTCCCTGCCGCCGTAAAAGAAATGGCAACATTTTCTGAGTAGCTGGCACCCCGCCACTTACTCACCACAAAACCTATGAGGAACATCACGGCAAAATAGATCAATAACGGTATTGCTATAAGAACCACATCCATGGGTAACGCCACAATAGTCTCTCCCTTTAAGGAGAACATAAGAATGATGGTAAGCAATAGGGCGATCAATGTGATGGGTGCAATTGCCGGTAAAAAGACGCTTGTGTACCAGGACTCACCCATCAATCGCGTCAAGAAAAACCTACTGGCAATCCCCATCAAAAACGGAATACCCAGATAAATAGCGACGCTCTCTGCAATCATACCTATGGAAATATCAATAACGCTGCCCTCATAACCTAAAAGTGGCGGCAATACGGTAATGAACACATAGGCGTAGAAAGAATAGGCAAACACCTGAAAAACACTGTTGAGCGCCACCAGTCCCGCGCCGTACTCTGGAGATCCATCGGCTAAATCGTTCCATACCAGGACCATTGCAATACAGCGCGCCAGCCCTATTAGGATAAGCCCCACCATATATTCTGGATGGTCTGCCAGGAACAACAAGGCAAGCGCAAACATGAGAACAGGTCCTATCACCCAATTGAGTACGAGGGATAGGGAGAGAATCCGGGTGTTCTTGAATACTTTGTGGAGTAGGCGATAGTCTGCTTTGGCCAGTGGTGGGTACATCATTAATATCAGACCTACGGCCAGGGGAATATTAATACTTCCTTGATTATAGCTATTAACGTAATCAGGCCACTCAGGAAAAACATAACCTATGGCTACACCTGCCACCATTGCCAGTAAAATCCAGAGAGTTAGGAAACGACTTAAAAAATCCAGCTGTTTTTTCATGACCACAAATCCTGAATTCAAAACTAGTTCAATGAAGCCTATCAGAACTGATTATGCCTTGAAGAAACACTTATGTTCTATCACAAATCAAAACCAGTAGTGAATAAGGGAAACGATAATTACTACGAGGCAATAGATTGAGATAGTAAGCAATAGAATTTCATGAATTTTTACTCCCCACCTACCTTGGTAATAAAAAGCTCTACCCTACGGTCCAGCTTATCGCTGCCACCCAGCGGTCTGGTTCTACCAAAACCGATATATTTCATGCGTTTTTTTGAAACCCCGCGCTTTTGAAGGAGGTTATATATGGTTTTGGCGCGGTCACTGGACAAGTTGGTTTTTCTGGTATCCCGATTGTAGGCATCTTCATAGTAGGGATTGATGCAACACACGTGACCGTGAATCTCAAATTCGATGTCCTTGCGTGCCGCAAGAATCTCAGCAACGCGTTCTAGTAGTGGTTTGGATTCTGCCAGCATGGTTGACCTGCCCTTAAAAAACAAGATGTCCTCTAGTTTGATGACCTGTCCCTTCTTTAGATTTTTACTCAAGAGTGATTTAAAGGGCTCCTTACCGTTATCCACCGGCGGACTCATTTTTGTAGGAACATCGATCAACTCATCCTCTGGAATACTGATGATGGAGTCACGAGGCACTTCTACCGCTTCTTCAGCTTTTTTAATAGAATCCTGTATTGCGTTAATTGCCGGTTTTTCGGCCGTGTCGATGATCTTGAGTTCACCGTCAGTAAGCGCGTTCTTTTGAAGTTTTTTAATAGGCACCTGTCTCAAAAAGGCTTCCTTAAGGGAAAAGATGATGTCAACCCTGCGATTCTGCGCCCGCTCATCACTCACGCTATCGTCATTAGAATCTCGATTAATAAGGGCAACCTCGCCTTTTCCTTCTACTTTCTTTATGATATGGCTCACATCGATGCTATGCTGTTGCAGGTGCGCAGATACATTTTCCACCCTGCGGTTAGACAGGTCAAGATTATAATCGTGGGAACCGCGATCGTCACAGTAACCCAGAATTTTTACATCCAGTAGGGGTTTATAGAGCAGATCATCCAGGAACAGATTGAGTTCCTTTCCTTCCATACTTACAAATACATCCTTGTCCACATCAAAGTACACACTATGCGTCTCAATAAGCTGAGCCGCGCATACCGTACTGAATAGCACCAGGATGTAACCTATTTTTTTCACTTTAATATTTTATCGTAAGTTCCAGCATCTTCTAGGATTTCCAACGCTTTTTTGATCTCTGGATTGTTTGCAATCTGGTATTTGTACAATCCATCGCGGTAGAAGTATCGCTTGATGATCTCGTCGCTCAACAAGCTTTGGATTTCTACCTGCTTGTCAATTACATCGCGTTTTTTTGCTTTCTTGATAGCATCGAGCATGGAGGAGTAGGAGGTGTCGATATCGTCGTTCAGCTGTTCTTTTTTAGCGGTGTTATACGCTTTCGCGAAAGCGGATTCTGTAACCGTCTCAAATTCAAAACCACGCTTATCCAGCCATTTGACAAAATTATCAAAGTCACGATCCGTGAATTCAAATTCCTCTGGAGTTGTGTAAGAGTGGTCGTAATAATACTGGGTGGCGTAATCAAAAATCGCATTTTCCTTAAGGAGAGCGGTGGTGATGGGTGAGTAGGCGGCGCTGGGCAGTTCAACATCTGGCAGGACGCCACCGCCATCGTAAACCGCACGGCCACTATTAAGTGTCTTGAACGAGTTGTAGTCCTCCTGTTTTGTGCGCACGGCCTCGCCGTCCTCGTTACGGTTCCAGTAATCCAGCGCCTGGATGCAACGACCGCTAGGTGTGTAGTAACGGGATATAGTGATTTTTACCTGTGTGCCGTATGAAAGCGGCTTGGGGCGTTGTACCAGTCCCTTTCCAAAACTGCGCGCGCCTACAACCACGCCACGGTCGTAATCCTGTATGCTCCCACTTACAATCTCACTGGCACTAGCGCTGCGACCGTTGATAAGGACCGCGAGCGGCATTCCCTCAAATTCTTCCTTGCGTTTTGTAATGTATGTATTGTTATATTTATCAATGGTTGACTTTGTACTGGTGATTAATTTGCCTTTAGGAATAAAAAGATTGGAAACATTAACCGCTTCACTTAGTAATCCACCCGGGTTGCCGCGTAAATCAAGAATGACTTTTTGGGCTCCCTGTTTTTGCAGATCTTTAATTGCGGCTCTTGTTTCTCTGGACGCTTTGGCGTTAAATTTTGATAGGACTACATAACCAATATCTGCTGTTGCCATGGTGTAGTAGGGAACTGCTTTAACCTCTACCGCGGCTCTTTTAAGGGTTGTGGTATTCAATTTACCCTGCCGCTTATAAGTGACCGTGAGCGATGATCCCGCAGACCCCTTGAGTAGGTCACCGGCGTTCTCTTTATAGTCTGCCAGGTCTACGCTTCCTATCTTAACGATCTCATCTCCTGCCTTAAGGCCGGCCTTGTCTGCAGGGTAATCTTTCCATGGTTCTGTAATAATGATCTTATCTGCCCTTGTGCTCACATTTGCCCCGATACCGGTATAGGATCCCCGCTGGTTGATCTTGCTCTTTTCCACCTCCTGTTCAGTCCAGTAAACCGTGTAGGGATCAAGACCCTCCAGCATTCCCTCAATGGCGTTGTCCATCAAGTCTGCTGGATTAGTCTCATCAACATAATTCATATTGACCTGCTTATACATCTCGGTAAAAATCTCGATCTGTTTAGCGATTTCAAAAAAGTCATTCTTGAAACTCAAGCTTCCTACGGCTATTACACCTAATAGGCTGTAAATGAGAAACTTTTTGATTCTAGAAATTTTCATGAGTACAAATGAATTAAATGTTTGTCAAATTACGAAATTGATTTAGAAATCGGAAAATAAAGATAGCAACAGGTAAAGTTTGAGACTATTCACTTGCCCTAGACTTCTTTAAACCTACTTATATAATTCATCATTAATTATTCCGCAAACGGTTGCCGAGTAAAGTTAGGCGCTCATTTCCTAATCATCGTGAACACCAAAAACAAGAATAATTAGGTAATCGAAACACGATAAATCTTGGTTTTTAAAATATAATCGATAAGGCAAGCTTCAATACTCGGTACAAAATGGCATCCAGCTCTCTAAGGTTTTAGTCGATGATTAAGGCTTTTAAGGGTAGCAATCATCAAGTTTTCCATCTGTTTATAGTCAGGCATTTTACCACTTTGATACAAAAACATTATATGGAGCGATGTTGAACTTTCTAACTTTAGCACTGACTGATTAAGACGGTAGGCCTCCCTCATTAATCGTTTGACTCTATTGCGGTCAACGGCCTTTTTAATATTGCGTTTAGAAACGCTAAAACCTATCTGTATTCCCTTGGAGCGCGCATCTAGTCTATAGACACAGCGCAATGCACCCTTGCGCAACGACTTACCCTCGCTGAACAACAAATCAATAATGACCTTGCTTTTGAGCTTAGTTCCAGCACCTAGGGTAGAATTATTTGTTTCCCGATTATCCACGGTTCAAAGGTACATGATGCCGTATCTTCCAGATTGCAATCCATCCATCATCCTTATGAGAACGTATATTTTTATCATAGGTGTTTGCTTGCTTGTAAGCTGCAATGACCGTAAAAACGATAATAAAGAGGAACGACAAATTACACCCTCTACCTATGTTACCGATTCCATTTATAGTACCGCTCTAGGTGAAAACCGGAAACACAACATCTACCTGCCAGAAAACTTTAATCCCAACCATGACTATCCTATACTGTATTGCACAGATGGCAGTACTCTCAAGGCAAATGGATTTCTAAAAAAAGGACTGGACTCCTTAATCAGTAATAAAATAATAGTACCCATCATTGTGGTGGAAAGCCATTCAAATACCGCAATTGCTGATAGTACGAGTATGACCAGAGGCGATGGCACCCTAATTAAACTGAACTACCGCAACTTTGAATATGTAAAGCAGCCTACCACAGATAGCTTACTGGCCCAGCGATACGATCAGCACCGCACCTATTTTTCTCGGGAATTAATACAGCACATAGAGCAGGAACTGAACCAAGAGTCAAATCCAAAGGATCGATATTTTTATGGATATTCTAATGGTGCTGGGTTTGGAATGGGGTTGATAAGCTATGAACCAAAGTTGATGGAAACTTATTTGTGCTATTCTACCTTTGGTGGAACTCTTACTATTCAAGATAGCACGATAACAAGACTACCAGACCTGTATTTCAAATATGGAAGTGAGGAACCCTTTTTTCTAGCAGAAAACGCAAAGCTATTGAGAGAAACCTACTCTCAATACAATTCGTTTATTGAAATTGAAGAATATGTGGGCGGTCACGACTACAAGATCTGGAGAAATGAATTGTTTGAGAACCTAGTCGTTTTATTCCAGATATAATAAATCAATTAGGGTGTTCATTTACCAAGGACAAACTATTGATTCTTACAGATACCATCTATTAAATTAAATCATAAGCTAATTTTATAATTATGACAACCTGAAGTTTTGAATTAATAAGGCAACTAAACGGCGACAGGTTAGAAATTTATAAAAAATTTATGCAGGATAAGTTAGATAACATTACAATAATTATAGACCCTAGTTGAGAAACAGAGAAGCGTTCAACTTAATTAAATCGATACCTAAAATCTTTTGAGCCGTTACATAAAAGAAAAAACCACAATCCGTAAGAATTGTGGTTTTTTAAATTGATTGATGAGAGCTCTAGAATTCTAGCGTATTGTTCTCACGTTTGGCATCAGCCATGTGTTCTTTTGGGTCTATGGTTATTGATTTAACAGCACTTTTATCAACACCTTTTAATTTGAAGCTATACGTAGGATACGCCCAGGCCCAGTCCTTCAAAACCATTACGCTATCGGCTACTTTTTTCTCGCCTCTCATTTCTTCAAGAGGTATATAAAAATTCATCGTCTTTCCGTCCTTGAGCGTTACGGTAACGTCTAGCGGCATGGGCATTAATTCTTTGCGTTCCATTGTTACGCTGGCATCAACACCATCCATTTCTACACCATTGACGCTATAATCAATCTTGTTAGTCGTCATGATAAAATCACGCAGGTACCACTCCAGGTCAAAACCGCTTACGCGCTCTGCCACTCTCTTAAAGTCATTGGGATCGGGATGCTTGAACTTCCAGGTGTCATAATATTCCTTGATGATCTGGTCCCGTACCTCCTCACCCACTACATAACCCAATTGTGCAAGAAATACGGCACCTTTTGAATAAGCGGTTATCCCGTAGGCCCGATTGAGTTCATAGCGATCTGCATGGGTTGATGCGGGTTGTTCCTTACCAGAATTAGCTAGAAAAACATATCCACGGTACGATCCAGCATGCGGATTAACTGCATTCTTATTATAGATCTCGTTCATGGCAAGATTAGAAATATAGGAGGTAAAGCCTTCATCCATCCATTCATCTTTGGACTCGTTTGTTGCCAGTACATGGTTGAACCAGGAGTGCGCAAATTCATGAGCGGTGACCCCGGCTAGGCTTTCATATTTGCGCTTACCAGTAATTAGGGTACACATGGCGTATTCCATGCCCCCATCACCACCTTGCAGCACAGAGTATTGCTTGTAAGGATACAATCCCACGTGCTCATTGAAGTATTTCAGGAATTTGTTAGTATCCGGTTGTAGTTTTTTCCAGTTTTCCTTGATGGTCTCATCATCTTGATAGAAAAAGTGAAGTTTCACTCCATTTGCTCCTTCATAGATATCATGTATATAATCGGGATCTGCAGCCCAGGCAAAATCATGAACCATGGGAGCCTTGAAATGATAGGTTAGTTTTCCGTTTTTTCCACGAGCTGGACCAGAGTTGGGACGGTCATAACCATGCCCTATTTCCTTGGGGTTTTGTAGATAACCGGTTCCCCCTACTATGTAATTTTTGTCGATAGTGATTTTTACATCATAGTCTCCCCATACCCCATGAAATTCACGCCCTATATATGGGCTGGTATTCCAACCGTACTTATCAAATTCTGCCATTTTGGGAAACCACTGCGTCATGGATAGTGCAACCCCTTCTTTATTGTCGCGACCGCTGCGGCGCACCTGTAGCGGTACCTGCCCCATAAACTCCATATCCAGCGTGGTGGATGCACCCGGAGCGAGTGGTTTTACGAGATCAACCACTAGAATGGTTCCTTCCTCGGCTGGGCTCAGTAAGGCGCCATCTTGTTTAAGGCTGCTTACTTTTAAAAAGCCTTGCTCCTCTTCAGTTAGTTTTTCAATTCTAGAACCTACGCGAGGATCGGGATCTGCGATGGTACGCGAGCGCACGTCCATCTGGCTGCCCGGCTGGAATGCATTGAAGAACAAATGGTAATAAACCCGATTAAGGGTCTCTGGAGAGTTGTTTGTATAAACCAGTTTTTGAGTCCCCTTGTATTGAAAGTTATTCACGTTCACATCTACCTCCATCTTGTAATCTACTGCTTGTTGCCAGTAGGTAGAGGGAACTTTGCTAGTGCTGGGAGATACTTTCTTGTCAACCCTGGTTGATGTACTGGCCACCTGCTGCGAGTTACAGGCACCGGCAGCAATTACTGCTGCAAGTAATAAGATCTTTTTCATAAGGACGTTTATTGCGGCTAAGATAGGAAATACCCCCCGCAAGATTGCTGATACAACTCAGTCACCCAGATACGCAGTTGGGTCACAATAAATTTCCATAGATGGCAATTCAATTCACATTTGTGTCAAATTCACGATTATGAAAGCGTTGTTTATTTCTCTAGTCTTATTGTGCGGGATGTGTTCACTAGCCCAGCAAACCATAACGGGTACCATAAAAGACGAGCTCGGTGAGCCTGTGATGGGCGCAAATGTTTTTATTGAAGGCACCTACGATGGTACCATAACTGACCTAGAGGGTAAATTTAGTTTTACCACGACCACAACGGGTATACAAACATTGATTGCCTCTTCCATAGGATACGATGAGGTGCGAGTAATGATGGAGGTGAGCAAGATGAGATTGTTGGAATTACGCTTTCGCGAAAGCAAAAACCAACTTAACACCGTAGTGCTAAGTGCCGGTAGTTTCAGTGCCGGCGATAGTTCAAAGGTAAGTGCTCTCAAACCGCTGGATGTAGTGACAACGGCGAGTGCCGTGGGAGATTTTGTAGGTGCGCTGCAAACCCTACCGGGTACCACGGCAAATCCTGATGACGGTAGGTTGTTTGTGCGTGGGGGCAGGGCAGACGAGACGCAGATTTTTATAGACGGCAATCGGGTTTTCAGACCGTTTACCCCTACCACGGGAAACATTCCCACCCGGGGTAGATTCTCACCCTTCCTATTTGACGGCATCACTTTTTCCACCGGTGGTTACAGCGCAGAATATGGAGATGCGTTATCAAGCGTGTTGTTGCTTAACACAACGGATTTTCCAGTTGAGGAAAAGACAGAGATAGGAATTATGAGTGTGGGTGCAAATGTGGGGAATACCCAAATATGGGGTGACCATAGCTTAAGCGTCAATGCAGGTTATATCAATCTAGCCCCTTACAACAAGATCATTCCCCAAAACAACAGATTTATAGATCCTTTTCAATCCTTAAACGGCGAGGCGGTTTACAGGCACAAAACTGGCAAGGGGTTGTTTAAGGCGTATACCGCTTATTCCTATAGTAGCTTAAGTTTAAACCAGGAAGATATCAATACACCGGGAGGCTTTTTGTTCTCTTTAAAAAATCAAAACATCTACGGTAATTTAAATTATTTGGGCGATCTGTCAGATACATGGAAGATGGAAGCGGGGCTATCCATCGCTCACGACAATAACGACATTAATATTGCCAGCAATAACATTGACGCGCAAGAGGATGCCGCGCACGCAAAACTGCGTTTTGAGAAGCGGTGGAATAATTATTATAAAATATCCTTTGGTATGGAACAATTTTTTGTCAACTATGGCGAGCAACTCTCATTGACTAATTTTGATCTGGACAATGACTTGAGTTACGGGATAACGGCAGCTTTTGTAGAGGCAGAAATCTTTACCTCAAAAGACCTAGCGTTTAAAGCAGGGTTGCGTACAGATTACTATGGAGCCAACAATAAACTTAAATTATCCCCACGGTTGAGTGCCGCGCTCAATCTCAATTCCAGTAGCCAGTTGAGCGTTGCTTATGGAAGCTTTTACCAGCAGGCGCAAAACAACATCCAGCAATATGACGCAACCCTGAATACAGAGAACGCACAACACTTTATCGCAAATTTTCTATACCAGAAAAATAACAGGATGTTGCGACTGGAGGGTTATTACAAACTCTACGATGATCTAGTACGTTATGACACGCCCCAGCCCCAGGTAAACAGTAATTACAATAACCAGGGAAATGCCTATGCTGCGGGAGTAGACGTGTTCTGGAGGGATGAAAAATCTATAAAGAACCTAGACTACTGGGTAAGCTATTCCTATCTGGATACGGAGCGACTCGCAGGCAACTTGACTGCACGAGCCACGCCTAACTTTGCCACGGACCACAACTTGAGCATCGTGGGCAAGTACTGGATCGACGACCTCAAGTCACAAGCAGGTATAAGCTTTAACTATGCCAGCGGTAGACCCTTCACAAACCTTAACAAGGCAGGATTTCTCAATGATAAAACAACCAGTTTTCAAAGTCTGGACCTCAACTGGGCTTACTTGATTGATGATAAAAAAATCCTGTACCTAAGTGTGGGTAATGTTCTGGGTAGGGAAAATATATTTAACTATCAGTACCGTAATACGCCAGATGTACAAGGCCAGTTCAATCGTCGCGCAATAGGACAGGCAGCAGATAGATTCTTTTTTGTCGGCTTTTTCTGGACGATAGGCGGTAGTGATAACCAGCTGGATAATATTTAATTAATCAATAGAATTAGATAAAGTATATTTTATTCAATTATGATTCATTCTTAAACTCAGGATAAAACGCAATGATTTGAAATAGAAAACGTTAACTTTGTAAGAGATTGTTTACTTTAAATTTTTTATATGAAACTGTGGTGCTTATTGATAGTGATGAGTTTTTGTACAAATTTTCAGGCTCAGGTTCTCCAGCATGGTATGCTTCAATATGAGGAAGCCCATTTTGATACAAAAAACGATCCATTAGAATCTCTTGAAGATTTAAGAAAGGCAAACCCGGATCATTTCAAAGCTCTGGCTCAATCCATGCTACAAGGTGATCAGGCCTTAATGCGATTTAGCAAAACCTACTACTTTTTCCCAGACACACTGCTGGTTTACGGTCCTGGACCTAATACCGTCTATGTGCTAAGTTCAGGTGACCAGATCTCCCAAGAAAAGAGCACCGGTGCAATCATAAGAAAGAAACTAACCAAATCATCTAAAAACTCTAGTGGGATCACTAAAACCGATTACGTTTTTAGTATTCCGAACGACGTCAAATCATTTGGTGATGTAAAAGCACATAAAGTAGTTGCCATTCAATATATAGATTACCCGACAGGAGAAACCGAGAGATATACACGTGAGCTTTATATGGA
This sequence comes from Nonlabens sp., assembly GCA_049647945.1. Taxonomy (GTDB): domain Bacteria; phylum Bacteroidota; class Bacteroidia; order Flavobacteriales; family Flavobacteriaceae; genus Nonlabens. The sequence goes on along the minus strand of JBARYP010000024.1, from coordinate 117,876 downwards.
TTCCACTATAGAGATTCCCCTGCATTATTATGAGTTCATGAATCTAGACGTGCCTACTGATCATTCTGGTTTGATAATGGAATGTACCACTACTTCAAAGAGCCTTAATACATACACTACAAAATTCACCCTGCAAAAGAAGGATTTTGCCGCACAAGATTCTGAATTACTGGAATTTACCAAAAAGAAATAATTGAAGAAGCTCAACCAAATCAACAAGGATCTCATTTGATTATGAACAGCATTTCTTGCTTCATGGGATAAGCCCATAAGGTTGTTCTATGGGTGATACGCTTTCGCGAAAGCGCAACCTAATCAAACCCTATTTCTTAGCGAGCGTTTGTTAAATAAGATGGCATGATAGCTTAATTATACGAGTAAATTTTGTTGCAGTTGACGAAGTCCTATTTCTTGATATTTGATTTTTAACGAATCATTAAATGAGTAGCTCAATAATTTTTGACCATCAATCAAAAGTTGTGGATTTCTAGGAGAAGACGCCTTTATCTGCAATCATATCCATTGATTTAATCCATTAACTGCTGGATTATCACTTGTTATTTGTATTTAACCCAAACTGTCCACCACCATGAAACATTATAAAACCTTAATGCTAGCTTTTATCGCTTTTGGTCCTTTCAATTGTAGCAGCGACGACGAGACCCTTGAGGGGGCAACCGTACGCATTGCAGGGGATATCGCAGCTAGTACACCTATTACACAAGAAATCACCGCAACTATAGATTTCAACGCCTTGAGAGCAAAGCCGGAATACATCAATGGGGGCAGCGTTGATGACGTAGTCAGACTGGATCCCACCATTGAAAATGAAGATTTTATTTCTACCGTCTTGGCAGGAGATCGTTTAAGAATTTTACTTTCAGTAGAAAATGCACCTGCAGGTTTATCTGTATTTTTAAGGGATATTCTGGGAAAGACACCGCAAGATGTTGCCATTATGGAGGTTATATCCAGCTAGTTTGTTGACCCTAATGAAACCATCCAATTATTTGAACGTCCTAGAAATGAGACAGAACTTACTGGGCTTAAATTCCCTAGAGCGCTTCAAGAAGGTATTGAATCTGACTACAAAATTGAATTAGGCGCGGTTGATGAAAATGGCGTTTTTTCCGGAACACTGGTCATCGACCCAAAAATTAGAACTCGTATACGTAGAACAGTATCAGGTCGTTAAACTGAATTTAGATAATTTATCATTATGAAAAATATTAAAGTTATGTCTTTTTTTACTGACTGCCCAAGTCTTCACAGGTTGTAGCAGTGATGATGACAACTTTGACAATCTGGTAACTTTTGAAGATACTGTACCCCAAAGACAGTCAAAACCGGTTGTAGGAGATTACAATTCAATAAGTAATCAAGCCGATGGGAGTAATGTGAATGCTTTGGTACGCGTTGATCCCGTTTTACCCAATATAGCAGCAACTTTTGATCTTATTCCAAGAGATGCCATGTTTTACGAATTTAATCTATCTAACAAGCCTGCAAACATTCTTGCCAGTATTACCAGGATAGAAGGTCTTACAGAGCAAGATGAAGAGGTGTTGGGCCGTATGGTGCAGTATAATGGGTTTGAGTTGATAGAGGTGGCAGACGACTCCTTTACATTTACAGAATTTTACGGGCTTGGATTTTACTGTTTGAGGGTGATTCAATCTTTGAAGTAGGATTTGAATTTCCATTTGATGCGCAGTTTAGAGTTTATTTTGAGTTGATTGATACAGAGGACAGCTCTAACACTACTGAATATTTCTTTGAATCAAGTTTAAGATTTAGGCCCAACCGCAAAGCATTCTAGACTGGGTTTACCATTTAAAAAAGAGGAGACGAAATTTCACAATTTTGTCTCCTCTTTTTAATATAGATTTCTAGCCATTTCATAATTCTAAATTATAGTCGATTTATCAGCGCAGTCTGTAAACTGCGGGATATTCTTTCGCTTCTTTGCCCGACAAAACTTGAGTTTTAATTTTACAAAGGGTAGTTGACTTTATTCCTTTGTAAGCTAATAAACAGCGGTGTTTTTATCTTTTGTTGTGTTTTATTTGCCTGGTGAGATACTAATTTCAACCTACGATTTTTTTCCATTTTCACTCTGCTAGCAAGCTCATGGAATTTCCGCGTGCTACTCCCTAGATTAAAAGTATCTACCATATTTAAAATATTTCAGTAAAACTTGTGTTGGTGACTAGAGTGGCTGTTTTTGATATTCTTCTCCATTTTGCCTAATGCTTGATGTTGTTTGTGTAGACTGTGAATCAGGTATTAGGTGGGTGCTTTATTTCTCAGGATGTGTACGCGACATCACTCGCAATAGATCAAGTACATATTTCATTGCGTTAACATAAAAATTCCCCATCTACTTACTGAACTGGATAGGGCAATTTCATACTGTTTACTTGCTGTTCAAGTCGTATAGACTTGAATGCTTACACCCATAATGCAAAATAGGTATGCTCTATTCTTCTACACGTTGCACGTTTTTCCATCAATTATGTTACCAGTTCTTGCGATTCTATATTTTGTTGTAAAGTGAATACAACTTAAGTGTAGCTATTTAAAACCTGGTGCGTAGGTTGCAATTTTATCGCTTTGCTCCTATGTTCTTTTCTATACAGAAATTATTTTAAAAATTATTTTATTTACTTATTCCGCTTTCGCGAAAGCGAAATAAACCCACCAGATAGTATGCCGCTCAACGTTACATTGAATGACTAACCTATTTTATAAAAAAGGATTGCTCCATTTAGGGTTGGTATAGACATCATTACCAGAAAGTGTTTTAAGGAATGCTTCCAAAGCCTCCATCTGTGCGACACTCAAATTAAGTTGCTGGCCGTTTTGTCCAGGTGTACCTTGTAATCTGAGATCTAGGTTGGGATTACCCACGGCATCGATAGAATTGTAGTGTTGAATCACATCCATTACCGTTGCCAGACTGGCATCATGCATTAATTTTCCATTGAGCTCACCGTTGCTATTGAATACATCCCGTAGACTGGGAGCCCTGGTTATGGATAGGTCAATGCCGCTGGGATTATTAAAGATGCCCGTCACACCATTGTTGCGAGAATTGGGATCTATATCAAATTCTGGGGCTGCGTGGCATCCCATACACCCCGCACCGCCAGTTTGCTGGGGTTGAACAAACAGCGCTTTTCCCTGATTTTCCTGTGCAGTATAGTTGGGAAATGGGGCGTTTAGATTTGCGGTAAGGGTAAGTCCCTCGTCAAATCTTGAATCAAAACTCTGTATGCTGCGTATGAATTGAGCCATGGACTCCTGCAGTCTTGCTTCTGTAATGTTAGGGTCGCCGTAAATATGTTCAAAAATTACGGAGTAGTAATCAGTTTGCGATAGCTTGTCGATTAAAGCCAACAGGTCGGGATTACCATCCTGACCACTAAATCCCATTTCGGCGTGGTCTTGAATGGGTTGGGTAGTTTGTTCTTCCAGCGTTACGGCGCGTTCATCCCAGAAAAACCGTGATTCTGCCGCAAATCTAGTGTTGATGAGTCGCATGCTATGTCTAGCGGTAACTCCATTCACTCCTAGACTTACATCGCTCGCATCGCTGAAGCCCATACTCTGATCATGGCAGCTAGCGCAGGAAACGTTGTTATCCGTACTTAAATTAGTGTCATAGAACAATATTCTTCCCAGAGTTGCCTTGTCATCCACTATGGTATTGTTGCCACTATTGTCCTTTGTGATGTAGGCTGGTACGCTCTGGGAGCCATAGTTTTCAAGATTTGCAAAGTCGATGCGATTACCAAAGGTTGCCTGAGTAACTTGATTCAACGCTTCATTGGTACCTAACTCAACGTAGTCGTCACCGTCAGTACAAGAAGTGGCTAGAATAAGCAATAACAAATAGGTCGGGTTTTTCATAAAGGTCGGATTGGTAATGATTTTAGGAATCGTAATAGTAGGACTATAACAATGTGAAAAAGTTTAAGATGGGGTAAGTATTTTAATCTACAGTTCAGCATTATAATCCGTCAATTGGGTTCACGCAATTTCATACAGCCCTAGTGCTGGAGATACTTTTACGACATAATCAAAACGTAATAACATGAAAACCATTGCAACCTTACTAGTTTCTATACTATCGCTCACGTTTACCTATGCCCAAACAACCTATGAGAAAGGTATGGAGCGCGGTTTATCCCTTACCAAAACAGATTATGATGCGGCTGGTGCTCACTTTGAACGCATGGCTGCGGTGGAGAAGACTGAGTGGTTACCGGCTTATTATGCCGCTTACTATCACATCAACAATTCATGGGGAATGCACGACAAGGAAAAAACGATGCAGCACCTGGAAAAAGCACAAGAATATCTGGATCAAGCCAGTACGATCTCAAAAGAAAATACCGAGATCATGGTGCTTCAAGCCCTTATTAACACGGCGTGGATCACTTATGATGGTAGTGTTTATGGTATGAAGCTTTCTGGACCTACCACAGCCATTTACAAAAAAGCTATAGCCCTGGCGCCTAACAATCCCAGGGTCGTGAGCAATCATGCGCAATGGATGATCGGTAGTGCGCGGTACTTCAATAAGAATGTTGCCCCCTACTGTGCCAGTCTGGACAAGGCGATACAGCTTTTTAATAATGAGAAAGCAATGGGATTCAATCCTCGCTGGGGCATGGATGGTGCGGTAGAAGCGCGGGCGAAATGTAAATAACAGGTAATGTTTTCTTAAAAGTTGGCTATAAACACATTACAAAAATCTTGTTTTAACAAAAAAAATATGTTCGATTTTAAACTTAATCCAATATTTTTCTCTTCTTTTATTAATTATAGGTTGATCTGATGATAGCGAGGAGGTAAGCAATTCCAGTATCTATGATTCGGTAAATGTTAAATCTATCTCAGATATACCTGTTAACGCTGTTACTAATCCAGAGTCAGACATTAATGAATTTACTATTTGAAGCATAAAGAAGAAAGTAGAGTTTTAAAAGTTGTTTTGACAAAAAATAAATCACAATACACTAACACTTTTACATATATTAATACATCTCTCGATCATACAATTTTTAGTTTATCCTATACTCTTAACAATGCAACAACTGGTTGGAAATGGAACGAACAGGAAAATGCGATCATCTTTTCAAACCAGCTTAAATCAACTGGAATAAATTTACAAGAATTGTATAAACTTGATTTTATATTAAATGATGGGTTTTTTAGTATGAATAACTACGTTTACGAAAATCAAAAGGATAAAACACTATTTTCCACACTAGCCTATTTAAAGTCAGCAACTTCAAGTAATATAAGACATATTGAAACATCGTCAGAAGAGATACATGGAACCGTGAATCCATTTTTTTTGTCTGGCGATAGTTATTTTAGTTTTCAGGAAGATGCTATTGTAAAACTAAAGACGTTCCATGACAATCACGATTTATTTGAAATTAAACATGGTGAAATTGCAAGTCAAGCTGACATAGATTTGATGAATTATGTCAATTCTACAAACGATGAAGTTGTTAGTTTTGATGAAATATATAAGTTTTTGCTCCCATAAGTGATTTTCATGATTTCGTTAATATTAGGGCTGGAGCAATCTCTGTTTCTGGAGATTGTAACCCTGATGACTGTTTGGCAGGTTGTGGGACTGACTTAGGTTGTTGTTCAAACTATGATTATTGCTGCTTAGCATCATCTAGATTTTGTCTATGGCATGATTTAAGATGTTTAGATTGTGACGGGGGTTGGGTACCATGCGGACCTCTTTGTAAACCTACTAAACCAGAAAATGCGAGAATAGTGAAACTATTGACTTCTATTTAATTATGTTTCCAATAAAGATCATAGATAAAATTGCAGTAGGCATATTAATTTTGATCTCGCTATTTTGGGCACTATCCTGGATTCCTATGGTTGCCCAAAATATCATTTTTGATTTTTTCTTTGAAATAGGTTGGTTCTTTGCACTAGTGTTGCCTTTATTATGCATTCTTTATTTTCTAGTCAGGTGGGTTATTGAAAAGTTCAGTTTGCGACAGCCGCATGTATATATGGCAATTTATGGTATGTTGATCTATCTTATTATTTACGGCGATAAAATCTGAATGTAGGAATTATATAGTGATTTTAGTAGTGCCTAGAATAATTGACTAATAAAACACCACATAAATTGGCATTTACATTCCTATAATAACTTCAGTAGAATCTAATCCAGACTACCTTAGGGAGAGTTGTAAATTCTAAACCCTTCCGTTAAAACAACTATATTGCTAGTTTAATTATGGATTGACTCATGACTTTAAATACCATTAAGTGGTTTCTGGTAAGCTTTCTTTTTATGTCATGCGATCCAATACCACAAATTATGAATTCTACCATAAACATCGATAGAACTGCAATCCAGGTTGACCTCACGCAGCCTATAGATCTCAGTTTACCAGTAACTCACGGTGCTGGAGTAGGAGCGTGGTATATTGACCAGCCTAAAATTACACATGTAGAGGTAGATGGTTATGTAGGGAATGTAGCTTTGGGAGGCTCGACAAATTTTAATGATGTAGCGTTCAACCCGCATAGCCACGGCACACACACGGAGTGTATAGGACATATTACTAGTGAGTTCCATAGCGTAAACGATGCTTTGAAAAAGCATTTTTTTAAAGCACAGGTAGTCACCGTAGAGCCAGAACCAGCTGGTGAGGATCTAATTATCACACCGGCAATGTTTGATGGACTGGAACCTGGAGTAGAGGCCATTATTATACGTACCCTACCCAACCCGATCACAAAAAGGCAAAAAAACTACTCAAATTCCAACCCACCCTACCTACTGGAGGAAACGGCAGCCCGCTTTCGCGAAAGCGGAATTAAAAATCTACTCATAGACCTACCCAGCGTTGATAAGGAAAAAGACGGCGGCAAACTGCTTGCCCACAAGGCTTTTTTCAACTACAACGGCACGCACGACCTCAACGCTACCATAACTGAGTTAATCTACGTTCCAGACGAGGTTGTTGATGGTCTATACCTACTTAACCTACAGATCGCACCACTAGTCAACGATGCTGCTCCATCCCGACCCGTGTTGTACAAGTTGATTGAACAATAGGCAAGTAGACTTTTACCATATTCCTACATCACTAATAAAAGCATTCCTGTAAATTTGACTTTATGGAATTATTATTCATAGGTCTTGCAGTAGGAGCGGTGGCGGCCTTCTTTGCGTTTAGGGTTTTTGGAAATACGGGAAAAAAAGAGAACCGCAATGAGCAGAGTCTCGTGCTCATGGAGAAGATACGTACCGTTTGTAAATTTATCACGGTGGAAGGTGATTTTACTGAGATCTATCATTATAAGAATGTGAAAGACAAGGTGGCAAACTTCCTGCTGGGCAAGAAGAAAGCCATCATTCTGGTAAGTGCAAAAGCCTACATAGGATTTGACCTTACCAAAATCGAGATGGATAGCGATCCAGAGAGTAAAACCATACGACTCACAAACTTTCCCCAGCCGCAGGTATTGAGTATCGAGACGGACTTTAATTACTACGATAAGAGCGAGGGCTGGGCAAACAGTTTTACCAGCGACGACCTTACGGAGGCAAACCGCAACGCAAAACAGCACATCATCGATAAGATTCCAGAGAGTGGTTTACTGGACACGGCCAAAAAAGAAGCCCTGACCGCTATCCAAATGATGGAGGGGCTAGCCGCCACCATCGGCTGGAAGCTGGATTATAACGCGTTACTGTTAGAAATGGATGAGAATACCGGGCAAGTAAAAGAACTGGAAGCCTAATCAAGAACTGCACTCACCTTTTAATAATAAACAAATTGGACATTAGTATTATCCAGGATTATTGCCTTAATAAAAACGGCGTGACAGAATCCTTTCCCTTTGATAAAAACACGCTCGTGTTCAAGGTAATGAACAAGATGTTCTGTTTAACGGGTCTGAGCAGTTGGGAAGAAGGTAATCCCTTCATCAATGTAAAATGCGATCCCGCAACTGCTATTGAACTGCGTGAGCAATATGAAGGCACCGTAGTGGGAGCCTATCACATGAGTAAAACCCACTGGAACAGTATGTACCTAAATGGTGAGATACCTCTTGAAGAAATCAGAACCTGGATAGATCACAGCTATGACCTTATTGTTGCGAGTCTCAAAAAGGTAGATCGTGAGCAACTAATGCAACTATAGTGGATTACATTCAATTTTATACCCAGCGTAGGGAAGAATTTCAAGCACGGTTTGATCAACACAGAGCCTCCCTGAGACGCTCCAGTTTTTTGCGGTTACTCGTATTTATCCTTACCATCGCTGGAATTTATTTGCTTTGGCATGACTGGAGGCTAGCGGCTACAATAGCGGTTGCGGGATTTGCGGGGTTTACCCTGTTGGTTTCTAGACATACAAACCTTAAAAGGGAGCGAGATTTTCTAGCGGCACTGATCCAGATTCAAGAAGAGGAGTTGAAAATAGGCGCACGCAATTATCTACACCGTGACGACGGCAGCCGTTTTTTGAGAGACGATCACGAGTATAGTCGTGACATTGACCTTTATGGTTCGGGTTCAATATTTCAGTACTTAAACCGTACGATAACGGCTGGTGGAGGGATTACGCTTGCGCGAAAGCTGAATGCAGAAGAGACTCCAAATCAAACCAAACGGTCAAGTACTATTGAAGATAAACCTTTGGCAGGGTCAGCTGATTCTATTGAAGAACCAGAGCTACTCACGGCGCAGCAGGTTAGAAAACGGCAGAACGCGGTGCGTGAGATGGCGGGCAAAATTGAATTCTGCCAGCAATTTCAAGCTACGGCTAGCCTGCTGGATCAAGAACAAGATCCCGAGCATTTTTTAAGATGGATCCAGGATTACCGCACATTTGTACCTGGCTTGTATCAATGGTTGCCGTATGCAATAGTTGCATTGAATGCCGTATTATTTACCCTTTATATGCTGGAGGTCGTAAACGGCTATGCCTTTGCTGCTGGCTTCTTTTTAGGATTGGGAATAACAGGTCGCTTTGTCAAGAAAATCAATGCCTTCAGCGCGCAAGTAAGTAAACTGGAACTTTTTTTTGAACAATACAGCCAGCTGATTCTTAGGATAGAAAACGAAAAATTCAATAGCACCAATCTAAAAGAATTACAATCAAATATTACTGGAAAAAGCACACCTGCATCAACACGCCTGGGTCAACTGGCCCAATACATTTCTAGACTGGACCAGCGCAATAACATGTTGTTCGGTGTGCTGGCAAACGGCCTGGGATTATGGGATTTAAAACAAGTCCACAACATTGAGAAATGGATTACCTCAAATGCCGGGCATGTAGAATTATGGATATCAACCGTTGCAGAGATCGATGCTATTAATTCGCTGGGAACCTTTGCGTTCAACCATCAAAATTATATATATCCCCAGATCCTCGATGGAGATTTTAAACTTCACGCAAACGGAGCTGCGCACCCGCTACTTGATCCAGATAAAGCCGTAGGGAATGATATCAATATCGCTACGGGAGAGTTTTTCATCATAACTGGGGCAAATATGGCTGGCAAAAGCACGTTCCTGCGCACGGTTGCCCTGAAAATCGTATTATCAAATGCAGGGTTGCCAGTTTATGCAACATCTATGACCTATAGCCCTATCTCCTTGATCACGAGTATGCGCACCAGCGATTCACTTACTGATGATGCTTCCTACTTCTTCAGCGAGCTTAAAAGGCTTAAATATATCGTGGACAAGATTGCTGAAGCGCCTTACTTCATTGTATTAGATGAAATTTTAAAGGGGACTAACAGCCAGGATAAGGCTAATGGCTCCAGAAAATTAATTGAGAAATTATCCCGCAATAATGCTACTGGAATTATCGCCACGCATGATTTGAGCCTGACTGAGGTTGCAGGAGATTTCAACAATATAAGCAACTACTTTTTTGATGCAGATATTACCAATGATGTCCTAACCTTTGACTATACCTTTAAAAGAGGAGTGGCACAAAACATGAACGCCAGTTTCTTGTTGAGGAAAATGGGAATTGTGGACGAGTAGAATTCATACTTAGGCTTAAAAATGGCGTTCACTATAGTCTTATAACTTAATCAAATCCCTTTAAATAGAAGAATGATCTGGTTAGGCTGCAATTTATAAACACTACATTTAGAAAAATAAGAGCAGTGTAATTACTGAAAATTACCCTATTCATTTTTCTCCTGTCTTTTTCCAGCATGAAATTAGTGGCTCAAGAGCACTATTTTACTGCTGGGCTCAATGGTGCTTTGGACATAGGAGATGATCTGTACGGTTTTGGTTATGGAGCAGAGCTGCAATTTCAAAAACCGCTGACGGAAAAACTGACGCTAGGAACAAAATTCAACTTTGTAAACTTTATTGCTGATGAAAGGATAAACGACGGGCAATTGTATATTCTAGCCGCTACTTCAAAGTATACATTTAATTCTTTGGTTGGTTTTGGGGTGGGCCTGGACGTTGGGGTTGCATTGAGCGGCGATTTCCCTTTTTACTATATGCCTAAAATCACCTATGACACGACTAAATTTACGGTTTCTGTGGGATATCAAAGCGTAACTCCAAGAGGGTTTAGCATAAATTCTGTAAACGTGGGTGCTGTCTACAAGTTTAGGTTCTAAGTACCACCTATTGTAAGCTACTTGTGACCTACCCACTTGCATTTGATTAGAATTTGTTGCTACATACTAGACTCTAGTTAGATTACTATCAATTATCAAGCTTCTTAAAGCGAGATTAAAAAGCATACATGGTGCTATGGCGTTTATTATAATTATTTGACTGGTTGATACTCTATATCTTTGATTACATCCGTACACCGATTATTCTCTAACTAGTCATGTCTAGTATGTCTCGAGCGACTAACTCTAGGATCTTTTCGGTTTAAAAATTAAATCATATGAAGAAGTATTTAGTGGCATTTTTAATATTTATGGTTTCCTGCAATGAATTACCAACAACCGAACGAAATAACGCGCTGGAAACAAGAGAAGCCCAATTTGGACTAGACAAAGCAGACTATGCTGTATTAAAATAGGATCCAAAGAATACTGGGGTATTCAATAATGTCTCTTTAAGTGATTTGAGCCAATCAGAACTAATTGAAGCAGAAGAAATTCTAAGAAAGGCTATTACAGATAACAATCAAGCTCAAAAGCGAAACTTAAAAATTCACAATGAAACCTACCCGGATAGGCAACAGAAAGAAACAGGGTACGAATTGGATCTTAAAAAGTTTCAGCGACAGTACTGGCCAGTTATCAATGAGAATGGAGAAAAAGTGGTTTGGATAAATTTCTTCTGTTCTGATGATGAGCCCGTTTCATACCAGAACGTAGTCATAGTAATGGATGGTGGAAACTGCTTTTTTAATATTAAAATTAATCTGACAAATAAAACCTATAGCGCATTGAGCATTAATGGATATGCATAAGGAAAAGGAATGAAAAACTACTATTTATTAGTAAGCCACTAATAAAATAAAACTAGTTCACACTTGCGAGTTCGTTGAGGTTTCAATGCAATCGTGCGATGTTTATAGAGTAAAACTGTTTTGCAGGAAGTAAAAAACTCGTTTATAGTTTTTAAATGCACTTCAAGAACAATGCGATTGGTCAATATTTAATGGTGGTACTTCTTGCGTGAGGGATTGTAGTGAAAATCCTTTTTGTGAGTGTCGAGCAAAAAGATTGCAACGAAAAGCCCGACCCTCGTGGTCACGCCATAATCACTTAAGCAGTATAAAGGGAAACCCATAACATCTTTTAAGACTTTTCTACCAGAGCGCGGGTACCTTACTGGGGTAAATTTGTACCATGGAAACATCACATCAGACTACCTCATCAATTATCAAAAACTCATGGAGTAATTCCATTCCCTACCTACAGTACCGTGCACTTGTAGAATCCCATGTACACAACAATTCTAATACCGGTAGCGAGGTAACCCAGGATCTAGCTGCTTACACCGCGCTTAACCACCAGCGTATGAGGCGGCTGGATAAAACCCTGAAACTGTCTCCAGATGCTCAGGAATTTCTAAAGGGTTTCAATAAACACGTCGCTTTTGTGACCATTACGGAAAGCTGGTGTGGCGATGCCGCTCAAACCCTTCCCATGGTGGAAAAGCTATCCCAGGCAGCAGGAATAGAGCACCGACTGGTACTGCGGGACGAGAATGAAGCTCTTATGAATCTATTTCTAACTAATGGGAATAAGTCCATTGCAAAGGTCATTATGATTGATCCAGCGACCTACGAACCTATTGCAGACTGGGGACCGCGACCATCGCTGGCAGCAGCAATAGTCGCTCAGGAAAAAGAGGATAAAGGTGTTCTTACTGCCCAATTCAAACAGGAATTACAGGGCTGGTACAATAAAGATAAAGGGAAAAATACCCTTGAGGATTTTATCGCTTTGTTAAAGGAGATTTGAGTGCTATTCCTTTAACCGTTCTTCAAACTCGTCCAGATTCATGGCATCTTTTACGCAATAATCGCCTATAGCCGTGCGCCGCAACGCACTCAAGTGACCGCCATTATCTAGCGCAATACCGTAATCATGAGCAATGGAACGGATGTAGGTCCCCTTACTGCAAGCGATGGAAAAGTCGATTTCTGGAAGCTCTATTCTGGTCAATTTAAACCTATGCACGGTTACTTCCCTGGCTTTTATATCCGTTGTTTCTCCAGCCCTGGCTAATTCATACAATCGCTTACCGTCTTTTTTAATTGCAGAAAATAACGGGGGTTTTTGTTGTATGACTCCCGTAAATGGGTGCGTTGCATCTATGAGTCGGTCGGTAGTAAGATGATCGTATGGAAAAGTGCGATCTATTGCCGTTTCCAGATCATAACTGGGGGTGGTGGCGCCTAAGGTAATCGTTCCAGTATATTCCTTATGCTGTGCTTGATAGGAGTGGATGTTTTTAGTCTCCCTGCCTGTGCAGATAATCATGAGCCCTGTAGCTAGTGGGTCCAGCGTTCCCGCATGTCCCACCTTGATCTTTTTTATCCCGTAGCGCTGTCTAATCAACCAGCGCACTTTATTGACCAGCTGGAATGATGTCCAGTTGAGGGGTTTGTCAAACAGTAGAACTTTGCCGGTCAGGTAAGGGTTGTCGGTTTGCAGGCTCATGAGCGCACCCATTTATCGGGCGCTGCAAAATTATCACATCATGCAGTAATATGCTGTGATAGGGTTCTTTTAAAATGCTATGTATATATGCGATTATGACTACGGATAATAGAAGGGACCTAACACCAGCAGATTTAATAAGTACTAATTTTTCTCTTTGAATAGATGTTAGGCATTAATTACTATTCGTGGTATTGAATAAGAAATTGATGCGCTCAACAACTATAACTGGTAAAACAAACTCACACGATTGTTTAGTTGAGTCAGAATAGCCTGTTATTGAACTAAATTAAGTAAGCGCAAGTGGTATGTAAGTAGGAACTTTAATTGTCTATTTACAGCATCTCGTTGCTATTGAGTCCCTATAGGCTAGTTGAGCGAGATAGTACGATTGATTTAGAACTTTAAACAGCACAGGATTATTGCCGTCATGGCGTATCATCTTGAAAACTCATTAATTCCTATCTTCCACCTTTAGAAATTGGGATTATGAAAAAGTATTGTACGATTGCGTTGTGTCTGGTTGGTTTTATAACCTTGGGGCAAACCCCGCCTGCTAGTAATAGTAATACGGTGCAACAGGGTCTTGACAAGCTGGAGCGCATGTCCAGAGAATCGCTCTTTAAGAATTTAAAATTTGATAATATAGGCCCCACGATCATGTCGGGTAGGGTGGTAGATGTTGACGTCAACCCCAGAAATCCAGTTGAGATGCTGGTAGCCTATGCTAGCGGTGGCCTCTTCCACACTACAAACAACGGGAATAGTTTTACACCGCTTATGTATAACGCACCTACGGTAAACCTGGGCGATATAGCCGTCGACTGGGAAAAGAAAACCATCTGGGCCGGTACGGGAGAGAACAACGCCTCGCGCAGCAGCTATGCGGGAATAGGATTGCTTAAATCCACCGACTGGGGTGAGACCTGGAGCAATCCCATGCTTATGGATTCACATCACATAGGTCGTATAGTTTTGAATCCCGATAATCCAGACCATGTTGTAGTGGCCGTAACTGGACCCCTTTATTCGGCTAGTGCGGCTCGCGGGATTTACGTGACTAAAGATGGTGGGAGCAGCTGGAGAAAAACCCTCTATGTTGACGATATAACGGGAATCATTGATCTGGTTCAAACGCCTGGAAAATTTGACACACTATATGCCAGCAGCTGGCAGAAGGATAGAAAAGCCTGGAATTTTACCGGCAATGGAGCCGGTAGTGCCATTTACAAGAGTACCGATGCAGGAGAGACCTGGAGCAAGATCACCATACCGGCTAGTGGTTTTCCCACCGGATCGGGCGTGGGAAGGATCGGGCTGGCGGTCTACGACGACAATATCGTTTATGCCATTCACGACTCTCAATTTAGAAGGGAAAAAGAGTCGGGTAAAAGTGATAACGCTTTCGCGAAAGCGGGTACACAAGAATCCCTTTCCAAAGATGATTTTAAAGCCATGACCAAAGCCGATTTTCTAGGACTTAATGACAAGAGACTCAATACCTTCTTGAAACAAAATGGATTCCAAGAGAAGTATCGCGCCCAAAACGTCAAGAACATGGTGCGCGCGGGAGATGCAACTCCCGCTGATGTTGCCAAATATTTGGAAACGGCAAACACACAACTTTTTGATACTCCAGTCAAGGGTGCAGAGTTGTATCGCAGCAACGACGGGGGAAAGTCCTGGAGCAAAACCCACAAGGGTCAGATAGAGGATGTGTTTTATAGCTATGGCTACTATTTTGCCCAGGTGCGTGTGGATCCTGCAGACGCAAATCATGTGTACGTGATGGGCGTTCCTATTGTGAAAAGCGACGATGGAGGTAAAAGCTTTACCAGCATATCCAGAGAAAACGTACACTCAGACCACCATGCCCTATGGGTAAACCCTCAAATGCGGGGTCATCTAATCAATGGGAATGACGGCGGACTAAATATTTCCTACGATGAAGGTGAATCCTGGGTAAAGAACAATAGTGCAAGCGTGGGGCAGTTCTATGCCATCAATTATGATCTTGAAAAACCATACAACGTCTATGGAGGGTTGCAGGACAATGGGGTCTGGGTAGGTGCAAACAATGCTCGCAATGATCGTGGATGGATGCAAAATGGCAATTATCCCTGGGAATTCATCATGGGAGGAGACGGTATGCAGATTCAGATTGATCAACGGGATAGTGATATCGTGTATACTGGATACCAATTCGGCAACTACTACCGTTTAAACCGTAAAACGGGTGACCGCAGCTACATCCAGCCTAAACATGATCTAGGTGAATCACCCTATAGATTCAACTGGCAAACACCTATTCTTTTGAGCTCTCACAATCAAGACATTTTATATCTAGGTGGTAACAAGTTGCACCGTTCCATGAATCGGGGTGATGACTGGACGTCTATTTCTGGCGATCTAACTCAGGGCCCAAAAGACGGAAATGTGGCCTATGGTACCCTGACCACCATAAGTGAGTCCCCGCTGCAATTTGGTTTGATCTATACGGGATCAGACGATGGTTTGATTCAAATTACGAGAGACGGTGGGGCAAGTTGGAAACCAGTAAAAGGTAACTGGCCCGCAAATCTATGGGTGAGTAGGGTAGTGGCATCGCAACATGAATTAGGAACGGTTTACGCTACACTTAACGGCTATCGGTGGGATGATTTCATGCCTTATGTATTTAAGAGTACAGACTATGGTAATACCTGGATCAATATGGGAACTGATCTTCCCGCTAGCCCAGTAAACGTCATTATTGAACATCCTCAAAATGAAGCAGTCACCTTTGTAGGAACTGATAACGCTACCTACATCCACAACAACAATAGTGGATGGGCTCTTTTAAATAATGGAATGCCTCCCGTTGCGGTTCACGATCTTAAGATCCAGCCAGAATCAAATGACATACTGGTAGGGACTCACGGTCGGTCAATTTATAAGGCTAATCTAGATGCGCTAGAATTAATGAAGGATGGTTCTGACAATCAACTTAAACTGGCCGACATAAGTTCCATTAAGGCATCAACAAGCTATGGTGGCAAGCGCACCTGGAGTAATACCGTCTACGAACCCAGAGTTGAATTAGCCTATTACAGTCCAGTCACACAAAAGGTATCGATGGAGGTTTTAAATCAAGAAGGCAAAGTGCTCCAGGCTATAACCCTGGAAGCAGACGCTGGACTGAATTTCCATACCTATGATGCCACGATAGCCAGTAACAAGTTGAAACGCCTGGAAAAGAGCCAGCGACCAGAGGCAGGGGACAACGGTAAATTTTACCTTCCAGAGGGGAGCTATCAAATTAAGATCACCGCTGGAAGAGAGACAACAAGTAAGGCATTTGAGGTAAAGCAAGAATAAGATCTACTAATCTTGATTGGTACTAGAAATTTACCGATATATGGTTTCTATGTAAATAAAATCCTACATCATTAGGAACCTGAATGAGTTGGCAAAGTCTATTGCGTACAGTATTACTACCCAACTAATTACTAATTCAATTGGGGCATCGCATCTCCTAAAAACAATTACAAAAGCGCCAGATCTTAGTTCTTTAAAGTTTTAATTATGTATGGTCTATAAAAGCCGGTATCAATAGTTGCACAACATTAATTCCATAAAGGCGGTTTAACAATATACAGTAAAAAGTATAATTGCGATCTGAAGCATAGCTATGTAATTAAAGTTAGGTCTATGAAACTAGAATTAAACGCGTAGTAGACAACTTAAAACCTCAATCCCCTGCTTTGCTTTTTCTCGCTTTGGCGTTTCTTTTGATCCAGCCTCTTGCGCTTAACGCCGTAAGGTATTCTGGATTTCTTACGAGCTTTGGTGGGAATTGCCGCATTCTTTAATGCCGCAATGAGTTTCTGGAAAACTACTTCTTTGTTGCTCGCTTGACTACGCGACTGCTGGCTCGCCAGGACTATCAATCCATCTCTGGTTAATTGCGATTGTAGTTTTGAGATGATGCGGTCTTTTTCCGCTTTCGCGAAAGCGAAACTATTCAACAAATCAAAGTGTACTTGAACCCTGGTAGCCACTTTATTGACGTGTTGCCCACCAGCACCGCTACTTGTGGTCGCTTTGAACCTTGCTTCTTTATAGATTAAATCAATGTCCATTGAGTTGATGGGCGGGTTTTAGAAGATCATTGACCGTTTTAACCGGATTAAAGGTAAACAGCGGTACCTCCACAAAAACGGTATTCCATTGCGACATGCCACCGTTCCATAATCCAGGAAGTTCCTGTGCTTTAAGGTCGATGCCATTTTTGCTTTTATAGGTTATGAAACCTGCATCTGGCTCGCAAAATTTGTGTAAATCGTATTTATTCCCATGATTGTTCTTAACTGAACATACGATGTCAACTGGGTTGAAATGCGTGCCGCTTTCTGCGATCTGTTGCTGTCGCTTGTTCTTGTGATCAACCTGGGCGCTCTCGACAATTTCAAGAGTGAGTGACCCGTCCTTACCCCGTACCCAGAAAGGCCCGCCACCGGGCTCACCTTCATTCTTGACCATGCCGCATACCCGCAGGGGTCGGTCTAGACGATTAATTAGAGACTCTATTTGATAATTATCAGAAAATTTTTGATAATCGGTAGGTAATGAATAGCCTAGTTCTGTGGTTATAAATTGTTCAACTCGAGATTTTTGTTTTAAGGATAACTCTGCACTTTGTAGTAGATCTAGATACTCAAAACATTGATCACGTAAATGCAGCGCAAGCCCTCCCAGCATTTTTTTATAATGGCACACTTTTTTTTCAAATGCGCTTACGGTTACGTTATCGATGTTCTTGATGAAGATTAAATCAGCCTCGAGATCATTCAGGTTGTCCAGTAGCGCACCATGACCCGCTGGTCTAAAAAGGAAGGCGCCATCTTCCTGTAGGATAGGTTCATCTCTTTTATTTACCGCCACCGTATCGGTATGGGATCTTTGATAGGAGAAATCAATCTGAAATCTTACTCCTGTCTTCTCTTCAATTTTAGGAACCACACGATCTACCTCTTCTCTAAAATGAGGCTCAAAATCTGGCGCGATGGTAAAGTGTAGCTTTGACGTCTCTAGACAATTTGCGTAGAGAGATGCTTCAAAAAGATGCTCTGCAAAAGCAGTAGTCACGTGATTCTTATACCTATGGAAGGGCACAAGTCCCTTGGGCATCACGGCATAGTTGTAGCCGTTTTTTTCCATCATCTTTTGTACAAAAAGGTACTGCTTCTCTGATTGGGTCATTTGAGACCAGTCGTCCACCTCTTCTTTTAGGTCTTGAACCAGCGCCTTATAAAAGGGGAATTTTTCTAATGCCGTAAAAAATGTGAATAGTTCTTGAGCTTTGTTTCTGTTGATATAAGAGTTGATACTCTCATTATTCACATTAAAATTGCTCAAGAACTCGTGCAGGAATTTAAACATGCGAGTTGCAGCTCCACTTGCAGGGACAAATTTGATAATTTCAAGAGAATCCTTTTGATTTAAAAATCTAGAAATAAACGTATGTTGTTCCTGCTGGTCCAGAACCTTAATCCCGTCCCCCACGGTAGCTGCCCGTGCCAGTTTTACGATAGGAAACCCTTCCCTGAACCATCGCAGTTGCTGCTGGAGCCTTGCTAAGCTTATGCCTTTATCTTCTAGCTGTTCTTGTTGTACCCTACTTAACTTCATTCTTACTAAAATGTTCTTCTATGGCTCTAACGGCATTTGCAAATCTAGTGTATTCTATACCTGACACTTTTTGGTAAGGCTTATTGTAATTAAGCAATTCGTTTTCAAAACGCTTATATAGGACCTCACGGTCATCTGGACGATCGCGTAGATCGTCTTTAACCCATGGCAAGTCTATGGACAGCAATAAGTAAAGATCATAACTGGATTCTTGAATGGAAGATGCAATGGCTGCCGGCACTTCATTGAAATAGTAGTTTGAATAAACTAGTGTTTCTAGTGCATCAGTATCACAAAACAGATAGTCAACTGCTGTTTTGACTATCTGGTTTTCCGTTTCCCGCTGTCCAATCGCAATGGGAAGAAGATCTTGAAAATCACATGCATCGCCGCTGGAATCGTACTTGTCCTGGAGGTATTCCCGAGCAAACTCAGGCACGCACTCAGTTTTATAATGCCTAGCCAGCTGCTGCCCGAGGGTGGATTTCCCTGTACTTTCAGGCCCATAAAGAACTATCCGTTTTCCGGTAAACCTTGATTGAGGTGGTATCTTTTCCATTCACGGTATCCTATAAATGCTATGATTGCTAAAAATAGGTACAACAATGCGCTGAATGATAAACCCTTATAAAAATATAGTGGGATGGAAATAAGATTCCCTACCATCAATACCAGCCAGTGCTCCAGTTTACGCAATACCATCAACCACATACCAGCAAAAAACAACCCTGTAGTTATCATATCGATGTAGCTAGGCCAGCTTTCTAGTCTATCTGTCGCCTGGTAAAGAAGGTAAATGGCAACTGCGCTAGCCATTCCTATTACCCCTGCAATGATCCATTCTTTGGACAGAGTGTTGGTAACCTTTTTTTGCGACCTCCCTGAAGTGGTTGACCACAACCACCATCCATAGACGCTCATTACAAAATAATATAGATTGATCACCATATCGCCCAGCAGATTCCACTCATATAGTAAATAGGTGAATATGAGTGTGCCCACGATCCCGTACGAGAAGACCCGTATGTCGTTTGCCTTGGAATAAAAAACACTTACAACGCTGGCTGCTACAGCGACTAGTTCTAAAATTATATGCAGGGTACTGTACTCGCTATACTGCGAGAATAGCCCTAACAACCAGTCCATCTAGAAATGTGGTTTATAATCGCTGCGGTCCGTTTTGACTAACTTTAGGAAATAGACCACCGCTTCTTGCTGGCTCATGCTATCTTCAATCGCCTGGGTCAAAAAAGGTAAAACATCGCTGTATTTACCAAAGATCTGGGTGGACAGGGAATTTTCAATTACGGTGAATCTTGATTTCCTCAACACCTTAATAAGGTCAATGATGTGTTGCTCATAATCATCTCGCAATGGCGACATGGTAATTTCTACAGATACTTGCATGATGGTTTCTAGTAAGCTACAATATTAGCCCTTCCAGGCTAGATTCTCTTCAAACGCCGTACCTACCACAATCATTGATGCGCCGTGCTCAAAAAGTTCTTGCATGGTATCTATAGTCCTTATGCCACCTCCCACGATTAAAGGAATATTAGTCGCCATTGCAACAGCCTTTACCACCGGTGTAGATACTGGTTGCAAGGCGCCGCTTCCAGCCTCAAGATAAGTTAGGCGATTACCCATAAGTTGGCCGGCGTAAGCTGTTTGCGATATAAGAGACACACCCTGCTGTTGCAGTGGCTGTGTGTTGGTGACCCGCTGCACAGCGCTCTCGTGACCTCCATCGATCAGTAGGTATGTGGTAGGTATAATTTCCAGCGTAGAGTTCTTAAGTTTTTTTGCTGCTCGTACTTGCGTTCCCGCCAGATACTCTGGATTGCGTCCAGAAAGAAGATTCAAGAACAACAAACCATCTGCGGTATCGGTAAGCTGGCTCTCGTCACCAGGAAATAAAACTACTGGAATTTTAATGTGTTTTTTTAAGGTAGCTACCCATAACTCTATATCAACACCTTTCATTGTGCTACCGCCTACCAGTAGATGTGTTAAGTGGATATTATGGTTCTTTAAAAAATTTGATGCTGCTAGGGTTACCGCTTTCGCGAAAGCGGAAATCTTATCCACTTCCATTTTTTCAGGATCCACCAGAATAGCAAGATTTTTCTCGCCGTTTCCTATGGATTCCAGGATTCCGGACTCATTCATGAGGTAAGGCATATACTAGGGTGAATCCTTCCATTTCCTCAAAATGGATCTCAAAATCAAGGCGTTTCCCATGGTGTTCTATAGCAGCCGTAGTCTTGCCGTCGTACAGTTGAAAACTCTCTACGTGGCAATGTTCTCTAAATCCCAGACCCTTGATCCCGTATAGTTTATACATGGACTCTTTAGCACCCCATATTATGGTAAGTTCGCGGGTTTTGTCAATAAAAGTATCGAGGAAAAAAGTTTCAGAGCCCACAAATTTATGGGCGATACTAGTTATTTTTTCTCGTTGTTTTTCAATATCGATCCCCACTTTTACGTTGCTGGTGATAAGCGCGGTAAATTCAAAGCTGTGGGTGATGCTTACTGACTTACCGTCATGCAGACTGGGTTTACCGGTATCTCCGTATAATAGCTGGTGGTCGCTATATCCGGCACGGGATAGGAGGCGTCTTATACTTAAAAAACCCTTGCGGTGTAGCGATGAACTCATTTTTGACAGGCGCAATAAAGAGTTTGTGCTTAATTCAATGCCCCTGCGCAATTCTGCCTCTGTTTCCTCAATCTTCCAGACCCAGATTTGCGTACCGTTTCTCTTGTTAAGTGTTTTGTAAAGAGGCATAGAATGCGTGGTGAATTCCTTAGATTTGCAGCCGCAATTTAACAAATAATTAATGCGCTGATTAAAGGTCTGTTATGGCCTGAAGAAAGGCGAATGAATAAAGTAAATTATGAGTACAGAAACTATCCCCTACGTCCCTTACAAAGTTAAGGACATATCCCTAGCAGATTACGGTAGATTGGAAATTGAGATCGCCGAAGCTGAGATGCCGGGACTTATGGCACTAAGAGAAGAGTATAAGGATGAGCAGCCACTCAAGGGTGCGCGTATTGCTGGTTGTTTGCACATGACTATACAAACGGCGGTTCTCATCGAGACGCTCGTTGCGCTGGGAGCAGATGTTACCTGGTCCTCATGTAATATCTTTTCTACACAAGATCATGCCGCCGCCGCTATAGCTGCTGCAGGAATCCCAGTTTATGCCTGGAAGGGAATGAACGAGGAGGAATTTAACTGGTGTATTGAACAAACGTTGTTCTTTGGCGAGCACCGCAAGCCACTCAACATGATCCTGGATGATGGTGGCGATTTGACTAATATGGTTTTTGATGAGTTCCCAGAACTTGCTAAGGGCATTAAGGGACTGAGTGAAGAAACCACTACTGGTGTGCACAGGTTATATGAGCGCATGAAGAACGGTACACTCGTAATGCCAGCAATCAATGTCAACGATTCTGTTACAAAATCAAAATTTGACAATAAATACGGCTGTCGCGAGAGTGCGGTAGATGCGGTAAGACGTGCAACCGACACTATGCTTGCGGGTAAAAAAGTTGTCGTTTGTGGATACGGAGATGTAGGTAAGGGAACGGCGGCTTCTTTTAGAGGTGCAGGTTCCATAGTTACGGTAACTGAGATTGATCCTATTTGTGCGCTTCAAGCTGCAATGGATGGTTTTGAGGTCAAGAAACTGGAAAATGTTGTTGAAAAGGCAGATGTTGTGATTACCACTACTGGTAATAAGGACATTATAAGAGGAGAGCACTTCAAGGCAATGCGAGACAAGGTGATCGTTTGTAACATAGGCCACTTTGATAACGAAATCGACGTAGCATTTCTTAATGACAATTATGGTGACAGTAAGGTTGAGATTAAACCGCAGGTAGATAAATATACCATTGACGGTAAGGACATCATCTTACTGGCAGAAGGTCGTCTGGTAAACCTGGGTTGTGCAACTGGCCACCCTAGTTTTGTGATGAGTAATTCATTCACAAACCAAACCCTGGCACAAATTGAGTTGTGGAAGAACAGCGACAACTACGAGAACGAGGTTTATATGTTACCTAAACACCTCGATGAGAAGGTTGCGGCACTACACCTACAGCGCATAGGAGCAGAGTTGACTGAATTAAAGTCAGATCAGGCAGACTATATAGGTGTCAAGGTAGAAGGACCATTTAAACCAGAATATTACAGATATTAGTCAGGTAATTTGGCGGGAAGTTAATTACTGCTTATATTACCCAAAATTCCTAATTGTAGGAAATTATTCTTACAATAGTGAAGTTGAATTATGAGTGATACTGATACAAAACAATTAATTGCAGATGCGCATGAGTGGCTAGGAGCCTCCATGAGTAATATGTCCACTAGTGACCGCGTACATTCTTCCAGAAAGGCCAAAGCCTTGATCCTGGGAATTAATGAAGTTTTCAAAGAAACCAAAGATCCAGAATTGATGGACTTGATGAAGCTTCTTACGGTCAAAAAACAAAAAATTGAAAAGCGTTTGAAAGGTATAAGAACCTAGAGATCTCTTTGATCACATCAAAAGCCTCGCACATCGTGCGAGGCTTTTTGTTTACTATTGGTAAGCTTGATTCATTATTGGGAAAATGGATGTATACAAGCTTACTAAAGCTATATTGATCGTGCTACTGTCTCATCAATAAACAATTAATATATTCGTTTCACTTAAAAATTAATCGATGCGAGCAGTATTTGTTGTAATCCTCTTGATCCTTGTACTACAATCTTGTACTACAGACTTCCCACAAAAAACGATCAACACAGATCATCTAGAAGGCTACATCAAGGGCGGTAGGGCAACAGGTATTTATGATCAAGCTGGATTACGCATCGATATCGACTCAATAAACATGGTGGACTGGCCGTTTTCTAGACTTACCGGACATCTTAACACTATTCTTGATACTAGTCTAGTAGATCAGACCAAAAGCTCTGAATTTTATACCATACAAATAGCTAATAAGGGCAACCTTTCACAGATTGAGTTTTGTGACTCACTAGTGGTTGTATTTACGCGACATGGATTGCTTAGGTAGCCTAATTCAAAATCATATATTAACCTCATTGTAGAATGAGCTTTGAGGCCTTATCTTTTAATATAGCGCAGGCATAAAAAAGCCTTTTGAATCCTAGGATTCAAAAGGCTTAAAAAACTATAGAGAGCTTGCTCAAGCCTCTGCAGTTACAATAGACACAAATGATCTATTGTTTCTTTTCTTCGTGAATTTTACGGTTCCGTCCACTTTGGCGTGTAGAGTAAAATCTTTACCAGCATATACGTTCTCACCTGGGTGATGTTCCATACCGCGCTGGCGTATGATAATATTTCCTGCCACGGCGTCCTGACCTCCAAAGATCTTTACACCTAGACGTTTTGATTCTGATTCTCTACCGTTCTTAGAACTACCTACTCCTTTTTTGTGAGCCATGATATTAAAATTTGTCCTGTTCTACAGGTAAGTTATTTTTTACTCCTCTTCCTTTACAGGCGCGACTGGAGCAGCTTTTTTAGATTCTTTTTTTGCAGTCTTCTTACCATTGACCGTTATTCCAGAAATCTGGATTTGCGATAGGTACTGGCGATGACCATTTTTCTTGCGGTATCCCTTTCTACGTTTCTTTTTGAAAACAATAACCTTGTCACCTTTAAGGTGACCCAGAACTTTTGCTTCTGCAAATGCTCCTTCTATAGCCGGGGCGCCGAGTGTAATGCTGTCGCCATCACCTGTAAGTAGGACTTTATCAATGCTTATGGTAGCACCTTCTTCCTCTTGTAGGCGATTCACGTACAACTTTTGATCCTTCTCGATCTTGAATTGTTGCCCTGCTATCTCTACGATTGCGTACATAATTGTGAATTAAAATAAATTTTGGGCTGCAAATATACTGTTATTCAACTAGCTGACAAAAGTTATTCAGGGTTTATGAACCGTATCCCATGCAGTTACGTAGCAATGGGATTGTTTAAGATGACGCTTTCGCGAAAGCGTAATGCCAAAAAACGTGTTATTGTTGCTTACCATTGAGAGGATCCTGCTGCGCGCGCACTCGTCTCGTATTCCAGGTCCTTTTATATAAAGGGATCACCACGAGTGACGCAACGATAGCAGTAGCGATACCAGAAAGGAATATGAACAAGATGATCGCGGCCTCAATCCCAGTCCCCGCAATTTCTATCTGCGACCTCAATTCCTGAGTTAGGTCCTGATTGATTTCAAATATGTAGATGGCTACAAACACGGTATAAATGGTGGTAGCGATAAAACCCATTTTAATGCCAGACATAAATCCTTCCATATAGTTGAAATGCTCCTCCTGAATGTCATAAACCCCCCTAATAGTCAGGAAGACACCGACACTCGCAATGATGGCATTGAAAAACAAGAGGTAGACCTGTGACCCCATACCCAAAACATCCAGTATAATGAAGTAAATGATTAGGGCTGCTGCGGTTATTAAACCGTATTTGGTACTCTGGTTCATTCTTTATTGGTTTTTAACAAAACTCGCAAATAGAAGCTGGATTCTTACCAACTTTGAATTTACTTTAACGGATTCGGGGGGATGGCTAGAGTATTTTCGTAATTAACCATTTTTGTTGTAACAAACAGCAGTCGCGGTGAACAAATTAATTAAATCACGTAAAACAACCCAAATGAAAAAATTTGTATTGAGTATGGGAGCGGTCGTTATGACCCTGACCAGCTTTGCACAAAAGGTCGAGTTTACAGAATATGACCTAGACAATGGTCTTCATGTAATTCTCCATCAAGAAAATAGTGCCCCAGTCGTAACTACGGCAGTCATGTATCAAGTAGGTGCAAAGGATGAAGAACCCGGCAGGACCGGATTTGCGCATTTCTTTGAACACCTATTATTTGAGGGAACGGAAAATATTGAACGCGGTGAGTGGTTCAATATTGTTGCTGCAAATGGCGGGAGTAATAACGCAAACACATCACAGGATCGCACCTATTACTATGAGACCTTTCCATCCAACAAACTGGAAATGGGATTATGGATGGAAAGTGAGCGCATGTTGCATCCCAAAATTGAGAAAATAGGGGTCGATACTCAAAACGAGGTCGTTAAGGAAGAGAAAAGACAGCGTATCGATAACGCACCCTATGGAGCAATCTTGTACCGTACCGGTATTGATAAGCACTTATTCAAAAAGCATCCTTACGGTCAGTCAGTCATAGGTTCCATGGAGGATCTGGACGCTGCAAGGCTGGAGGAGTTTCAAGAATTCAACGATAAATATTATAATCCCAACAATGCGACGCTAGTAGTTGCGGGAGATATTGATATCAACGAGACTAAGAAAATGATTAAGGATTACTTTGGCCCGATTAAAAACAAGGCACCACGTGTTAAGAGAGAAGTAATCAAGGAAGACCCTATTACAAAAACCCGCTATGCTACAGAGTATGACGCAAATATTCAAATACCGGTCAAGATATTTTCTTATATCACACCCAGAAGTACTACTAAGGATGCCTACACCATGGATTTCATAAGCTCGGTACTTACCGGTGGTCGCAGCTCAAGAATGCAAAAGAGAATGGTGGATGAAGAGCAGATTGCATTGCAGGTTCTTGCCTTTAACAACGCAAGCCAGGATTATGGAACTTATACCATGGGTGCTCTAGCAAAAGGAGATGTTGAATTGTCTAAACTTGCATCTGTGATGGATGAGGAGATCGTTAAACTACAGACTGAACTCATCTCTGAGAGAGAATACCAAAAGCTACTCAACCAGTTTGAGGCACAATTTGCCAGTTCAAATTCAAGGGTAGAAGGTATTGCCGCTTCACTTGCCACTTATAATATGTTGCAGGGTGACACAAACTTAATCAATAAGCAACTTGACATGTATAGAGCGGTTACCCGTGAGGATATAAGGAGAGCCGCAAATGAATACCTGAAGCCATCTCAAAGACTTGAGCTGGATTATCTAGCAGGGACAGATCCCAATGCTGGTAAAGAGATCAAGATTGTCGATAACAAACTACAGGTTAATAACATCTATTTTGAAGATGATAAATCAGACATTACTGATAAAGCAAGTACAGAGCTTATGCGTATCGCAGAATTGATGAAAAAGACCCCTTCCATGGAAATCCTTGCCGAAACCTATACAGACACTCGCGGTGCAGATGATTACAACCTGAAACTTTCAAAAAGAAGAGCCAAGTCTGTAAAAGATTTCCTAGTAAGTAAGGGCATCGCTGCATCTCGTATAAAAGCTGTAGGTAGAGGAGAAGCAAATCCAGTAGTAGATTGTGAAAATATGAAATGTACAGACGCTCAATATGAGCAATCGCGCCGTACAGAATTTACCATTACAAAGAAATAATGATGAAAATGAAGAAACAACTGATATTCTTAATGGTGCTTTTCCTTGCAGGAATTACGGCATCAGCACAGATTGATAGAACAAAACCCCCAAAGTCCGGTCCTACTCCAGAAATCAAGCTAGGTAAGCCCTATACTTTTGAGCTTAAGAATGGTCTAGACGTACTAGTTGTAGAAGACCCTAAGCTACCGGTAATCACCATGAGTCTGGATCTTGATAACCCGCCTATTTTTGAAGGAGACAAGGCGGGGGTACTTTCTCTTACAGGTTCTATAATGGGTAAGGGAACTACTGAAATGTCCAAAGAAGATTTCAACGAGCAGGTAGACTTCTTGGGTGCAAACATATCCGTAGGTACGGGCGGTGGTTTTGCCTATACTTTGTCAAAGTATAAAGACCAGGTCTTCAAAATGTTTGCAGACGCTGCCTTAAAACCCAACTTTACCCAGAAAGAACTTGATTTTGAAAAATCTCAATTGATTGAGGGTATCAAATCTAGTCAGAACAGTGCCGCGGCTATCGCAGGCAGGGTAAGAGGTGCGCTTGTTTATGGAAAAGATCACGTCGCAGGAGAATTTGCTACTGAAGAAACCATCAACAACGTTACTCTTGAAGATGTAAAGAAATTCTATGACGATTACTTTGTGCCATCTAGAGGATATCTTGTAATCAGTGGAGATATTACTGGAAAAGAGGCAAAAAAACTAGCCAAGAAATATCTAGGCGAGTGGAAAGCTAAGGACGCTCCTAAAAGTGCTATCCCAGCCGTTATGGATGTGGATCAAAGACAAATCAACTTTGTGGACGTTCCTAACGCAGTTCAAACCGAACTGGCGGTAATGATGGTTTCAGATCTTAAGATGAATGACCCCGACTACTATGCCGCAATACTTGCAAATTACCTTTTGGGAGGCTCTTTTGGTTCATACCTAAATATGAACCTGAGAGAAAAGAACGGTTACACCTATGGAGCGAGGACCTCGCTAGGAACAGGTAGAAACTATAAGAGCACCTTTAGGGCGACTACCAAAGTTAGAAATGAGGTAACTGATAGCGCCGTAGTTGAAACCTTCAAGGAAATTAAGAGAATACGGGATGAGTATGTGGACGATGAAGCACTAGCCAATGCAAAGGCTAAGTATCTAGGTAACTTCATCATGCAGTCTGAAGATAAATCTGTAGTTGCAGATCGTGCGGTAAGAATCAAAACCATGAACTTACCAGATGACTTCTACAAGAACTTCATTAAAAACATTAATGCAGTAACAAAAGAGGACGTCAAGCGTGTAGCAAACAAATACATCAAGCCTGAAAACGCTAGAATCGTACTGGTGGGTAAAGCGGGCGACGTATTGGAAAACCTGGAAAAAATGAAGATTGACGGACGCAATGTTCCCATCAAGTTCTTTGATAAGGAAGCAAACCCTACAGAGCGACCATCTACCGTAGAAATTCCGGCGGGTTTAACCGCACAAATGGTACTTGACAACTACATCAAGGCTATAGGAGGAACAGATGCAGTTAAAAGCGTTAAAACCATGGACATGATGGCCATATTTGTTACTCCTAGAGGAGAACTAGTCCTAAATACAAAATACGCAAACAATGACCAATCCATGATGACTATGAAGCAGGGTGGTATGGTTCTTTCAAAACAAGTTTACAACAAGGGCAAAGGCTCTATGGGCGGCATGATGGCTGGAGGTGATCGCGAGATGACGGAAAAAGAACTCATGGATGCAAAGAAAGGTGCAGCTCTATTTCCTGAACTTACCATGACTGCTGATGCAGAACTAGTAGGAGCAGAAAGAATGGAGGATAGCAATGTATATGAGATCAAATGGTCTGACACAAAATCATCATTTTACGATATCCAGTCAGGTCTTAAAATCGCCGATAAGGATGTTTTGGAATCTCCTCAAGGTGAAATCGTCAACTTGATGAAGTACTCTGACTACAAGGAGAAGAGTGGCGTTATGTTCCCTATGACAATCACTCAAAGCGTGATGGGTCAGAATCTTAAGTTTGAAGTAAAAGACATGAAAGTCAACCCTACCTTTAAAGAAGGTACTTTTAAATAGTAACTTTCAGTTTTTGATAAAAGGCTCGATATCGTAAAAGGTATTGAGCCTTTTTTTTGTCTTATAATGGTTATAACCTGTACTATTGGCACCTATGTAATCTACGGGTATGCTAGGTATCCCGGTAATGTTTTGAATACCTTGATCAAGCCATCAAGCAGGTTCCCAGAATCCAGCATAGGAAAGCTATTAAATTATTTTGTGGTTCGTGGTATATTCCGCTTTCGCGAAAGCGTAATAAATATGACCCATGATAGCAGCCCTTGCGGTAGTCTTACATTTTCAACTTTGTAGACGGTTTTTAATAAATGTTGGGTTTTGAGATAGAGAACCAATTATCAAGCGCTAGCAATATTAAATGCCGCTAGAAAAACACCAAAAGCTTATGCAAGATTGGTATACAAGAATAAAATAATTGACCTAGAATGCTGGGAAAATTACGTTGCCGCCGGCTTCTTCTTTTCACGAGTCACGAGAACTACTGCCATGATGATAACCGCAGTAGCGATACCTTGCCAGAGGTTGAATTTCTCGCCATCCAGGATTCCCCACGTGAGGCCTATTACTGGCATCAAGTAGGTGACTGAACTGGCAAATACCGGTGATGTCATCTGTACCAGTTTATTGAACATTACCTTGGCAATAACAGTACTCAATAAACAGAGGATCATTATATATCCCAAACTTTCTAAAACTCGTGAATCTTGGAATTCAAGAGATTGACCATCTGCGCTAAAGAAAACTATCGCCGCTAGTGGAATAAGGAAAATAAAATTACCGGTCGCGATAGCTAGGGGCTTTACATCTTGTAGGTACTTTTTAATAATGTTCACGTTACTGGCATAACACATACACGCAATCAATACCAGCCCTGCAAAAAGATAATTCTGATCTGGGTTGTTTTCCATTCCAGCAATTACTAGACCTATAGCCCCGGTTAGACCTATGATCACCCCTACCAGCTGGTTGCGGGTAAAAGAAATACCGAATACAATTGCACCCAGGGATAAAGTAATAAGTGGGACGGTAGAATTAAGGATGGCGCTTATCGCGCTATCGATCTCAGTTTGGGCATAGGCAAATAAAAATGCTGGAAAGAATGTACCCAGCAAACCAGAGACAAACAACCAGCCCCAGTATTTTCTATCGGTTGTGATAAAGGACTTGAAACCTATAAAAACCAGGATCACACCCGATATCATGGTGCGTAATGCACCCAGTTGCAGGGGCTGCAGCACGAGATCACCATCCCCTAGTGCTTTTTTAATAAGTATGAATGAAGAACCCCAGATCAAACTAAGAATGACGAGGTAGAGGTACTTGAGTTTTGAAGAATCCATAATTATTCGATAACCGCAAAGGTCATGGAATACGAGAACGATTATGGTAATTGCTACTTAAAATATGGACTCCTATTTACACTTGATAGGAAACCATGCTCTAGTCCTCAGTAAATGTGGTGAGTGTCCCAGCATAAGAGCCTGTCAAGAATTCCCCGGTCACCAGTACTAAGTCAAAGGTTATATTATAGGTGTCGTCCACTCTTATCACGTTTACTGTACCTCCTTCAACATCCACAAAACCAAAACCGTTGTCAAGAGAAAAATCATAATCACCCGCAAACTGAGCATCGGTTAACGATCTATTGACTGATGGGTCAGTACCATAAGTGTAGGTACCGTCTTGAATACCGTCTTGTGTTTCAGTATTTAATTCTAGGGTGAGGTTTGAACCCCTTCCATTGAGTCCATCTAGTCCCAGACTTAAATTCCCTGAAACCAGCTGAATGTCAAAATTGAATAATCCATCACCATTTGCACCGTAGTCAAAAACGATTCCTTTATCAAGAATAAAATCATTAGAACCTACACTAGCCATACCCGTTCCAGAACCTAGAAACAAGTTCAAAGGGTCAACGGCAATCGGATCGTCGTCTTCACAAGATCCCATTGAGAAAGCAGTTAAAAAGATGACTAGAATAGAGGCTATACGTTTCATAATACTGTGATTAATAGATGGTGCAATTTACCATTAAAATTTACATACAGTCGTGTGGATGCTGTAGTAGGGTGTATTGAATGTAAAAGCTAGGTCACCGCATCATTCCCATTTAAGGGTTATAAGAATCTTTACCATATCCTTTTGCACATAGTTAACCGCTGGAAATATACTGTCATAATTAGGTACGGTATTGAAATAAAGTGAAGCGGTAAGAAAATGATTGAGGCTATCAGTCACATAAAATTGTGCGTTTGACGCTGCATCTCCCTCAACTTCATACATCATTCCATAGGCACTACTGGCGGGGTTACTAAATGGGTAGTCAGATATAACATCTGCCTTGCGATTATGACCATAGGATAGTTTTTGCCCATCGATCAATAATTCCCTCAAGTTATCTTGAACGGGCCTATAGGACATAAAAATGGTAGCTTTTTGATCGGGGTATTCAATCTTCAAGCTACAATCACTAGCAGCAACAATTCTCGCCACAGTATTTGCGCTGAATGAATAGTTACATGACGTATGGGTGACGGGTTTGTACTCCTGTGTCTTGAAATTCAAGGCCAGCTCGCCGCCTGGTTTAGGAAGTATGACATGCTCTTCGCAACTACACAACATGGATACAACAACCAGCAGGACTAATGATTTCAAGAAAGGGTGCATTTGATCTGTTTAATTCTTTTTTTGTCCATAACCTCAATCAAGAACGTTATGTCTTGGAAGATTATTTTATCCAGTTTACGTGGGAAACTACCGGTTTGTTCCAGTAAAAAACCAGCCAGGGTTTCAGATTCACCTTTTGCGTCTTCAAATGCTTCCATTGTAAGTTCCTCAAGATCGGTGACACGGTAAAAATCCTTGAGCGGTGTCTTACCTTCAAAAATGTAGTTGCTATCATCCAGTTTTGAGTAAACCAGGTCTTCTTCATCAAACTCGTCACTTATATCACCTACAATTTCTTCAATGATATCCTCCATACTAATCAATCCACTAGTTCCTCCATACTCATCAACCACTATCGCGAGGTGCTTCTTCTGTTCTTGAAACTCCTGTAGTAGGTCATCTAGTTTTTTATTTTCAGGCACAAAGTAGGCTTCTCTTAATAAAAGATTCCATTCATAATTTTTACGGTCCAGGAACGGCAATAAGTCCTTAATATAAAGAATACCGGTAATGTTGTCAATACTTTCCTTGTAGACCGGAATCCTGGAATATCCATTTTCTATTACCAGCGGTACAATCTCGACAAACGTAAGTGATTCATCCAGGGCAAATACGTCCGTCCTATTGCGCATCACATTCTTTGTATCTGTATTACCAAAACTTACAATGCCCTGCAGCAGTTGCTGCTCCTCATCTGTCGTCTCATTTTCATCGGTCAACTCCAGTGCTTGTGATAATTGAGAAACCGTCATGTTACTTTTCTTGGTTCCTAATCGATCATGAATTTTTAGCGTCACAAATCGCATGGGCAAACTCAAAAAACTGAAGGCTTTATCGAGTACGTTGAGCGGTATGGACATAAAGTTTGCAAAGCCCATCGGGTTTCTGTTAGCATAAACTTTTGGAAAAATCTCACCAAACAATAGAATCAAAAAAGTGACGACCACCACCTCGAGGATGAACCGTAAATCGAGGTTCAATTCAAAGCCCAAGTTGAGCGATATGGGTTCAAGACCATCAAACCAAACCTCAGACAGCAATCCAAATATGAGCACAGAGGTAATATTGATGGCATTATTTGCAATCAATATGGTTGCCAGTAGCTTTTTGGGGCGTTCCAGTAGTTTTGCCACAAGACCCTGACGGGGGAAATCGGGCTGGTCCCCCTCCAGTTCAGTATTGCTTAAGGAAAATAGAGCCACTTCGGCGCCGCTTATTAGGGCACTACAAACCAGTAACAGTATGAAAACCATCACATAAATGGTCATTGCCTGGCTGGAAAGCAAGAAAAAATTAAGACTGAGTAAGGGGTCGAGATCCACTTGAGAAGATGGTTTCTAGAAGGGTAGATCGTCGCCCGGATCAACATTTGGTTGTGATACCTGCTGTGGTCGTGCCGCAGTTGTGGGATTTTGGTCGCCGTGCGTGGCGGCATGATTGCCCTGATTTGATGACTGTGAGTTTGTGCCGGTCTCATTCTTTGGAGTAAGAAAAGTAAATTCCTGTACCTGGATCTCTGTAGTATAGCGTTGTTGCCCCTCGTCTGTAGTCCATTGTCGGCTCTTGATGCGCCCTTCAATATAGACTTTATCACCTTTGTTCAGGTACTTTTCACAAACCTCGGCGGCCTTGTTCCTAACAACGCAATTGTGCCATTCTGTATTTGACACCCGCTCGCCCGTTGTGCGATTTACATAGTCCTCGTTTGTCGCGACGGGAAAGCGACCTATACAATTGCCTCCCTCAAAATATTTCATCTTTACCGCGTCTCCCGTATGTCCTATGAGAATCACCTTGTTAACTGTTCCTGCCATGATATTGATTTGAATGGTTTATATGTGGCAAAGATAGCTATCTACCCTTTAGTTAAAACGGAGTTAGTAGATCCACGAGCTAAACAGGGATTAATTAAGCTTCCAGTATTCCTGCATGAAATTCTGCATCAATTTTGACATCGGCTTTTTGTAGGCTTCCTTAATCTCAACGCCACCGGGCAATTCATCCTGTAGTGAGATGACCCAGAAATAAGCATGGATTTTACGATGGGACAATTTATGGATGATGGGCTCTTGATTGTATACGCTTTCGCGAAAGCGTAATCCTTCAAAAACATTTTTAAAAGCAATGCTCTCAACAAGTTCAAATGGCATCAATGCTCCAGAGGATTCTACATTGGGAAATTCATAAAGACCCGCCCAGATACCACTCTCTGGGCGCTGGGTAAGTAGGGTTTTACCACTAGGTGTCTGGGCCACCAGGTAGTGGTAATGAACGCTTTTTACCTGGACTTTCTTGATCTTTACGGGCAATTGATCCGCCGTATCACTAGCAAATGCTACGCAATCCTGTTGTAGGGGGCAACTGGTACATCTGGGATTTCTAGGCGTACACTGCAACGCTCCTAGTTCCATGATTGCCTGATTGTGCATGGCGGGATCAACCGCTTCCTTTATCAACCGTGCCGCGATCGTCTTGAACTCTTTCACACCTGGGCTGCTGTTGATAGGTGTGGAAATCCCATAGACCCTGGACAGGACCCGGTATACGTTTCCATCAACCACGGCGACGCGTTCCCCGTAGGCAAAGCTGGCTATCGCCGCAGCGGTGTATTCACCTACACCCCTTAAGTGGAGTAGTGACTTATAGGTATCTGGAAATTTCCCGCCCTCGTCACGTATCTGTTGTGCAGCAGCATGTAGGTTGCGTGCCCTCGAGTAGTAACCCAGTCCCTGCCACAATTTGATCACCTCTTCCTGCGGCGCATTTGCAAGGTCAACCACGGTGGGAAAGCGGTTATAAAACCTGTTGAAATATGGCAATCCCTGCACTACCCTGGTTTGCTGGAGGATTACCTCACTAAGCCATATGGGATAGGGGTCACGGGTATCACGCCAAGGCAGCTGCCTCGAGTTCTCTTGATACCAATCAGTTATAGACCTTGAAAAATTCATGCGCAAGACGGTGAATAAACGCAAGATATATCTAATTAAATTTTAAAAGGTTAGCAATCTGTAGTTTGCGTAAAAACAGTATATTTGCAGGCTGTTTAACAGAGCAACAAATTAATTTTTAATCAAACATGACTAAAGCCGATATCGTAGCCAAAATCTCAGATAAACTGGGAATGGAAAAAGCCGATGTTCAAGCAACTGTTGAGTCTTTTATGAATGAAGTAAAGGGTTCTCTTGAAGAAGGGGAGAACGTTTACCTCAGGGGATTCGGTAGTTTTGTAGTAAAAACAAGAGCAGAAAAAACAGGTCGCAATATTTCCAAGAATACCACGATCAAGATTCCTGCGCACAACATACCATCATTTAAGCCAGCCAAAGTATTTGTGGACGGCGTAAAAAATAAAGTTCAAGTAAAGTAAAAATATAAGAGATATGCCCAGCGGTAAAAAAAGAAAAAGACATAAGGTAGCAACGCACAAACGTAAAAAACGTCGTCGTGCTAACCGTCACAAGAAGAAAAAGTAGTCTAGCACTACTTTTTCTTTTTTAAACGTTCTTTGAAATAGGACCACTATGGATGGTCCGTTGGATTTATGGGCATCACGCCCATAATTAATCATGTAAACTAGTCGTGGCCATAGCTGCCATGACATAAAACAGGAATTATGGATAAGGAAATCATTATCCGTTCCGGTGCTACAAAAATCGATTATGCCCTGACCCGTAATGGGCGGCTTGTCGAGCTCCACCAGGATGAGGAGGAGAACAAGTTTGCAGTTAGTGATATTTTTATTGCAAAGACTAAAAAAGTCCTTTCTGGACTCAATGCATCTTTTGTAGATGTAGGCTATACCAAAGATGGTTTCCTACACTATCACGACCTGGGAGTCAACTACCTCACCCAACTCAAATTTACCAAACAGATCATAAGCGGTAGGCGCAAGAACTACAAGCTTAAAGACATTAAACCTGAAACCGAACTGGAAAAACACGGCGCCATTGAAAAAGTGGTCACGCCTAATCAACCCGTACTGGTCCAGGTAGTTAAAGAACCCATTTCTACAAAAGGACCCCGACTTAGTGCAGAGCTGAGCTTGCCTGGTAGGTATGTGGTTTTGGTACCATTTTCCTCCCGTATTTCAATATCCCAAAAAATTGAGGATAGGGAAGAGAAAAGTAGATTGAAACGGTTGGTAAAAAGTATTAAGCCAGAAGGTTTTGGAGTAATAGTACGTACCGTAGCAAAGGATAAACTAGTAGCAGAACTAGATCAAGACCTGCAAAACCTGATTGACCGCTGGGAGGCCATGTGTGAAAAATTACAGAACCCACAATATCCCACCAAGGTCATGACAGAGTTGAGCCGCACCAATTCATTGATGCGGGATGTTTTCAACGATAGTTACACCTCCATTATCGTGGACGATCAAGAAGTCTGTGATGAGATCAAGGACTACTTAAAAACCATCGCACCTCACAAGGAAAATATTGTAAAGTGTCACAACTCAAAAGTTCCCGTCTTTGAGAAATATGGGATCGAGAGACAGATCAAGACCTCCTTTGGTCGCACGGTATCCATGAGTAAGGGTGCCTATCTGGTGATTGAACATACTGAGGCCATGCACGTAGTCGATGTAAATTCTGGCAACAGGTCTAACAAGGCAGATAGTCAGGAAGAGACCGCACTTGAAACTAATCTAATTGCCGCGAGTGAAGTAGCGAGACAATTAAGATTGCGGGACATGGGTGGTATCATTGTAGTCGATTTCATCGATTTGAGACTTGCCGATAACCGCAAGAAGCTCTACGAGCACATGCGGGATGAAATGGCAGATGATCGCGCAAAACATAAAATACTTCCACCCAGTAAGTTTGGTCTGATCCAGATAACTAGGCAAAGAGTACGGCAGGAGATGAACATCAAGACTCGGGAAGAGAATCCTGACAACAACAATGGTGGCGAGATTCAGGCGCCTATAGTGATCATCCAGAAAATCAATGAAGAACTGGAACGTCATATGAAGGCAGGTTTGAAAAAAGTAACCCTGCATGCTCATCCGTTTGTTGCCGCATTTATTACTAAGGGATACCCCTCAGTACGATCAAAGTGGTTCATGAAACATAAAAAATGGATCAAGGTGTTACCTAGAGATGCCTACACCTATCTGGAATATAAGTTCAAGGATAAAGATGGTAATGAGCTGGACTAGATTGCTCTATACTATAGGTCTATTTAAATAAGATTGCCCTTTACTGCGATTAATCTAGAAACTTGATCAATAGTAAAGGCATCAAATAGTCAAATCATTAAAACCCACAGGAAACTGTGGGTTTTTTTGTTGCATATATCTGGCTAAAATTATCCCAAAGGTCAACCACTCCCTACCGTCAAAAGTAACTTTGCACAAAACACAATCATGGACGTTAAAACGCCATCAGAGTCCTTCACTACGGTTACTGATATGGTCTTGCCTAGTGAGACTAACCCGCTTAACAACCTATTCGGTGGGGAATTGCTGGCACGTATGGATCGTGCTGCCAGTATTGCCGCGCGTCGTCACAGCAGGAGAATCGTGGTTACCGCATCAGTAAACAACGTGGCTTTCAATAGATCAGTTCCCCTGGGAAGCGTAGTTACGATAGAGGCACAGGTCACACGAGCATTCAAAACCTCCATGGAGGTCTATATGGACGTATGGGTAGAGGACCGTGAGAGCGGACAACGTACCAAGGCAAACCAAGCAATATATTCCTTTGTTGCCGTGGATGATACGGGCCGGCCCATCGAGATTCCTGCCATAAAACCTGAAACCGAGGTAGAGAAAAAACGTTTTGAGGCAGCCCTGCGCCGCAAACAGTTAAGCCTCGTACTAGCTGGCAAACTCAAGGCTAGCGATGCGACAGAGCTCAAGGCGCTATTTGAGGATGAAGATGAGCAGTTGGACTAACGCGACCAGTTCAATTTGAACAGTCCGCTAGAATAATAGAATGAGTGGAAGATAGTTTTCATGAGGTGCGTTACCCCTCATGCTCTCGGGGTCGGGCTATGCGTTGCAATCTTTTGGCTCGTTCCTCACAAAAGGATTTCCTCTACTATCCCTAACGCTTTTTACCTGTGGTTGTCATGACTTAAAGTCTTTAATCATCTGAATTTCTTAATTGGATTTTGTATTTTCATTACTTCCTTAACTAGCGTGAGGGATCGTAGTGAAAACCCCGCAGCGAGGAACGAGTGAGGAGTTGTAACGTAGAGCCCGACCCGCCACATAGTGGTGTGGTCACGCCCGGATTAGCCTCTGTTACATAAATAATTAGTAGAATCCTTCTAACAATCTACTACCCTACAGCTATTTAGAAGAGTAAGTACTGCGCTCTTTCTAAATGTTCTAATAGGGATTAGGTAGGCGTATCTTAAAAACAACCGCAAGTATGCGTATCGTAATCACCGTAATTGCAGCACCAGAAAACACGATCTGATCTGAAAACCCAGCTTCTTGCAGTAAAAAGTAAACACCACCGCCTAGTATGCAGGCACTAGCATAAATGTTCTTACGGAAGATCACCGGAATCTCGTTAACCAACACATCGCGCAATACACCGCCAAAACAGGCAGTAATGCACCCAAGCGTGATGCAGATCAATGGATGCAAACCGGCGACCAGTCCCATTTCCAGTCCCACAACGGTATACAGCCCAATACCGATGGCATCAAATAAAAACAGGGTCTTATTAAGCTTGAGCAAATGTTTCCTGAGTAAAAAACTGAGAGCCACACATACCAGTATGGTATAGACCAGATCCATATTGAGCATCCAGGACACGGGATTGACGCCTATAAGAATGTCCCGCAGCGTACCACCGCCAGCGGCAGTCACAAATGCCAGTATGACCACCCCAAAGGGATCCAGTTTCTTGTTGAAAGCAGCGGTCGCGCCAGACACCGCAAAAGCTATCGTTCCCAGTAAGTCTATGATGTCAATAAAATTCATCGTCCCTGGGTCAGGTATGAATAGTCCTTGAGAACGGTTCTCAGGAATTGGGGATCCCTCATCTCAGTATTGATGTTCAATATACCCGCCACCTTATTGCGTAACAGGTGTAGCGTTGCGTAGTCACGGGACTCACCCGCCAGGCGGTAGATCTCCTTGATCTCGTTGATATCATGATCTGTAAGCAGATTTACATTGAGAAACTGCGGTTCATAATGCTCCTCAACATCCTCCAGTATGGTGTGGCTTACCTTGGTTTTTTTACGGTAATCAATGACGATGGTATTTGCGGCGGCGTCGCCTAGTCGTTGTGTTTTTGCAGTAAAGATCATTGAAATTATACCGGCTCCCCCATTAGTCCCCCAGATGTCAATAAGACGCAGTACCCAGG
The DNA here is from genome assembly GCA_049647945.1 of Nonlabens sp. Taxonomy (GTDB): domain Bacteria; phylum Bacteroidota; class Bacteroidia; order Flavobacteriales; family Flavobacteriaceae; genus Nonlabens. The sequence goes on along the minus strand of JBARYP010000024.1, from coordinate 78,543 downwards.
TCACCAGGTAGTCAGACCATGCAGCGGGCGACCCATCGACTTTTACCAGTCGCATCTTCATAATGAATTTACCAGGTGTCCTACCTTGAAAAATTATGTTGAAAAACAGACTGTAGAAAAATATGGGCAGCAAGAGCAACTGCGATAAGCCAAAAGCATTATTATCTGAAAATATCTGGGCAAAACCCATACCCAGATATTCCACGGCTATAATATAGATAAAGATTATGAGTAAGTCGATGAGAAATGCGGTGATCCTGTAGCCTACACTAGCGATGTTGTAATCAATGTTGACGTTCTGGGCGGTGGGTACGGCGGTATTTGTCGTAGTCATTCTTGTAGTTATCTTAGCATAAAAACTAGCTGGTGCGGGAAGCGGCTTTTGTCAAGCAAAATAAGGATAAATGGATCGCTTTTGAAAAGGCGCTGGATTCGGGTGCAAATATAGACCCCGACCGTCTTGCGGGGCTCTATATCCAGCTTACTAATGATCTTGCCTACGCACAGACCTACTTCCAGTCGAGTAAAACATTAAGTTACCTCAACTCACTTGCCAGCCAGGCCCACCAAAAGATTTACGTAAACAAGAAACAAAGTGGCTCCCAGATCCTACGCTTTTTTACCCACGACTTCCCATTATTCTTTTCAAACCATCTTAAGACCCTGGGCTATGCCTTTTTGATTTTTATATGTGCTGTAGCTATAGGGGCGTTAAGTACGCACTACGATGATTCATTTGTCAGGTTGATCCTGGGAGATGCCTACGTTAATATGACGCTGGAAAATATAAAAGAAGGCAATCCCACAGGAGTATATCAACAGGACGGCGCCTTTGGAATGTTTGCCTGGATCACGATCAATAACATACGAGTAGGGATGATTTGTTTTGCTGCTGGTTTGCTCACGTCGATCGGCGCATCTTACATACTATTCAGCAATGGGATTATGGTAGGTGCCTTTTTTGGGATGTTTGCAAATGAGAATGTCGCGCTGGAGTCGTGGAGCGTCATCATGTTGCACGGTACGATTGAATTATCCATTATAGTCATATGCGGTGCCGCGGGCATGATCCTGGGCAACGCCATATTATTTCCTAAGACCTATGCCCGGCGTATTTCCTTTATCAGGGGAGCAAAAAATGGCATCAAAATTATCGTTAGCACCATCCCCTTGTTTATTGTTGCAGGATTTATAGAAGGATTTGTTACACGCCATGCCACCATGCCCGGTATTATTAAATATTCCATCTTGTCGCTTAGTGCGCTACTTATCCTAGGGTACTATGTATGCTACCCACTTTATTTGAGAAACAAACATGAGCTATTACGTAGAACCTAGATTGCGCAGGGATTTTGGCGGTATCATAACTGCTTATTTTAAATTCCTAAAAGTGAACATGGCGGGAATCTTCCGTAGTTTTATTGCTTATAACGGCATATTTGTAATCCTATTCATCATAACATCCTATATGATGGTAATAGGTTTTACTGAGGTGTTTGCAAACGGTGTCGTTGATGGCTATGCACAAAACCCAGATGAAGTCGCGACTATGATAGCCGGTTTTGGGATTATTTTGTTCATCATCATCTTCTTGATTGCAACCTTAATCAATTATGGTCTTTCCAGTAGTTATGTAAGCATTTATGAGATAGAAAAGCGTAACAACTTGCCCCGCAAGCAAGTATGGAGCAAGACCACCAGTAAACTAGGGGGATTGTTTCTTATGGCACTAGTGGCGGTGGTGTTGTATGTAATTTACTTTATTATACAGCTCATGCTAGCATTTATACCCATTCTGGGTTCAATAGTGACACTAGTCATTGGGTTTGCGTTCAATGCCTGGATAAGCATGGCGGTATTCTCCTATGTGCACAATAACCATCTCAATATTTTCCAGGCCCTTGAAGAAACGATGACGTTGTTATTTTCAAACATATGGCGAGCCATAGGAGTAAACTTTGTTCTGGGCCTGCTCATACAACTGGGCCTTTATGCATTAAGTATTGTTCCCGCAATAGTTTCTGGTGTGGTAATATTCCATACAGTTCAGGAAAATGGTGGTATTGTAGGTGATGTAACCAGTCAGATCCTACTGGTTATTTTACTGACGCTATTGTGCGTTCTCGCCATGTTTTCACAAGCACTTTCTCAGACGGTCAACGCCTTTTTATACTTCAACCTGCACGAGAGCAAGTACAATACCTATCTCCACACACGCATCAGTAAACTGGGTGAAACTGCGGTATGAGGTATTTGCTTTTTATGCTTTTAATGTGTTCCGCTTTCGCGAAAGCGCAATCCCTACAAGATCTCATTCCCAATATAGAGGAACGTCCACGAGAGATTACCGACACGCTGGGAAGAGATTATGACGTACGGGAAGTAGCGGTACAACCCATAGAAGACCTGAGAGAACAATATACCAGTAACGATTTTAACTACATCAAGACGGCAGATGAGTCAGATAACTTCATGTCTAGATTGCTGGGCGGCTTTTTTGACTGGTTGGAAGATATATTCGGCATTAAATTGAGCCCTTTCTGGACTGAGGTGCTTACTTACGGCATCTATATCATCATAGGCGGGATTGCATTGTATTTCTTGATTAAGCTGTTGAGTAACGAGGCACCCTCCAGGTTGCTGGGTCGCACTCCAGCGACTACCGCACAAGTAAAGATTGACGATACCCACATAGACCAGATCGACCTGGATCAGTTCATAAAGGATAGTGTGGCAAGTGGAGATTACCGCAGTGCGGTGAGATACCTTTACCTGGAATCGCTTAAGATCCTAAGTTCAAGAGAAGCCATAACCTGGGATTTCAAAAAGTCAAATGCAGATTATTATCGAGAGATTAAAGATGCTGGTTTAAAAGCCCAATTTAAAAAGGCTTCCTACCTATATGATCATATCTGGTACGGCGAGTTCCAGCTGGATGAAAAAGGTTTTGACCGGGCTAGTAAAACATTTGCCACCTTAAATAATGCAACAGCATAATGGATAGGAGGGGAAAGATCATACTTACTATTGCGGCGCTAGTGCTGGTATTGCTGCTGGTAATGGAAAGTACCAGGCCTAGACCGCTGGACTGGAGTTATAGTTACACTAGTGGGAGTAAAATACCCTTTGGCTCCTATGTTCTGTACGACCAGTTAGATGATATGTTGCCAGACAGCGAAATCATCCAAGTAGAAGAGGTTCCGTTGGACTTTTTACGCAAGAACGATTCCGTCACTGGGGCTGCGTACATTTTCATCAACAACTATCTGACCTTTGACGAGGTGGAGGCAAAATACCTCCTTGAGTTTGCAGGACGGGGCAATCAGGTGTTTATAGCCAGCAATAGTGCTTACGGTAAACTAGCTGATACGCTTGAACTGAAGAGCGTCTCAGGAAGCTACTACAATTACAATGAGCAGGATACCATAAGGACCAGGTTAGTGAATCCTGGATTTAAGGATCGCAGTTATGTCTATACTAGGGCAAGTGAGTACAATTACTTTGAATCCTATGATACCCTGCGCACCAAGGTGCTGGGTGAGGTGCTGGCATTTGAACCCAACAAGAACTTTGTTCAGGATTTTATCGACACAAATCTGACCCAAAAGGAAAAGGATGAGCTGAAAAAGGTAGAAGGTCTGGACCACAGATACGATCAAGAAGTAGGGGGTGTTGAAGAAGCTCCCAGTAAGGAAGAGAAGCGGTTGACTCGTGAGGTGCCGCAAGTCAATTTTGTAGAAGTTGAGGTAGGGGATGGCAGCATCTACTTTTGCTTGAACCCCATTGCTTTTACTAATTATTACCTACTGGGCGGGAAACAGCAATACGCTGTAGAATCCCTTTCTTATCTCACGGCAGATAAGGTTTATTGGGATGACTACGGTAAATCCGGTCGTAAGGTGGTAAGCTCTCCATTACGCTTTGTGTTATCGCAACCGGCCCTTAAGTGGGCCTATTTCATAGCTATCCTGGGTATCCTGATTTATATGATTTTTATGAGTAAAAGAAGGCAGCGCATTGTTCCAGTTGTTACTCCTCTTGAGAACAGCACCATTGATTTTACAAGGACTATAGGTAATCTATATTTTCAGGCAAGCGACTATACCGGTATTATTCTCAAGAAAATAAACTATTTGCTGGAACGATTTAGGTCTCAGTATTTTCTAGATACCTCAACGCTAGATCAAGAATTTATACAGCGGCTTATTTTAAAGTCTGGACAGGAACCCCAAAAGGTCAAGGATTTAATTGACTACATCAATAGTCTACGTGGTAAGCCCATGCACAACGACTACGAACTTAAAGAACTGAATAAGAAGATTAACAACTTCTTTAAACACAACTAGAATGGAAGATCAAGATAATAAAACCAAAGAGTCTCAAGAAAAACCCGCAATTCCAGCCCAGGAACAGCACATTATTCAACCAGGGGATGCCTCACGACTTCCCGTAGAAGATGCGCAGGGTAATGATGGACTGCGAGCTACAGTAGAGCAAGAAGAGCGTTCTATAAATACAACTGTAGATCAACTGCAATTTGAAAACAGAATCGACTTAGGTAATCTTTCTGAAGCCATTGCCAAGGTTAAAAATGAGTTGCGCAAGGTAATTGTAGGTCAGGAAGCGATGATTGATCTCTTGATTGTGAGTATTCTGGCAAATGGTCACTCTCTTATTGAGGGTGTCCCAGGAGTGGCAAAAACAGTCACGGCAAAACTGCTTGCCAAAACACTACAGGTTGATTTTTCAAGGATCCAGTTTACTCCAGACTTGATGCCTAGTGATATACTTGGAACCTCCATTTTTTCCATGAAGAACAACGAGTTTGAATTCAAGGCAGGTCCTATATTTTCTAATATTATTTTAATTGATGAGATCAACCGCGCCCCTGCAAAAACACAAGCAGCGTTGTTTGAGGCAATGGCAGAGGGTCAAGTGACCATCGACGGAACTGAGTATGCTCTCAATGCACCTTTTTTGGTTTTTGCCACACAAAATCCGGTAGAACAAGAAGGGACCTACCGCCTACCAGAAGCACAATTAGACCGATTCTTATTCAAAATAGAAGTAGGCTATCCCGATCTTGATGAAGAAATCAAGATACTGGAAGGCAACCACCATCGCAAAAACGCAGATCCTGAATCACTAGTGGAGGCTATTCTAACCGCAGAACAAATAGTCACTTACCAGAACACGGTAAGGATGATCTTAATAGAGGATAATCTAATTAAATATATCGCTCAAATCACTATGAATACCCGGGCAAATGCAAACCTGTACCTGGGTGCATCACCACGTGCGAGTATTGCCATCATGAATGGATCAAAAGCATATGCGGCAATGATGGGTAGGGATTTTGTCACCCCAGATGATATTAAATACATTGCAAAGTCTGTACTGCACCACCGGATCATACTTACTCCAGAACGTGAAATGGAAGGATTCACCCCTGCCAGAGCCATAGATCAGATTATAGAGACCATAGAGATTCCCAGATAGTGAAACGCTTTTTCAAAAGTCTTTATTTCTCAAAGCGATTTTTCCAGCTGCTCATAGCGGTAGTGCTACTATTTGTGGTTGCATTTGTTTTCCCAACATGGCTGGGTTATCTCAAATTCCTGACCTATTTTTTACTATCGCTTGTACTGGTGGACCTGATACTGCTATTTAAGACCTCAAAAGGTATCATAGCCCAGCGTAGCCTGCCTGAAAAATTATCAAATGGGGATGAAAATCCCGTAGGTCTGACCGTTACAAATCGGTATCCTTTTAAAAGTTATCTTTTTATAATCGACGAGTTACCCGTACAATTTCAAAAGCGTGATTTTGAAATAACTGCACCGCTGGGAAGTGGCTCGCGACGTGAGTTTAATTATACCATTAGGCCCGTGGAAAGGGGTGAATACCATTTTGGGTCGCTCAATGTTTATGCAAGCACTTTTCTAGGGTTAGTTAGTCGTAATTACGTTTTTGATATGGGAGCGATGACTCCTAACTATCCGTCTTTCCTTCAAATGCGCAAATACGAGTTGATTGCTTTTTCAAACAGGCTGCGTAGTTACGGTATGAAAAAAATCCGGCGGCTGGGACACACCATGGAATTTGAACAAATTAAGGATTATGTTCAAGGCGATGACGTGCGCAACATCAACTGGAAAGCGACTGCAAAACGTAATCAGCTTATGCTCAATCAATTTCAGGATGAAAAGTCGCAACCGGTTTATTCTGTTATCGATAAGGGTAGAGTAATGAAAATGCCTTTTGAGGGATTGAAACTTCTGGACTATGCGATCAATTCAACTCTAGTAATTTCAAATATTGCGCTCAAAAAAGGTGATAAAGCGGGGATGTTTGCTTTTTCTGATAGATTATCAAATCAAGTGCAGGCTCAAAAACGCAGTTCACAGATGAACCTGATACTGGAGACGCTTTATAACCTGGATACAGACTTTAAGGAAAGTGATTACGGGCGATTATATGTGGATATCAAAAGAAAAATCACTCAGCGCAGCCTGTTGTTGCTCTACAGCAATTTTGAAACGCTGGACGCATTGCACAGGCAACTGCCCTACCTACAAGCTATTGCAAAAAATCACTTGCTTGTGGTCATCTTTTTCAAGAATACTGAATTGCATGAGATGGTAAAGGAAGAAGCTCAGGATACCAGGGCCATTTTTGAACAGACCATCGCCCAAAAGTTCATTTATGAAAAGAAGCTGATCGTGAATGAGCTCAACAAATATGGAATACAGACCATTTTAACCCGACCTCAAGATCTTACCATCAACACCATTAACAAATATCTGGAGATCAAGGCTAGGGGAATGTTATAATTGTTTAATTTACTGATCTTGACTATATTTAAAGCGGTGCGTAATGAATACCGTACCTATAAAGATTAGTTCAATGGACACCATCAGGTTTTATAATACACGTTACGGTCATTATCCCAGATGGCTCCAGTTCTTGATAGTAATGCCGTTTTTGGCCCTACATCAATTTTTTATGATTTATGAAGGCATGCCTAACTTACTGCGCGTCATTTATTTAGTACTATTGGGCATGGCTGTAATTTATTATATCATGTACTCCATGAAGTCTAAAAATTACTTTTCGGTTAGATCTTCAGATTCCTTTTTACTCAAGCTGGGCGGCAAAAAGATGGATTTTAAAAGCATTCATATGAGTCGTTTCAGCATTCAGGATGGAAAACTCTCCATCGTACGCGGTGCGGGAATCTATGAATTTGATATCTCGGCGATTGAGCCTAGTTCTGTAGAAAGACTCGTGAATGAATTGAATCGTTTTGTACCTAAAAATCCAGTTACTATACAGGACCTACCCGCCGAGAGCAGCTAGAAATCTGGAATTACGATGGTGACTTCAAATTAGGGTAGCGTCAGATTCTTTTATTCCGCTTTCGCGAAAGCGTAATTACCCACCATTCTAAACATATCTAAGTCAATTGCCTTATTACCAGTATCGTATTCCATGCCGAGTTTTGTAATCTAGGGCTGGCAAATCTTTACATACAAAAAGTGAATCTTAGGCCGCCAGATCTTGATGAGAACTAATTCATAAAAGCCATATTTTTATAGAACATACCACATGGAGATGAATATTCAGTATAAGAGATACTACTCAAAATGCTAATTGCAGGTGGTCTGATAATAACGTGTTTTGCAATAATGTTTTACTCGCTGGAAATACGTTTTAAATCTAGACAAAATCACCTGTTCAAAGAAATGAGAAGAGTTCAAAAACTAGCAGAAACTATGGCGGGTGAGAGACAATCTGTAGGAGAGATGATGAGGTATGAACTAGATAACGATATAACCAGATGGAGTAGTTTTTTAAATCCACAACTGTATGGCAAAAGAGAAACACAGGGGATTATGATGGCCAGAATGTGCAGTTCTGGTATTCATACACTTAGAAAATTATGGACCACATGAACATACGTTACGGGATTATCGATGACAATACATTTCTTACTCAAGCAACTGTTGAAAAGCTGTCATTCTTTGAAGAGTTTGATTTGCGATTCACGGCAGTACACGGTGCGGACTGTCTTGATAAACTAGAGCAGAACAACCATGTGGATGTATTGCTCATGGATATCGAAATGCCTATCATGGACGGGGTGGTGGCTACCGCGGCTATAAAAAGTAGATTTCCTCAAATCAAGATCATCATGCTCACAGTTTTTGACAATGACGACTTGATCTTTAAAGCCATACAGGCTGGTGCAGATGGTTACTTATTAAAAGACGTAAATCCACAAAGCCTAAAGAACGGAATTATCGAGACGATGGAAGGTGGCGCGGCCATGACGCCAGTCATTGCGCTTAAAACCCTGAAATTGTTACGCAATCCCACGGCAGTACACGCGGCGCCAGAAGATTTTAGCCTGACCAGCCGGGAGCAGGAGGTTCTTGAACAACTGGGAAAAGGGTTGAGCTATACTAAAATTGCCGCAAACCTATTTTTGTCTCCCAGTACGGTGCGCAAACATATTGAAAACATTTATAAAAAATTGCAGGTGCATTCTAAGATGGAAGCCGTCCAGAAGGCCAGAAGGAACAATCTGATCTAGGAACTAGGTGACAATCCAGTCGGGACCTAATGATGCATACGGCAAGTGCAATGAAGGGATTTATCTTTGTATTGATTTTTTTAAATAGGCACTATAAGGCTTACCAGGGTACCTTCTCCAGGCGAGGATTTAATAAAGATCTCACTATTCAAGGCCGCAGCTCTTTCTCTCATGTTTTTTAATCCATTGCTCTGGTAATCCTGATCCTGTATGAAGCCCTCTCCATTATCTTCTACGTTGATCACGAGATCACCATTATGAGTTAAATCAAGCCTTACACGTACCTGATCTGCTTGAGCGTGTTTGTAGGAATTATTGACGGCCTCTTGAATGATTCTAAAAATATGCATTCCATCTACTGCATTGAATACGTAATTCATATCGACCGATTCTTTAAATTCCACTTGAAGGGCGATGCCTGTGTGAGATGCGCTACTGGAATGGGAAATCAACCTTTCTCTTAAATCGTTAATGGACAAGTTACCCTTGTTCATGGCCCAGATCGTATCACGTAGTTCACCTATCGTCGTGCGTGTAAAAACACTCAGGTCTGCCAGCTTACTGTTGATTTTATCTGCGCTTATGTTCCTAGCATATTTTAAACTGTCTAGTGAGGAAATGAGAAAGGTGAGTTGAGATCCTATATTGTCATGTAGATCCCGCGATATCCTAAGTCGCTGTTCCTGCAGCCGGTTTTGGGTGTGGAGCGTTGCTTGAGCGGCTTTTAATCTCTGTTCCTGTTCATACTGGCGGGTCTTTAATTTTTGCTGGCGGTACAAGAGGAAAATAAATAGAATGGTCGCCAGCAGGCCCAGCGATAGCATCCACAGCATGGTACGACGCTTGCCGGCCTCAAGTCTGTTTTTGAGCAGTATTGTCTCCTGTTCTGCAAGGAGTCTGTCCTTTTTTTCAGTATTGTATTTTTTGTCCAGATCTGTTGAAATCACTAGGGCCTCTTTTCTAGCCTTGTCGCCGGTAAGGCGAGTGTATCTTTCTAGGTAGTCAAAAGCGCTGTCACTTTGCTTGAGATATATAAATGTGGCGCTTATGGCAGGATAGGTTTCTAGAATACGTTCTGTGTCATGATTCTCCTCAAATATTGAAAGGGCGGTTTTCAAGTCTACTAGAGCATCGTCATAGAGCCCTCTTTCCACCTTTGTTTTAGACAGGCTCACGATGGATGTGGCTGCCTCATTCATATTGCCCAGAGCTAGCTTCAATCGCAGCGCTTCTTCAAAATAGTTTTGTGCGCGGGGGTAGTTGCCTTGCTTTAAATCGATGGTGCCCAGATTATGGTTGACCGCAGCAAGTGTCGTCAGGTTATTGGACCCGGCTATGAGTTCTAGGGCCTCCTCTAGGTAGGTCTTACCTTTTTCATAGTCCTCCATTTGAACATGTGCACCGCCCAGATTTAATTTGACATTAGATCTTGCAATAGTGTTGTTGCCTTTGTCCAGTATGGATTCTGCTTGCTTATAGGAACTTATAGCCTCCTCTAGACTACCTAGGGATTTATAGAGCACACCTATATTACCATGAGTTTGAGCAGTAATCTCGCGATACCTCGTGTCCGTTTCAAAAAAGCTCAAGGCGTCAATGTAAGATGTCATTGCCTTTTCAGGCTGGGAATAACTTTGGAAAACCGCGCCTAGATTTGCATCGATCTTAGCTACGTTAAGACTGTCGTTAAGCTCCCGGTACTTTTCTTTTGCTTTAATATAAGTATCGATAGCTTTCTGGTAATCGCCAGACCTATAGATATAACCAGCAAGTTCTTTAATATTTGTATTAGATGCATCGCGATCACCTATCCTATCTATAATGGATTGAGCCTTCTTGTTGAAGATAAAGCTGGAATCTATGGCACTGCGCTGGCTGTACCAGGCCAGATCTTGATATGCCTTGATACTATCTGAGGCCGTAGTAGCTTTTTCTAGATTTTGATGTGCAGATTTTAAAGGATCCTGCGCCATAAGACTCAACCCAATAAAGCAAAATACGGTAGTCAACCATTTCATACCTACGGCAAATTTGTATAGGTTATCCTTGAAATTCACGCATACAATTTAAGTGGTCTCAATCCAGACCGAAAAAAGAAAACCTGACAACTATTTAGCTGTCATGATGTTGAAATCTTGATATGACAGCAAAAGTGACAAATTGTATGCGAAATCAATTGAGATAACTCACGTTATGCAGCTAATATAATTTTATTTAAGAAATAATTTAAGAATTACCATGTAGGACAATTCCGCTTTCGCGAAAGCGGAACAATAGAAAAGCAACGTAATTTGTATCAAATACAATAGGGAATTATGTACTATGTGGCAGGTGGACCATACCACACCTGAACTTGAACAGCATCGCACTTTTATGCTTTTCTAAAAGCTAGGGGTGATGTGCCCGTTTGTTTTTTAAAGAATTTTGAAAAATGACTGGGCTCGCCGTAACCTAGATCATAAGCAATTTCTTCGGCCGTTTTGCTGGAGTAGAGCAGCAATCTTTTTGCCTCGGCAGTAATACGGTCGTTGATGATCTTGAGGGGCGAGGGTGCATCGTGCTTTTTGAAGAAATTTGATAGGGTTTTAGGGGACTTGAAAAGTAACTCGGCATAGTCTGCCACTTGATGCTTTACCCTAAAGTGTTGCTCTACCAGAATATTATACCGCCGTATGAGGTCCACTTGTTTAGCCTTGAGCTCAGGATTGAGCTGGCTATTCTTGATAAGCCTGGTAGAAGTGATCAACATACGTTTAAGAAGCGTGCGCAGCATCTCACCCTGGATTTGATCCCTAGTCTTGAATTCTTCCCCAAATAGCGTGAACATTGCTTCAAAACTGGTTACTTCTTTGTCTTTAAGTTCTACTACCGGCGCATTTGAAGAACCGTAAAACAATAGACCCATGCAGGAAACCTCACTATCACTTTGCTGGATGCAGTAAAATTCCCGATTAAAGACATAGGCAATGAGTCCCATATTGTCGATGGGAATGTCAACGATATTGTTAGGAGTACAAAACAGCACCTCGTTTGTTTTTAAAACTACTTTATAGCCATCAACGGTAACGGCAGTAGTACCAGACTGGCACCACACGATTTTGTAGAGTTCGCGTTCCTGTAGTAGTTGTAGCGATGGCCCGCATTGAAAACTAGTCATGATAAAGCGACCGCCATCTCTTATGTTGTGGTATTCTAGTTTCATCGGTTTAAATATAGATATTGTTTAGGTAAAGACACGGCGCAAGAAAACCAGGAGACAATCTTCATAAAGCCCGTAAGGCTAGACCCATTAATAATGAATACAACCTTGTGTGGAAAGTAAATAAGAATTATTACCTATTTGCTAGATTGAATTAATCAATCCAAAAATTAATTTCCAAACAATACATTAAGCAGTAGATTGTGATTATTGCAATATTAATAGTTACCTCGTTTATTTAATAAAACCCCATATTTATCAATCGTATAGAATCCTTCTGAGAAATCGACATCAACAGCGTTAGTGCTGGTAAACGATATACTGGCGTTCGGAATAAATAAAATCTAACCCACCATCGCATTCATGAACTTACGTACAAAGCCCACACCTTGCGCATCTACGACTTTAAAACCGCGAGCTTTAAGTTTTCTCGCTGCAATGGCGCTGCGCCCTCCCATGGCACAATAGGTCATGACTGGTCTATTGATATCTAGTTGGTCGATATAATTATCCAGTTTGTGTACCGGTGCGTTGATGGAACCCGCAATGTGATCTTTTTGAAATTCTGATGCCGTTCTCACATCTAGAAAAACCGGATCATTATCTAGATACTTGGCAATTTTATTTTTTTTGGCTTTGGAAAAGATTCCGAACATGGGTCTGCGTTAGGTCAATTAAGACGTATTTACCACCTCACCTTACGATAACCTTGACAAGCACTTAAAAAAGTCTACTCCTCAATTTTACGATTTAAAATCAAATCTAGATAGAGGTTTACCTTATGCTTCAACTCATTGCGCGGGCAAATAAAATCGAGAAACCCTTTTTCTAGTAGAAACTCTGCGGTCTGGAAACCTTCTGGTAATTCCTTTCCAGTAGTATCTCTTACAACTCGTGGTCCTGCAAAGGCGATTAAAGCACCTGGCTCGCCGATATTGATATCACCCAGCATAGCAAACGACGCCGTGGTACCACCCGTCGTGGGATCAGTACACAGCGAGATATAGGGAATCCCTGCGTCACTCAATTGCGCTAGCTTTGAACTTGTTTTTGCCAGTTGCATGAGAGATAGTGCAGCCTCCATCATGCGCGCCCCACCAGATTTTGAAATGATCATGAAAGGGATGTTGTTTTGAAGTGAATGGTCTGCCGCACGAGCAATCTTCTCACCTACCACGCTACCCATGGAACCGCCTATAAAAGCAAAATCCATGCAGGCTACCACTAGGTCGTTACCATTACTTTTACCTACGGCCGTGCGCACGGCATCTTTTAATCCCGTCTTTTCTTTGGCCGTCTTTAGTCTATCAACGTATTTCTTTTGATCCTCAAACTTCAGGGGATCCTTAGAAGTCATCCCGGCGTTAAGCTCTTTGTATTCATTGTTGTCAAAGAGGATTTCAAAATATTCATTGCTACCTATTCTCACGTGATAGCCATCCTCTGGACTTACGTAAAAATTCTTCTGCAGTTGTTCTGTATCTATGATCTTCCCGGTGGGGGATTTATACCACAGGCCTTTGGGCGTGTCTTTCTTTGCCTCAGTAGGCGTTGTAATTCCCTTTTTTTCTCTCTTAAACCAAGACATAAGTTTGTATTATTGGGTAGAAGAACTATTTCCTAAAGCGTGTTCACGTTGTTGAGATCCTCAAACGCCTGCTTCAATCGAGCCTTAAAACTCTCTTCACCTACACGCAACCATTTTCTGGGGTCGTAGTATTTCTTGTTGGGGGAATCAGCACCGGTAGGATTACCTATTTGAGAAAGTAGGTAATCATTATTGGCGTCCATATATCCCTTGATTCCAGTAGCAAAAGCCCATTGTAGATCTGTATCAATATTCATCTTGATCACGCCGTAGCCTATAGCCTCTCTTATTTCTTCTAGTGTAGAACCAGATCCACCATGGAATACAAAGTCGATATGGTTGTGCTCCACCCCGTATTTTTCAGTCACGTATTCCTGTGAGTTCTTAAGAATCTTTGGTGTAAGTTTTACGTTTCCAGGCTTGTAGACACCGTGTACATTTCCAAAGGCCGCCGCTATCGTAAAGCGGTCGCTCACCTTTTTAAGTTCTTCGTAAGCATAGGCAACCTCTTCTGGTTGAGTATAAAGTTTTGATTCATCCACGTCGCTATTGTCCACACCGTCTTCTTCACCACCCGTGATGCCCAGCTCGATCTCTAGAGTCATGTCCATTTTTGACATGCGTTCCAGATATCGCTTGCAAATTTCAATATTCTCTTCTAGCGGCTCCTCACTCAGGTCAATCATGTGAGAGGAGTAGAGACTTTTTCCGCTTTCGCGAAAGCGGGATTCACTAGCATCCAGTAGCCCATCAATCCACGGCAAGAGTTTCTTTGCACAGTGGTCAGTATGCAGGATAACGGTCGCCCCGTAAGCCTCGGCCATGGTATGTACATGTTGAGCACCTGCCACACCGCCTAGAATTGCGGCGATTTGACCCTCATTGCTCAGCCCTTTACCTGCATTAAAAACAGAACCACCATTAGAGTACTGGATAATTACCGGTGAGTTGAGCTGGGCCGCGGTTTCCATCACGGCATTCACACTATTGCTACCTACTACGTTAACGGCTGGTAGCGCATAACCATTTGCCTTGGCGTGATTGAAGATTTCTTGGACTTGATTTCCGGTAGCTACTCCTGGTTTGATATTGTGACTCATGGTTTCTGTTTTTTGATGGTTTACAAAAGTATGAAATTTGGTTGCAGCATCTCTTTCATTCTAGAAGGGGTAGTTGATTCCCACGTTTAGAACTGCCTGTGAAAAATTATACTGGGTGAACCACCGCCTGCCCTCTGCTCGTGCTGGATTGTAGGTCTTAAATCCCGCATCAAAGCGTAGTACAAAAAACCCAAAGTCGTACCGGATTCCAAAACCCGTTCCCAGCGCAATTTCTTCCAGGTCGTCTGCACTATTGAATATAGCCGCCGGATCTTCCTCACTATCCAGCACGTTCCATATATTCCCTGCATCTGCAAACACGGCACCCTTGAACGCACCCGCCAGCGGGAATCTATATTCTGCATTAAAGGCTAGTTTCATGTTTGCCTCATTAAAATCGTTTACCCCACCAGTAGCCCCTGGCCCTAGTTCATAGGCCTGCCAGGCACGATTATCGTTAGGTCCACCGGCAAAAAATGACCGTATAAACGGGATGTTGTCAGAATTGCCATAGGGGATCGCAACACCCCCATACGCCCTTATGGCCAGCACGTGAGAATTGGCATACTGCCAGTGCTTGATGTAATCCACTTCGGGTTTGACGTACTGGCTAAATTCTACCCCAAAAACCTCCCTGCGCCCATCACTATTCTTATCAACTCCCGCTAGATTTGCAAGGCCATTGATGACATTGCCCGCAACTTCTATCCGGATACTGATGCGTGAAAAGTCCTCATCATAGATTCCCTCACGGTTGTTGCGCACCCAGTTGTAGCTGGAAGATATGATAAGGTTGTCCTGCGAGAGCCTGTTGCGCCGTTCTTCTATATTCCTGACTTGCTGTTGCAGCAAGGGGTCTGCGGTAAGGGAACCGCTGGTCACATCCCTTATAAATGCGGTGGTCCCATCAGGGATCGTGAGATTCAGGTCGTTGTTTACGTATTGCGGGTCAGTAGTGTTGATGGATCTTGCGATATCGTTCAGGCTGCCATAACTACTTTGGTAAACGCTGAAGAAATTGTCCGGATCAAGATTGCGTACATACTGCATGTTGATTAAATCTAGCCTGGTGCTTTTAGTAAGCGATTGTTTCCAGTTATAACTCAGCCCAGCATTGACACTCTGCTTATCAAGCCCTATGTTAGTCTGACTGAAGAAACCCAGGGAAAGTTCTGATGATGGTGACATGTACTTTGGGATCAGGCTGTCAGTTTTAAAAGGCACAAATATCCTGGGAAAGATCAGTTTTGCATCTGCACCCAGCTCCTGTAGATCAAAAAACCGACTGTCCCCATTTGCCGAGTTTGAACTTGCGCCTATGTTCCCCCTAAATGAAATATCCAGCAATTCACTACCACCAAAAACATTGCGCGTGAGTAGCGAGGTATTGAGTCCCAGTCCAAAAGCTTGAATGTTGCTATGGGTAGCCTCTGGAGTAAAGTTGAATTCAAATTTTTGTCTTGAGATTAGAAAGATATCAGATATTAGATCCACACCCGTACTATCTGCAGGGTCCTGACGGTAGGTAATATTAGGCGCAAGAAAGCTGCGCAATTCCGTAAACCGTTTATAGGTGCGGTTACGGTCTATGTCCCGATAGATCTTTCCTGGATTGAACAATACTGCATTTGTAAAAACAGATTCCCGATATTTCTTCTGGTTATAGCGTATGATATTATAGCCATCCACACTAACCGTATCTGGGATGATACTATCCACTCCTTGCGGTGGACGATCTGGATAGATATTGATCTTACTGATTTTGTGGACCTTGAAAGGCTCGTAAAGCGTGGTGTCAAATGATTTGATCTCTCGCTGACCTATCAATAACGTGGCGTTGACTTTGTAGCCGGTTTGCACGCTGTCCCCTTCAAAACGTACGTTTTCCTTTTTTAAATGATAGGCACCATGGTTCTTGAAATAGTTGAATAATCGGTCTCGTTCACGGGTAAATAGTGGTGATAGGTACTGCTGGCCCTTCTTGACTAGACTTGCAGGCCGGGTAAGTTCATATAGGGAATCCAGCGCAGGAGACTCAATTTCCTTTTTAAGGCTATCGATGATATACGGTTTGCCTAGATCTACATAGTAATGTGCCTCTACACGCTTTTCCCTGTCGGTATCCTTAATTTTATGAGTAACCTGGTTATTGAAATAGCCACGGTTCCAGTACCAGGCACTTAATCGCTCCTTACTTTTTTCAACCAGCTGCTCATCGATTAATGTGGGGGCCTCTCCAGTTCTCTTGATCCAGTTGTTGAAACTCACGGCGTTCCTCCCATAACGCAATAGCTGTTTTTCAGACAGGATGGATTTCCAGAATTGATAGCTCTTGGGTTTTTCCTTGATCCAATTCAAAAAAATGGAATCCCGATTAGGCCTTGCCTGGTTGTATATATGAAGCCTCAATGGGGTGTTGAGAAGCGGGAGCCGCTGGTTGGGCTTTTGTACTGCCAGGTTATAGACCGCAGGGTTTGAAGGCTTTAGACTGTCTACAAATATTTTGTTCTTGACCAGTAATCGCTCACCGTCCGGAACTCTCTTGATGGCATCGCAGGAAACAAGTAGAGCCACTAGAAAAACAAATACACCTACTTTTGCAAGATTACTAGAGACACCCATAATTCCAGCTTCCAAAAATACGATTTATAAATGCTTGTAAAGACTAGGATGAAGGTGATTAAATCGCTTTCGCGAAAGCGTAATCGCCACCATAACCAGCAGTTTGTGGTAGAAGGTTACAAATCCATAAACGAGTTGATTGGGGCGGGTCTAGAACTGGTGGATGCCTACGTTGATTCAATGCACAACCAGCTTGCCACAGACCGTGCAATCATGGTTTCCAGTCGAGAAATGGACGCTATTTCACAGATGACCAGCCCACCTGGTTGTCTTGCGGTATTTAAGATCCCAGTTACTAGTGATATTGACATCAATGCGGCTTCCATAGTGCTGGATTCCATAAGTGATCCAGGAAATATGGGAACCATCATACGCCTGGCAGACTGGTTCGGTATTTCACAAATCGTTTGCAGCAAGCACACGGTAGATCTTTATAATCCCAAAGTGGTGCAGGCGAGTATGGGCTCACTAGCCAGAGTGACGGTTCATTATACAGATCTCGACAGCTTCCTGAAAGAGTCCCCACTACCTATTTTTCTTGCGGATATGGAGGGTACATCCATCTATGAAGCACCTTTTGCAACCCAAGTAAACATAGTAATGGGGAGTGAATCGCAAGGTTTGAGTGATAGGGTAAAGAAGCATGGCAGCATCATATCCATACCACAGTACGGTAAAACAGATACGACGGAAAGTCTAAATGTTGCCACCGCTACCGCCATCATCCTAGCAGAATGGAAACGGGTAGCTACTGGAACGTAAAATTTAAGAAGATCCCCCTAGATTGCATACTGCTCACGCTACTCGTATAGGGACTCGCTGGATCTATGTCGCGCACGAGTTCATCCTGCATGGCAAAGACACCACGTATACTGGGAGTAAACTTAAAATACGGAAGGTAAAGATCTACCCCTATTCCCAGTTCATAATTGAAAACGGCAGTTTTCTGGCGGAATTGCCCCGCACTATTGTCGTCTGGATTGTCCTCGTTGCTGGAAAGATTGTTAGAGTAGGAAACGCCGCCCACAATAAATGGCTTGAAATTATTTAAGCGTTTTGTAGAGAACTTTATGAGTAGCGGCACCTGTATGTAGGTAGAACTAACCTCTCTTAAGCGCATGGACTCATCAGTAAGTAACGGGCTGTTAAAGGTAAGCTCGCGGTTCACAAAACTGATTCCTGGTTCTAGACGTAGGTTGATATAATTGTTAATGCGCATATCGCCTACCAGTCCTACATTGAAACCTAGTGTACTCGCGGTCTCGATCTTTTCAGCAATACGATTATAGTCAATCTTGTAATCGTAGGTGTTGAACCCTAGATAATACCCCCAGGAAAGAAACTTTTTGTCAAAATTTTCAAGGTTGACCAGCTTCTCCTTGGGCCTGCGCTGGGCAAGAACGGGATAGGTCATGGCAAGAGCAATAATGATGACTAGGTACTTCATTTGCTTTTTACTGCTTTATATATCGTTGATGCCCCCTGGAATTGCAGGTGACTCTCCACGTCTTTAAACCCAACTTCTCTTAGAATATTGTTGAATTCCTCGCCATATGGGAATTTTGAGGCACTCTCACTCAGGTATTCATAGGCCGTCTTATCTTTTGAAAATAATTTACCTAGCGTGGGTACGATTAGGTTAGAGTATAGATAGTACCCCTGTTTAAAAGGAAATTTTGTGGGAATACTTGTTTCCAGAATGACCAGAACCCCTCCAGGTTGAAGCACTCTTAATATCTCGCTCAATCCTTTTTTGAGATTTTCAAAATTGCGTACTCCGTAGGATACTGTTACTGCATCTATGGAATTGTTCTTAAACTCCAGATTTTCAGAATCCCCCACCACCATTTCTATGCGGTCATCCAGTTTTTCCTGGTTCACTTTTACCTTACCTACCTCCAGCATTCCGGGCGATATATCCAGGCCTATCAATTTCCTGGCATGCGTTTCCTGTGCCATTTTTATAACTAGATCACCGGTACCGGTAGCGATGTCCATAATCACGTCAGGAGATGATGCGGCAACGAGCTTGACAACATTGTCCCTCCATTTTTGATCCAGTCCCAGAGAAATCATCCTGTTGAGCCCGTCATATTCTCCACTTATTGTGTCAAACATTTTAGTGACCTGCTCCTTCTTACTACTATCGTCTTCTTTGTAGGGCTTAACTTCTTTGGGCACGGGGCTGCAATTTAGCCTACAAAGATAGCGCAAGAGATTGATGCACTTGTCTGGCAATTGAGCTTAAGCTTGCTTTTAATAGTACTCTAGGTATAAGTGATATTATCTACTGGGATGATTACGCTTTCGCGAAAGCGGAACCACAACCCAACCCTAGACCATCTTAAAATTTGAGGCTTGAACCAACTGTCTGACAGTCGAAATGGTAAACCGCCCTACCTATTGCAATAAGCTATTACTTATCTTTGAATTCTACTGAGAGGTACTTCTATGAAGATTATTATCGCAGGAGCAGGAGAGGTGGGTTTTCACCTCGCAAAACTGCTCTCGTATGAATCACAGGACATTACGCTGATTGATCCCATAAAGGAAAATCTACATTATGCAGATACACATCTGGACATTATCACCGTAAGAGGGGATTCCACTTCAATTAAAACTCTCCGGGACGCGCGAGTCGATGATGCAGACCTGTTGATTGCGGTAACCAGTAGCGAGGCGATCAATATTACCATTTCTGTTCTGGCAAAACAACTGGGAGCTAGGCGTACCATAGCCCGTATCGCAAATACTGAATTCCTGGAACACCAGGAATCCATTGGTTTCTCGCAATTCGGGATCGATGAGTTGATCTCGCCAGAATCTCTTGCCAGCAAGGAAATCGATTTGCTATTGAGCCAAAGCGCCTTCAACGACAGTTATCAGTTTGAGGAAGGTGCACTAACCATGGTAGGAGTAAATTTATCCCGGACGGCCCAATTTGTAGGCAAGACAGTACAGCAGGTGGGTGAAGTATTTCCAGAGGTTCATTTTATGCCTATCGCCATCCAGCGATTCGGCACCCAGTACACCTTGATACCACGCGGTGATACGCAGTTTAAGGAAGGAGACCAGGTTTATTTTATTACTAATGCAGGCGGGGTGGATGAACTGTATAAACTTACCGGAAAAACCAGACAAACCATACGCAACGTCATGATTCTAGGCGGTAGTAATATAGGGGTGCAAACCGCTGGACTACTTTCAAAATCTGGAATCAACGTAAAGTTGATCGAGCAGGATATGGAAAAAGCATTTGAACTGGCAGACATGATGCCAGAGGTGCTGGTCATTCATGGAGACGGCCGCAACGTAGAACTGCTGCAGGAGGAAAGTATCTATGAAATGGATGCCTTTATTGCCGTAACTGGCAATAGCGAGACTAATATTATTTCCTGCCTCATGGCAAAGAGTAAAAGTGTCAATAAGACGATATCGCTGGTGGAAAACATCAACTACTTCCAGATGTCGCACAGTATAGGAATTGATACCTTGATTAATAAAAAACTGCTGGCGGCAAACAATATCTTCCGGTTTATAAGAAAGGGCGAGGTTGTAGCGATGACTAAGCTCAACAACATGAATGCAGAGCTGCTGGAATTTATTGTAAAACCAGATAGTGACGTGTGCGGAAAGATCATTTCGGATTCAGGAATACCGCGTAGCGCAATCATAGGTGGGGTGGTAAGAAATGGAGTGGGTACGATTGCCCTGGGTAATTTTAAAATTGAGGCAGGCGACCGGATAGTAGTGTGTTGTCTTCCCAGATCCATTACTAAGGTGGAGAAACTCTTTCTTTAATGACTAAGCTCAATTATAAGATCATAGCTTTTATCATGGGCTTACTGTTGATTTTCAACGGTGGCTTTATGTTATTAAGTACGATCGTGAGCGTGATTTATTCTGAATCTGAGGCCTATGAACTAGCCGCGGCAAGTCTAGTGGCGATTGTGTTGGGTGGCGGTATCATGTACTTGACGAGGGGATATACCGGTGAGCTCAGGAAAAAAGAAGGTTACCTGATCGTGACTTTGGGCTGGCTCATCATGGCATTTGCCGGTACTATGCCCTATGTATTTACCGGAGCGATAACTAATTATACTGATGCGTTTTTTGAGACCATGAGCGGTTTCACCACAACTGGTGCCAGTATCATGAACGATATTGAATCCATGCCCAAAGGGATTCTTTTCTGGCGTAGTTTGACGCACTGGATAGGCGGTATGGGAATTATCGTGCTCGCCGTAGCCATCTTACCATTGCTGGGTATAGGTGGAATGCAGCTTTTTGCAGCAGAGGCACCTGGCCCCAGCGCAGATAAACTTCACCCGCGTATTACGGATACCGCAAAGCGTTTATGGTTGATTTATGTAGGCTTTACCGCAATAGAAAGCGTACTGTTGAGAGTTGCTGGAATGAACTGGTTTGATGCTATTAATCATGCACTAAGCACGTTATCTACGGGTGGTTTTTCTACTAAAAATGCAAGTGTGGCCTACTGGAATGACAATCCCGCGATCCAATGGATCATCATCGTATTCATGTTTATCGCAGGAACCAACTTTGTACTTAGTTACTTTGGGTTTAAAGGTCGTTTCTCAAAGATTTTTGCAGATGTTGAATTCAAGTGGTACGTAAGTTTTGTAGTGGGGTTTACCGCGATAGGAGCCTTATTGATCATTCTTTTTGCAGATCCCAGTATATCCACTATAGACCACCCGATGGTATTAGGAGAGGTCGAGAGTGGCATAAGACATAGTGCTTTTCAAGTACTTGCCGTCATTACCACAACCGGTTTTGTAACGGCAGATTTTACCATGTGGACCCCGTTTCTTACTATTATGTTTTTCGGTTTGTTTTTTTTGGGTGGTAGTGCTGGATCTACATCAGGAGGAATAAAGGTGATGCGTCATATCATACTCATACGCAATGGAGTATTGGAATTTAAAAGAACCCTGCATCCTAATGCAATACTGCCGGTACGGTATAATAAGAGAGCTCTACCAGCTAATATCGTATTCAACATCCTGGGATTTTTTATACTCTACATGCTTGCGTTTATTGTGGGAGCGGTAGGGCTCGCCGCACTAGGGCTGGACTTTGAAACTGCTATAGGAGGTGCCTTGAGTAGTCTGGGTAACGTGGGTCCCGCATTTGGTGACTTGTCACCAGTTGATAATTTTGCAGGTCTGCCGGCGCTAGGCAAGTGGTGGTGTGCGTTTCTCATGTTAATAGGTAGGCTAGAGCTGTTTACGGTGCTTATTTTGCTCACACCCTTCTTCTGGAGAAATAGATAATGTTATGGTCGCAAAAAAATGGGTTAAAGCCTTATTACTAGCCATCATAGTTTGCAACTTTAGTTGTACAAATGATGAACCAGAACCGATTCGTGAGATAGAAAAGGTACTTGTGGATGTAGGTGATTCACTTACTGCTGGATATGGAGGATTCGGCATCTCAATGTCATCGGTAACCAGCGATTTACTCGGGCCTACCTGGGAAGTTGTGAATAGTGGAGTGGGTGGTGAGAATACCCTTACCATAGGTGCTAGGTATGGTAGTATGCCCATGATAATTAAAGAATCTATCGTATTTCCCGCAGGTAGTACACGTGTCGCCATCCCATCGGGTTTATACAGTTCCTATAATGGAAGTCCAGTATATCCTTTATTACAGGGCGAGGGTGACATTAATCCGTGTACTCTCAAGGGAATTAGTAATACCAACTATTCTTTGGTGCTTGACGCAGGGATTTATTATTTGGAACGTGAGAACAGTATTGATTTTGATCTGTTGATTCCAATAGGCTCACAGTTTATTACTTCTTTATCAAAAAGGAGAGAGGGCGTCGCTACTTTTTTTATAGGTCAAAACGGGGGTTATGGAAGTCCAGAAGAATTTCTGGCCCAAATTGATCGCTACGTCCTTGCAAAGGGAGACCCTTACTTTATAATCATTACTTCCCATGGGTCGGGCATCCCTGAATATGTCGCACCCGTCATAGCAAAATATGGCGATAAAGTAATTGATCTACAGACCTATATGGTAACTGATGCAGTTGATGATGCTCTAGAACTAGGTTTGTTACCCGATGATGGAACCTATCCCACAGCGCAGGATCTGAATTTTATGAGCCTGCGTAGAACCCCACCATCGCTACTCCATGACCAGATTCATTTGAATGCGATAGGTTATGAACTATTAGGTAGGCTTCGGTATGAAAAAGGACGTGAATTGGGCTACTGGTAAACTAATTTTTCACTTCTAATCAAGATCTGCTAGCTTACTTCAAAATAGTTGCGATGCGACGCATGGCCTCATTGATTTGATCCGTACTGGCGGCATAGGACATCCTTATACAATTAGGCGCACCGAAGGATTCACCAGACACCGTGGCGACTAGTGCCTCTTCCAGCAACAAGAGTGAAAAATCCTGAGCTGTTTCTACCTTGCGACCACATATGGTTTTACCAAACCAGGCAGACACGTCTGGAAAAACATAAAATGCACCCTCAGGCACATCAGTAACAAACCCTTCTAGGTTTGACAATAGTTTTAGGATTAGATTCCTACGTTCTGCAAACGCGTCAATCATGTATTGAATTTTTGACACGGGAGCTTCCAGGGCGGTAATTACGGCTCTTTGGGCAATACAATTTGCACCGCTGGTAATCTGGCCCTGCATCTTATTACAGGCGCGGGCTATCCAGGCAGGAGCGCCTATGTAGCCTATTCTCCATCCAGTCATGGCAAATGCCTTACTCACACCATTAATGGTCACCGTGCGAACATACATACCGTCTATACTAGCCATACTTGCATGTTTACCTACATAGTTGATGTGCTCATAAATCTCATCACTTACCACAATAATATCTGGATAGTCTAGAAGAACCGCGGCCAGACCTTGCAACTCTTGGTGGCTATAGACACTACCGCTGGGATTGTTGGGCGAGGAGAATAGAATCATCCTTGTACGCTCAGTAATGGCTGCCCTCAACTGTTGTGGGGTAATCTTAAAATTTTGATCCACGCCAGCATGGACCTCTACCGGCACCCCTTCTGCCAGTTGAACGATCGCGGCATAACTTACCCAGTAGGGTGCGGGCAGGATGCACTCATCACCCTTGTTGAGTAGGACCATGGCCACATTTGCAATTGATTGCTTTGCTCCTGTGGAAACCACAATCTGACTGCGATCATACTGCAGATTGTTGTCTCTCTTAAATTTATGGGTTATGGCATCTTTAAGCTCTACATACCCATCGACTGGTGTATAGCCATTATAATTTTCATTGATTGCTGCTATGGCGGCATCCTTGACAAAATCTGGAGTGTTGAAATCGGGCTCTCCCAGACTCAGCCCTATGATGTCCTTTCCAGATTCCCTCAATTCCCTCGCTTTTGCAGCCATTGCGAGTGTGGCGCTGGTGGGTAAACCATTGATGCGGGCAGAGAGTCTAGAGTCCATAAAGCAGGTAGTTGACTTACAAAAATATAAGAATGCTGGTTTGACCCTAGCTCTAGATCGTTAATATATCGGCTATTTTTGCACAAAAACAGGTTTGAACGATCTCATCAAAAAGTATTTTCCACATTTAACCGCACAGCAGGAATCCCAATTCCAGCAACTGGAAGCGGTGTATAAAGAATGGAACGCGCAGATCAATGTGATCTCCAGAAAGGATATTGATGAGTTGTATTTAAGACATGTGTTGCATTCTCTGGGGATTGTTTCGGTGGTACGCTTTCGCGAAAGCTTACCCAATACCAGCGGAGGCACCAGAGTACTGGATGTGGGAACTGGAGGGGGCTTTCCTGGGATTCCCCTAGCGATAATGTTCCCAAAAACAAAATTCCACTTGATTGATGCCATAGGAAAAAAGATCAAAGTGGTCGATGCCGTTGTAGAAGCACTGGGTCTGGAAAATGTGACTACCCAGCATGGGCGCGCCGAAAAGGTTAAAGGGCGTTTTGACTTCATCGTTTCCAGAGCCGTGACTAACATGCCAGATTTTGTTAATTGGGTTCAAAACAAGGTACGTCGTGATAGCTATCACGAGATTGAGAACGGGATTTTATATCTCAAGGGCGGTGACCTTACCGATGAGCTGAAGCCATTCAAGGATGCTTATACCTACCCGTTAGAAGAAGTCTTTGAAGAAGAATTTTTCCAGACTAAAAAAGTGGTTCACCTGCCCTTATAGCTGTTGTTAACCTACAGCTCGTAAACAAGCATAGCCGATTTATAAGAGTCAAATATTCACACATCTATCTAACAGGATTACCTAGCAATAGATGTTATACTTTTCTATAGCATAACCCAAATAAAAAGGGGAAAAGAACCGCATTGATTCTTTTCCCCTTTAAAGACTGCATTTTCCGGGATTATTCTCCTAGGAATGGATATCTATAGTCTGTAGGAGTTACAAAGGTCTCCTTTATCATGCGTGGGGAAACCCATCGCAACAGATTGAGCTTTGAACCAGCTTTATCATTAGTTCCAGATCCACGAGCGCCGCCAAAGGGTTGTTGCCCCACTACCGCTCCAGTAGGCTTGTCGTTGATGTAAAAGTTACCCGCACAATTTTGCAAAGCGAGTGTTGCTTCCTCTATAGCATAGCGATCCTGTGACAATATAGCACCAGTAAGTGCATATTCACTTGTTTCATCCACCAGTTTCAAGGTCTCAGCGTATTGCTCCCCATCATAGACATAAATGGTAATCACGGGACCGAATAACTCGGTTTCCATAGTCGTGTACTTGGGGTCTTTGGTTACAATGACCGTAGGCTCGATAAAGTAGCCCTTTGATTTATCGTGACCACCGCCTATGATCACGTCTGCATCCTCATGTTCCTTTGCCTCGTCAATATATGTTGCCAGTTTGTCAAACGATCCCTCATGGATGACCGCGGTCATGAAATTACTCATGTCCTGTGGTGAACCCATGGTAAAGCTGTCGATGTCACGCTCTAGCGCCTCTTTTACTTCTGGCCAGATGTTGCTGGGTATGTAGGCACGCGATGCGGCACTGCACTTTTGTCCCTGGAATTCAAAGGCTCCACGTACGATGGCGGTAGCCACCTGCTGTGGAACGGCAGATTTATGCGCTACGATAAAATCTTTGCCACCAGTTTCTCCCACGATTTTTGGATAGGTTTTGTAAGTGTTGATATTTTCTCCCACCTTAGTCCATAACCCTTTAAAAACGCTGGTGGACCCCGTGAAGTGTACCCCGGAAAAATCTGGGTGTGACATTACGATATCCGTCATCATGACGGGATCTGCATTAACCATGTTGATTACACCTGCTGGAACTCCAGCTTCAATGAACACATCATTGATAATACTGGCGCTCAACATCTGGTGGTCGCTGGGTTTCCATACGCATACGTTGCCCATAAGTGCAGCACTAGCAGGCAGGTTACCAGCAATGGCGGTAAAATTGAAAGGCGATACACAATAGACAAATCCCTCTAGTGGGCGGTATTCCAGTCTATTCCATGCTGCGGTTGTTGATTCTGGTTGCTCTGCATAGATGTCTGTCATGTATTCTACGTTGAACCTCAAGAAATCAATCAATTCACAGGCGCTATCAATTTCTGCCTGAAAAACGGTTTTACTTTGATTGATCATTGTTGCAGCATTGATTCTGGCCCTGTAGGGACCTGCAATCAACTCGGCAGCTTTCAAAAAGATCCCAGCACGTTGTTCCCATGCCATCTGTGACCACTTTTTGCGAGCTTCCAGCGCGGTGTCAATAGCATCTTTTACATGCTGCTCGCCACCGCGATGATAGGTCCCGGCGTTGTGCTGGTGATCGTGTGGCGGTCGTATGGTTGCGGTATCACCTGTTTTTATGTGCTTACCGTTGATGTATAGGGGAACCTCGGTTTTTGCGTCCCACATTTCTTTATAGGTCTCTAGAACCTCGTCGCGTTCTGGGGTTCCCGGCGCGTATGATTTAATAGGTTCATTTACCGCTACAGGTACGTTGAAGAAGCCTTTTCCCATAATAATATCTAGTTTTTTTAAGTGACACAAATTTACGGCTTTTTGGGCTGCACGTTGTGTCACAATGCCGCATCCCTATAATTGTGGATATGGCGATAGGTAAGGCAGTTTGTTTAAGCAAGATGGGTAGCAGTTGTTGAGTGAGATGCTGTGGAGATTACGCTTTCGCGAAAGCGGAATTGAAACAAAACCACAACTTAATAAGTGTCTAATACTGAATAAGGCTCCTTGTCATCCTATAGCGCAAATAAGTGCAAAGCAGAAAGAGTGATTATTTACAACTAATAGGATACAGGGATAGGTTTGTTGAATGAAGAGGTAAGGTACAAGGATGAGACATTACACTCTATTATCACTACTTTTTTATGATAAGAACATAAGGTGTTCATCGCGTTTCTATAATAAAAATAGACCTAGCTAAGTAAAGCCTACAGTCGTTTGAAAATTAAAAAAGAGATGGTCTAGAGAAACGTTCCAGTATCTCTCGAGTCCCGTAATCCTAGAAGACAGGGTATCAGTTCAAAGCAAATGGAGCGCTCAACCTAAAGGTGGGTATCGTGACCCTGAATTGTCGGGTAGAGGTAAAGTTGACCATGGTATAAAACCCACTCATACTGCCGAAGGGCGAGTTGAGTAGGCAGCCGCTTTGATAGGTGTGTGACTGACCGGGATGTAGTACAGGCTGTTTACCTATGACACCCTCTCCATCAACATGTTGCGTTCTCTTGAGGCTATCCATAATGCGCCAGTGCCTGCTGTTGAGTTGTACGCTGTCCTTGCTTTGATTAGTGATTTTCACCAGATAACTAAAGGCAAAATGCATCTTTGAATCCTTGTAGAAGGTTCCCTCAAACGATGTTTTGATGGCGATTCTAACGCCTCTGGTTACTTGCTGAATCATAGATCAATAGGTCGCAATACCCACGGCAATCAGGAGTAAAAGTCCCAGCATGACTGATAATAGGTACACAAAGTTAATGAATAAAAATTTCAGGATGGTCTTAATCCTACCCTGTCTGTAAAAATTGCGCATCGCCTTGTACAAGTAGAAAGGACCTATGAGACTAAAAAAGAATGAATACAACACCACGTAGCCAAATGACAGCCACTCTACCAGCATCATAATGATAAGACTCAAAAAAATAAAACCCTGAACATTGAAGCTGAATACGAGATGCTCCATATAATTATAGTCCCTACGGGCGTATAGAAGCCATAGAAACAAGGTGATTACGGGAGTGAATAAAAAGAGGAATACGGGTAGTTTAGGAATTAGAACTTCTCCCAGGGTATAGGGATCCTGGAAGATTTCCTGCATGGCAACCGCACGGTTGTATAAAATCGCATTGTAAGTGGATGGTTTGTGCCCCAGTTTTGACAGAGCTTCATTTGCTTTTACGCTTTCATTGTTCTTCACAAAATTTTGATAATCCTCAAATTGTGTAAAGAACCTATTAAAGCGGTTCATTGCGTCCAGATCCTCTTGAGAGCTGTACTTGGTTACCTTGTTAAGTTTAAATGAGCTGTTCTTTGAAGTATCAGACAACTTGCGCAGGTTTTGATCGCGTTCCTCTCTCAATTGTGCGGCGATTTTTTTCTGAATAAATCCCTCACCCTCCATTTCCTCGAGTTCTTGATCTGTGATGTCAACAAGTTCTTTTTGAAGTTCTTCTGGAGTTTTCTCCTCATCAGCCATGTTCACGATACCGCTTCTCTCCAGTAAGCTGCGTTCACCCTGGTATTTCAATAAAACCTGTGCGCCCTGTACCATCAAGAAAAAAATAATGCAGACACTTAGAAAAAATCTAAAAGGATTTGCATAGCGCGTGCGTTGCCCCTGTACATATAATCTGGTAACGCGTCCCGGTTTGAATAACAGGTGTTTTATGGTGCGCCAGGTACGACTGTCGTAAGAAAATACATTGGCAAAAAACTCTAGAAAAAAATCCTTGAGCGCCAGCCTCTTGGTAGTGTTTAACTGGCTGCATTGATGGCAAAACTTATCGGCTAGATCTAGTGGAGCGCCACAATTCAAACAGTCTGCACCACGATATTTGAATTGCGATCGTACGGGATGATTCATATTGGCTAGTTGAGGTAAATGTATGAATTACAGCAATATTCAAAAAGTCCATTATATTTACGACCGCATGGACAGGAGGAAAAAGACACTGGGTAAGCTTGAGTCGCTCAAAAGGATTTTACTGGTGGCCTCTCTAGGCTATCTAGCTGTAGCGACCATAGCACTTGTTAATATTTACGTACTGGCCGGTGATTCCTATATCAGTTTATGCGTGATGCTTAAGGCTTACCTCCTCGCTGTAGGGGTCTCATTGTTCAAACTCTTCCAGATTGACGAGATCAAGGATAAATCTGTTTTGGTTTTTAATATTGTTTTTTCAGGGGTTATAGGATTCTGGCTTGCACGCCGCCGGTTGAGCAAGATGCAAGAGAAGTTGCGTTACACTGGCAGACTTAACTATAGGGAGTAGTCATCAATTATCCATTGATATAAACCAAGCGTGATGGTAATTAAATCTGCTGCTGATCCAGATGAGATGGATTCCCCATTTTATAAGGCAAACAAGAAATTTTGCGCTGATTTTGAACGCTTTATGGCTACTAACGATGGTCAAGTTAAAGGTAGTTTCAACTCCTGGTCGTATCTAATTGCCGGCATAATTACTGATCCTACCAACTGGAAGCTAACTTATAAAAAGTCAAATTTTACTACTTCAGGTAATTTGTTCTTAAGTGCCAAAAGTCAAAGCTCAATCACTCAGTCAATGTGGGAGACTGAATTAAGTAGTGCAGCGGAACCTGAATTTGTCATTTGCAGGAAAAACCTATTAAATCGATTTAAAAGCCTGCTTTTTAAATCATCTGCCTATCTTGAAGTCTCAAACCAATATATGATCAACACCCCATCATCCCAAGTGGGATTGATCGACAAACTTACTCAAGTCCTAAAAGCACTTCTCTTGTCTGGAGAAGTTTACACCATAGAATACTACTCTAGTACGCTTAAAATTGAATTGAGAACAGAAAAACATCACTTTGCAACTTTTGAGCGGCTTGTGAATGAACTTCAAGAACTGAAGCCCTGCAATTCAGATTATTGAATCTGCTGCTGGTTGGGTACTGAACATACCTTTATGATTGATGGATTTCAAATAAAGGGGTTACCTCAATCATACAGGTATCTTCAAGTTTCAAGACTTTTACTCCATAAGAATGAAGCGGCACATGGTTATCAATCCATTGAGGAACAACGATGTTAAAGGTGCTTGTGGAGTTGTTGTAATTACGCTTTCGCGAAAGCAGAATACAAATCATTCATTTTATCTTACCGCGGTACTTACTGAAATTCATACCCTAGTGAAAGCCCGATAATTAGGAGTACTTTTGCAGCCGCTTAGAAGGCTGTTATGAAAGACATTAGAAATATTGCGATCATCGCGCACGTTGACCACGGTAAAACTACTCTCGTGGACAAAATTTTACACCATTGCGAGATTTTTAGGGAGAATGAGAACACAGGAGAATTAATCCTGGACAACAATGATATAGAGAGAGAACGCGGGATTACGATCCTGGCAAAAAATGTATCAGTAAACTACAAGGGTACAAAGATCAATATTATTGATACTCCCGGTCACGCCGATTTTGGTGGTGAGGTTGAGCGTGTCTTGAACATGGCAGATGGTGTGCTGTTGCTCGTTGACGCATTTGAGGGTCCCATGCCACAAACACGTTTTGTACTTCAAAAGGCCATTGATCTAGGCCTCAAGCCTTGCGTGGTTGTCAACAAGGTCGATAAGGAAAACTGCACTCCAGACGAGGTGCACGAGTCTGTATTTGACTTAATGTTTGAACTAGGCGCCGAGGAGTGGCAGCTAGACTTTCCTACCGTGTACGGTAGTGCAAAGAACAACTGGATGAGTGATGACTGGCAGGATGAGACTGACAATATCGAGCCGTTGCTGGATATGGTTATAGAGCATGTACCAGCTCCCGTGGTAGAAGAGGGAACTACACAGATGTTAATTACTTCTCTCGATTTCTCAAACTATACCGGTCGCATCGCCATAGGAAGGGTAAAGCGCGGTTCCATCAAGGAAGGCCAGAATGTATCACTCTGTAAAAGAGACGGTAGCATACAGAGGACCAAAGTAAAAGAAGTCTACGTATTTGACGGGATGGGTCGTGCCAAAGCCAAGGAAGTAATGGCAGGAGACATTTGTGCGATTGTGGGACTAGAAGGATTTGAGATAGGTGATAGCGTTGCAGATTTTGAAAATCCAGAGGCGATGGAAACCATCGCCATCGACGAGCCTACGATGAGCATGTTGTTTACGATTAACGATTCACCGTTCTTTGGCAAAGACGGTAAGTTCGTGACCTCACGTCACATCAACGACCGCCTTACTAAGGAACTGGAGAAAAACCTGGCACTCCAGGTACACGATACTGGTAGCGCAGATAAATTCATGGTATTCGGTCGGGGGGTATTGCACCTTTCTGTATTGATAGAAACCATGCGTCGCGAGGGGTATGAACTACAAATAGGCCAGCCGCAAGTAATCATAAAAGAAATAGACGGAGTCAAATGTGAGCCTATTGAAGAACTTACCATTGATCTTCCAGAAAGTGTGAGCGGGAAAGCGGTTGAAATGGTAACCTTGAGAAAAGGGGAGATGACCAGTATGGCGCCCAAGGGTGAGCGTATGGTATGTGAGTTCAAGATCCCGTCACGCGGTATCATAGGACTGCGTAACCAGTTGATTACTGCTACAGCTGGAGAAGCAATCATGAATCACAGATTTGTAGGTTTTGAACCTTACAAGGGAGAGATCGCAGGCCGTATCAATGGTTCCATGATCTCAATGGAAAAAGGAACTTCAATTCCCTACTCAATGGACAAACTACAAGATCGCGGTAAATTCTTTATCCACCCGGGCGAGGAAATTTATGGAGGTCAGGTAGTGGGTGAAAATTCCAGACCAGATGATCTAGCCATTAACCTTACCAAAACAAAGAAATTATCTAACGTGCGTAGTGCTGGTAATGATGATAAGGTAAAAATCGCCCCGCCGGTAAAATTTACTCTTGAAGAGGCGCTGGAATACATTCAGAAGGACGAATATGTAGAAGTAACTCCTAACTTCTTGAGGATAAGAAAAATTTACCTAGATGAGGTTGAGCGCAAACGTCGCGGGAAAGAGCTGGGATAGATAGATTTTTTGTTAATCACAAAGCCGCTAGAATCGTGAGATTGAGCGGCTTTTTTGATCTTAGATTTTTCAGAAAGTTTTAGTTCATTTGATTTATTGAGCCGTACTAAGTCAATTATCAATTTGCTAATGGCATTCTCAAAATTATAGTTTTAAAAACCATAGATGTTTTAAACTCGCTAGTGGTGGTGAGTGAAAAATATCAAGTACAAAACGCACCATGCCAGTAAACCATACGATCCTGCCTATTTAACAGGCAAAAAAAGAATCATTTTACCTAAGGTCACCTTATCTAAATGTCCCATTTGCTGCTCGTCGTCTGTGATTAGGTGAAGATGAACATTTGAGTCATGGTGGGTAAATACACCTGCATGTTCTGTAGAAAAAAATCCCACAATAGTCACTTGCTGGTTAGTAAGTTGGTAGTTGGTTTGACCTATGTGAGCCTGTGCGGGAGAGTTTACGGTCGATCCATCGGGCAGGTTTTGAATATGAAAATTTGCGCTGAGTACTTCACCCTTAAGTTTGAAAGCAAATGGTCTTTTAAAATCTTTGGTCAATTCATCCACGAGGTTTTCAAGATCTTGAACAGTACTTATAGAGGTATCTATTTGAATTGGGTTCCATTCATTTACGTTTGCATAGACCAATAATGGCGCTGATATATTTTGGTTGCGTTTTACCATCATGGTAGAATCAGTTAGCACCCTAGAAACGTAGCTTATACCGTCATTGATCAGAATCTCTCCAGTAAGATAGCTTTCCGGACCTAATCCATACAATCCTTTTTGGTTTGTAATGGTATCTATGGCAATAGTGCCGCCTAGTTCACCTTTCCATATGACATTACTCATCGCGCCAGAGATTTTGACATCTGGATAAGTAATATTACTAGGTTCCTTGGTTTTAGTCTGACAGCTGATTATAAAGCTCGCCATCGTTATTAGAAGTAATGTATTTCTCATTCTGTGTATGTTTTTAAACATTTCGCTTTTGTTTGATCTACTACAGCGTGTTGCCTAAGGGAGCTAATTTAAATCATCTCCATACATAAACGTACTAAACCTAAAATGGGATATAGAGCTGTTCCAATCTATTAGTTAATTTAAAATTTATTAAAGCTACTCACGACAAGGACCTTCTAAAACAAACCATTAGAACATTTGAATCTCATTTATGATCGTCAAGTTATTTTTTGTGAAAATTAAACAATTGCTGATTGAACATCTAGTAATGAGCAATTTGCGATTCGTTAAAACCTTCGATAAGTAGGTAAAAAACATTTACAAACGTAAATAAACGTAAGCAAACGCTTAATAATCTCTTTCAAGTTGAATAGCCTCTCATATTTGCACCGTCGTTTAAAACAACAGCGATCGGGTTGCTAGAACGATTTTATAATCCATATAAACTAATTTAAATAAAGTAACATGAACTCATTAAGCAACAAAGTACAATTGATAGGTAACCTGGGAGCAGATCCAGAAATAGTAGAACTAACTAACGGTTCCAAAGTAGCTAAACTTTCTCTAGCCACGACTGTGCGTTACAAAAACAAACAGGGA
Source organism: Nonlabens sp. (assembly GCA_049647945.1). Lineage (GTDB taxonomy): Bacteria > Bacteroidota > Bacteroidia > Flavobacteriales > Flavobacteriaceae > Nonlabens. The sequence goes on along the minus strand of JBARYP010000024.1, from coordinate 44,622 downwards.
GAGCAGGTCACTAATACTCAATGGCATAAGGTAGTAGCCTACAATGCAGTAGCAGGAATTATTGAACAGTACGTAAAGAAAGGAAACAAGATAGGAGTAGAGGGAAAACTCAACAATCGCAGCTGGGAAGATAAAGAGGGTATTCGTCGCTACATGACTGAGATCGTCGTAAACGATCTTTTATTGTTAGGCGACAAATCTTAAATACCTAGCTATTGATAGAGGTAGAGAAAAGTTTTACCTAAAGTTAAACGCGTGTAGAAAATTATCTTTCTACACGCGTTTTATATTATTTTAAATTCATTTTAAAGCTATACAGCCTCTTTATAATTTAATCTAACCTTAGTAAGTAACGCACGGATGATAGTAATTCTGGACGATATTAAGGGCAAGAAATTGTAAGGGTTATTTTTTTAGTATTAGACCGTTAACCAATTTTTCTGCATCTGCTTTATATCGTTTTATCAAATTCTGGGATGAGAAAACTACAAATTGCGTTGAACCTTTCTCATTAGATAAGTAGTAGTTATAGTAGGTGAATTTTATTCCCTGCATCGTACCGCTTAATTCTAGATGCAAAACTTTATGACCATTGACCATGCGGTATTCTTCATTGACCAGCTTAAGATCTGGAGCAACTTTTCTTGCTGCCTCAATGGCTACGCTTTTTAAAGTCGCAAGGGGAAGTTCTATTTGCTCATTAATAAGCATTGCATACAATTCTATTCCTTTGGCAGTAAATTCATATTCTGCATCTGGATTGTCTACGTTTTTGGTAAACTGCCATTTTTTAGGATCGATGTACACCTGGGCATCGTTGATGGAGCTTTTAATTAAAAAAGTAGCACCATCTGACTTGGTAAATGGTTTGGCATTTAATTTTATTTCGGTAATTTGGTCTATCGATTTATCTACATACTGCCAGGTTTTATTTTCAAATAACAAGACTTCATCTCCGGTTTCAGTCAATGCCTTGATTTGAGAAACTGCAATAATGCTCCACGTTAAAGTCGCCACGACCATCATTTTTTTCATCATAGATAATTTTATCATTCAAATACTGAATTCAATTTTAGATTCTTCTCAACCAGTTCTCCATACTCACACGCTCCGTGATGTAGTCTCTTAAGTCCTTGATGGGTACTCTCTTTTGGTTCATGCTATCTCGATCACGCACAGTAACCGCATGATCTTCCTTGGTATCATGATCTATGGTGATGCAGTATGGTGTTCCTGCTGCATCCTGCCTGCGGTAGCGGCGCCCTATGGCATCTTTCTCATCATATTGAACCTTGAGGGACCACTTTAGGTCATCTATAATTTGGGTAGCAATTTCTGGCAGCCCGTCTTTTTTAAGTAATGGTAAAACAGCTGCCTTTATAGGGGCTAGTACCGCTGGTATTTTGAGTACTACTCGCTCGCTCCCGTCATCAAGATGTTCTTCTTGCAGTGCATTTGCGTAAACTGCAAGAAACATACGGTCCAGTCCTATGGAGGTTTCAACTACATAGGGAACATAGCTTTTGTTCTCTTCATGATCAAAAAATTGGAGTTTCTTGCCACTATGTTCTTCATGCGCCTTAAGGTCAAAATCAGTACGGGAGTGGATACCTTCCAGTTCCTTAAACCCAAAGGGGAAATTAAACTCAATATCTGTAGCAGCATTTGCATAATGTGCCAGCTTCTCGTGATCATGAAAGCGATAATTGCTCGACTCCATTCCTAGCGAGTGGTGCCATGCCATGCGACGCTCTTTCCACGTATCAAACCACTCGAGCTCAGTTCCTGGCTTAACAAAATACTGTAACTCCATCTGTTCAAATTCCCGCTGGCGAAAAATAAACTGGCGCGCCACTATCTCATTTCTAAACGCCTTACCAGTTTGAGCAATGCCGAAAGGAATCTTCATCCTACCGGATTTCTGTACATTCAAAAAATTAACAAAGATTCCCTGTGCGGTCTCTGGCCTCAAATACAACAGGGTCGCAGTATCTGCGCTTGCTCCTATTTTAGTCCCAAACATTAAATTGAACTGTCTTACATCTGTCCAGTTCTTTGATCCCGTATCGGGATCTGTAATTCCTAGATCCTCAATAAGTTTCTTGACTCCTTCCAGATCGTCGGCTTCCAGCAGTCGCGCCAATTTTTCAACTGGTTCTTTCGCTTTTTTTAGGTAGCCCATTACCCGTGGATTGGTCTCCCGATACATCGCCGCGTCAAAGCTATCGCCAAAGCGCTTTGCTGCTTTATTTACTTCTTTCTCTGCTTTCTGGCGCTGTTTTTCGCAATAATCCTCTACCAGTACATCAGCTCTATAGCGCTTTTTTGAATCCTTGTTGTCGATAAGTGGATCGTTGAAAGCGTCTACGTGGCCACTCGCCTTCCACGTTTTAGGGTGCATGAATATGGCACTATCCAGACCTACAATGTCCTGGTGCAACTGTGTCATTGCTCGCCACCAGTATTCACGTATATTCTTTTTAAGTTCTACGCCCTGCTGCCCATAATCATATACGGCCTGTAATCCATCGTAGATTTCGCTGGATTGGAACACATAGCCGTATTCCTTGGCGTGGGATAACACTTTTTTAAACTGATCTTGTTCTTTGTTTGCCATAGCTGCAAAAATAGCACATGCCCCACGGCCTGCGTAACAATTTTGATGATCGGAAAAACAGCTATCATTGAAGAAGAATCGCAACAAGCGTAACGATCAACCCCTTAAACTGTAAATCATTTCCAAATTAGAAACCTGCGCAGCTGGTGCTTAGAATCCAGTAGATCTCAGCTTAAATTGAATGCATTAGGCTACCGCAGCTGCAGGTTAGTGCTGCTTATCAAGTTGGCATCTCTGAATAGATTGATGCGGTAGGGTCCCTCGATGATATTGTCATCGTTTGCACCTACCAGTTCACAAATGTCCAGTTCCTTGCCAGTATAATTGAACTCTACCAGTTTTGAATAGCGCAATTCCTGACCATCAAACACGACCATTTCCCCGCTGCCCATTACATTGTTTTCTGGATTGATGACCTGCAGGTAGTAACTGTTAATACCCTGTTTTGCTACAAGGTTTGCCGGTAGGGTAAAACACACTTTAAGGTCATCAACACGCCTGGCACGATCATTTTCTATCTGCCGTCCAGAACTGCGTATGATAACCCCGGTGGTTGTAAAGTTTGTGGGAGTAAGTTGAGCGGCCAGATCTAGTTCTCCCTTGATTTGTACCAGCGCGCTATCCTGTTGGGTGCGAGCGCGGGTAGCATTATCCAGTTCCAGCAGGGTACTGTCATTGGTACGTTGTAGGCTTTGATTAGCTAGCTGTAGTTCATCTATGCGGTCCAGCAGGGAACGGCGCTCCTTTTTTATGGCATTGAGTTCGGCGCGCAATCGACTCAACAGCTTAACATCTGCCTTGAGGTTGTCCACGCTATCCACCAGTCGTTCCACGCGTTCCTGCGCCAGTATGATCTCATTGTCCAGTTTAATACCACGATCAATCTCATCTGCATAAGCCTTTGAAATATTATCCAGTTCCAGCTGTATGGCTTCTTTTTCTCGGGTAAGTTCCTTCTTTATGGCCTCGTTTTCATGAAAGTTGTTGTAGGCCCAGATTCCCAGCCCTACTGCAACCAGAAGAATAACGGCTAGAAGGATTTTTAGAATGCGCTGGTCTTTTTCTTCGGCCATGGTAGTTGTTTTATCTTTCAGGTTGCAAAATAGTTCAATCACGTTACTTTGTCAATAGTTACTGACATATTGAATCTGATCTATCCAGAGGTTTGCCTAGGCTGTGAGACTCCTTTACTGGATCTGGAAGACGTTCTATGTACCTCATGCATACACCTAGTGCCCATAGCCCACCATAATCTAGAAAGCGATGACAAGGTACGGGATCTATTTTATGGTCGGGTGGACGTAATTGCTGGAACGAGCTTGTTTTTCTATGAGAAAATAGGAGTCGTACAACAAATGATTCACCAGCTCAAATACAAGGGCAGGCAAGAGGTAGGTACGTTATGCGGCAGGTGGATGGGACAGCTTTTAAGGGACGATGAACGATACGGTCAGATTGATTATGTAGTTCCCGTTCCGGTTCACAAACAACGACTTAGGCAGCGAGGTTATAACCAGGTCACAAAATTTGGTGAAGAAATAGGCGATGCTTTGGGATCTCGCTTTCGCGAAAGCGTACTCATTAAAACCCGCAACACGCGCAAACAGGCGCAACTGGGACAACGACAGCGCAGCGATGAAACCCAATCGCCCTATGAACTACGGGAACCTCTACCTTCTGGGAGTGCCGTTTTGCTCGTTGACGACGTTATTACCACGGGTACAACCCTCTCACTATGCGCCAAAGCCTTGCAGAAAATTGAGGGAGTCCAGATCTATGTTGCTACCATCGCAGTTTCAGTCTAACATTTTAATACTGCCGGGTGATGTTTTAACTTGCAGCCGTTAAGCCCCGTCGTGAAGATATTTTTCAGGAATCTTTTATACATTGTTCTATTAACCGTAGTTGTAGTACGCTGCGCGCAACGCGGCAATCCTAGTGGCGGCCCGGTGGATATTGAACCACCGGTCATCAAGAAGATAGCCCCAGCCAACTATACGGCAAACTTTGTCAATCAAAAGATCACCATCGAGTTTGATGAGTATATAACACTTAAGGACCTGCAACAGCAGCTGGTAGTCTCGCCACCGCTGGAATACCGACCCATCATCAAACCACAAGGTGGTGTCGCGAGAAAACTTACCATCGAGATACAAGATACCCTTAAAGACGATACGACCTACGTACTCAACTTTGGTGAGGCGATCGTGGATAATAATGAGGCAAATGCCTATCCGTTCTTTAGATACGTGTTCAGTACGGGGGCTGTTATCGACTCGCTCACTCTCGAGGGAAGGGTGGCTAATGCCTATGAATACGTCACCGATGATTTTGTAAGCGTATTGCTTTACGAGATCAACGAGCAGTATACTGACAGCGCGGTATATAACCTTGAACCTAACTATGTACTCAATACCAGGGACAGCCTGTTGAATTTTAAAATGCAAAATCTCAGGGCAGGTCGGTACAAGATGCTGGCGTTAAAAGAGACCAGTAGCAATCTAAGGTTCAACCCAGAGATTGATAAAATAGGCTTTGTAAGTGGAGAAGTCCAGCTACCCAACCAGGAGTCCTATGAATTGCGATTGTTTACAGAGAAGAAGAAAAACGAAGTCAAAAAGGTATATCAGGTAACGCAAAACAGAATTGATGTGGCGTACACCGGTAATCGGGAACTTCTCGTGATAGAGCCCCTGGTCGCAGATCAAATTTTACAAAGTCGCATCACAAAACTGGATGAAACAGATACCCTGAACTACTGGTACCGCAAAGCACCCGGAATAGATTCTATCCAGTTTCTAACTTCCATGGGAAGCATGAGGGACACATTTAATATAAAATTCAAAAAGCTCCAGAAGGACACCCTCACGATTTCAAAACAGGGAAAGTTCAGCCTAGGAACTAACCCCTCATTGAAGGCCAGTACCCCTATGGAGCAGGTAGACAAATCGCTGGTAAAAGTACTGGACCGTGACAGCACAGAAGTTCCCTTTGACATCCAGCTGGATAAATTTAAGAATAGGTTTGAGGTGGTCATGAAGACTAGTGAGCTGCAACAATACAAACTGGAACTACTGCCCGATGCGGTAAGAGATTTCTATGGTGCTACAAATCCAGATACGCTCAACTTCAATTTTGCGACTCGTTCACTTATAGAATTGGCAACCGTAATAGTAGATCTTAAAGGGGGCACTCAATTTCCCGTAGTTGTGCAACTGGTAAGCGCAAGCGGTCAGAAGCTTCTCGCCCAGGAGGTTGCTAGGGAGAATAAACGCATGTTGTTTGAGTTTCTAGACCCCGCAGAGTTTCAGGTGCGTATTATTTACGATACAAATGATAATGGTAAGTACGATACCGGGGATTTTTTAAAGGGTATACAACCAGAAAGGGTTTATTATACGCCAGCATTCAGCGTTCAAAGCAATTGGGAATACGTGCAAACCATTAATTTAGAGTAAACTCATCCCTATCCCCCAGGAACCTGAGCTTTGAGCGATACCGGTCAATGTGCTGTCTTTCTAGTTTTACCTGTCTTATCCCTGGATTTTCCCATGGGTGCTCGATAAATTCCTTACCCAGGACGTCATACACCTGGGAATGACCATTGTACTCCATCCCGGTTCCATCCCGCCCGGTACGATTGACCCCTATGCAATAAGCCATATTCTCAATGGCACGAGCTTTAAGTAGTGCATCCCAGGCAGCAATGCGAGGTACCGGCCAGTTTGCTACGTATAGAAGTACATCATAATCTGTGGTATTTCTGGCAAAAACGGGGAACCTGAGATCATAGCAAATCTGTAGATTGAACTTCAATCCCTTGTAGAAGGCTACCACTGGATCCTGCCCTTTTTGATAAACACGATGCTCACCTGCCAGCGTAAAAGTATGGCGTTTATCGTAGAGGTATTTGATTCCATCGGGGCACATAAAAATACCGCGATTTACGTAGCATTCATTTTCAGTTCTGAACATCACGCTGCCATAAATAGCAAACCCACCCTTGTTTGCATGGTCATATAAAAACTGATAAACCGTTTTATCTTCGGCGAGGTGTTGTGGATTCATTGAAAATCCCGTGGTAAACATCTCAGGCAGGACGACTAGATCTGTCTGACCATAAAGATTTTCCAGCTTTTTAGAAAAAGCGATTTTATTGAGTACTGGATCCTCCCAAAACAACTCGCTCTGGATAAGACTTATGTTAAGATGTTGCATAAAACCGATTTAATAGAAGCAAATATCGGTTACTTGGTGCTGGATAATCGAATACCATGCCTGCCCAATTCATGGGAATAATTGATTACCATTACCGTCTTGTACTAATTCTGTCATGAAGCTATCCCGACTTCAATTAAAGTACTACTGATTGTTACTAGTTCCGCTTTCGCGAAAGCGTAATTCCTACAAAACATGACGGGATCTAGTGATTGTAATTATCCCTACAAATCCCTACTGGTTTTATGAAAGGAATTAGAAATTTAACTTACTAATGATTCCCATGCCGAAGCACTATGCTATCTAGAGTCAATCCAAATAGGCGGTAACCTATTGGGCATTCAACTATTACGATTGAGAACAAGCAGGCGGCAATTATCTTTGCAAGTAAACTAAAAATACACCTAATGGCGGGCTTAGTAAATTCATCTATTGCCAGGAAATGGATCATGGCACTTTCAGGACTCTTCCTGGTCATCTTTCTTACCCAGCACTTTGTTATTAACCTAACTTCAGTAATTGCGCCAGACACCTTCAACGAGTGGTCTCATTTCATGGGATTTAATCCCCTGGTCCAGTTTGTACTGCAACCGGTCCTACTGGGTGGTTTGATTGTTCATTTTGTTTATGGAATCATCCTGGAAATTCAAAACAACCGTGCACGTCCTATTAAATACAAGAATTTTGCAGGTAATGAGAATTCCACCTGGGTAAGTCGCAACATGATCATTACTGGACTGGTAGTGCTTGCTTTTCTGGTTTTTCATATGTGGGATTTCTGGGCAGAGGAGATTGCTGGAAAATACTTCAACGCTCCAGACGAGGCTTTTACTCGTGACGATGCCACAAGGTATCACGCACATACCGTTCACAAATTTGAAAATGTATGGCGTACCCTGGTCTATGCCGTTGCAAACATTTTACTGGCCATGCACCTATGGCACGGCTTTAATAGTTCCTTCCAGTCAGTAGGGGCAAAAAGCGTCAAAAAGGGAGATGGCTTGAGAAAGTTTACTTATGCCTGGGCAGTATTGATACCTGCCGGGTTCATATTTATTGCCGTTTATCACCACCTTAACCCCATAGCACACTAATTATGGCAGTTTTAGATAGTAAAGTTCCTATAGGTCCACTAGCTGAAAAGTGGACTAATCACAAGAATACCATTAATCTGGTAAATCCGGCCAACAAGCGTAACATCGACGTTATTGTTGTGGGAACCGGCCTTGCTGGTGGTGCCGCTGCCGCTACTCTAGCAGAGCTGGGGTACAACGTAAAGACATTTTGCTACAATGATAGCCCACGTCGTGCGCACTCCATTGCAGCACAGGGGGGCATCAATGCCGCAAAGAATTATCAAGGAGATGGTGATTCAAACTACCGCTTGTTTTACGATACGATTAAAGGTGGCGACTATCGCAGTCGTGAGGCAAACGTGTATCGCCTTGCCGAGGTTTCTTCTAACATTATTGATCAATGTGTTGCACAGGGAGTCCCCTTTGCACGTGAATATGGTGGGTTGCTGGACAACCGTTCCTTTGGTGGAGTGCTGGTATCCAGAACATTCTATGCTGCTGGACAAACCGGACAGCAACTGTTGCTGGGCGCCTATAGCGCCTTGAACCGCCAGATCAACCGCGGTAAGGTGCAACCCTATAACCGTCATGAGATGATGGATCTGGTCGTGGTCGATGGAAAAGCTAGAGGGATCATAGCACGTAACCTGGTCACGGGCGAGATACAGCGACACGGCGCCCATGCCGTGGTCATTGCATCTGGTGGATACGGCAACGTATTTTTCTTATCTACAAATGCAATGGGATCTAATGTAGGGGCTGCGTGGCGTACCCATAAGCGCGGTGCTTATATGGCAAACCCGTGTTATACACAAATCCACCCGACTTGTATTCCCGTGAGTGGTGAACACCAGAGTAAACTGACCTTGATGTCAGAATCCCTGCGTAACGATGGACGTATCTGGGTTCCAAAACATCTAGAAGATGCCCAGGCAATACGGGATAAAAAGTTAAGAGGTGTCGACCTGCCAGAAGACAGGAGAGACTATTACCTAGAGCGCAGGTATCCAGCATTTGGTAACCTTGTGCCCCGTGATGTTGCTTCTAGAGCGGCAAAAGAGCGATGCGATGCCGGATACGGTGTCAATAAAACAGGTAATGCAGTCTATCTGGATTTTGCAGAATCATTCCTGCGTTATGGTAAGATTGAAGCCTTGACTAGTGGTAATAAAACCGCGAGCGAAGCAGAGATGATAGCGCTGGGTAAAAAAGTCATCGAGAAAAAATACGGGAATCTTTTTGATATGTACCAAAACATATCAGACGACAACCCTTACGAGGTACCCATGAAAATTTTCCCTGCGGTACACTATACCATGGGCGGTCTATGGGTGGATTATAACCTACAGACCACCATACCGGGATGCTTTGCCGCTGGAGAGGCAAATTTCTCAGACCACGGCGCAAACCGCCTAGGAGCTAGTGCGTTGATGCAGGGGCTGGCAGACGGTTACTTTGTCCTTCCCTACACGATAGGAGATTACCTTGCAGACGAGATTAGGACGGGTGAGATTTCAACCGACACACCAGAATTTGCTGAGGCAGAACAAGCCGTAACTGATCGCCTTAATCGTTTTGTGAACAACAGCGGTAAGAATACGGTAGATTATTACCACAAAAAACTGGGTCACATCATGTGGGACGATTGTGGTATGTCGCGTAATGCGGCTGATTTATCCCGTGCCATGGATGAAATCAAGGAATTGCGCGAGGATTTCTGGCAAAATGTGCGCGTACCGGGAAGCGCCATGACAAAAAACCAAGAGCTTGAAAAAGCAGGTAGAGTTGCCGATTTTCTGGAATTGGGAGAACTTTTTGCTCTAGACGCACTAACTAGAGAAGAAAGCTGTGGAGGACATTTCCGTGAGGAATACCAAACACCAGAGGGTGAGGCCATGCGCGATGATGAGAACTTTACCTTTGTAAGCGCCTGGGAATATGCAGATAACATCAGGGATTCAAAGCTACACAAAGAAGAATTGATCTTTGAAAACGTGGAACTGAAGACTCGTTCCTATAAATAACCATCCATAGAAAACTGGAGGACTTGTAATAATTCCGCTTTCGCGAAAGCGGAATTAAAAAGACAAATTAGAAGACCCAAGTGGTCATTAATAAAATAATAAGTAGTTATGAAATTGACACTTAAAATATGGAGACAGGCAGGTCCCAATGCCAAAGGGCAAATGGTAACCTACCCAATAGATCACGTGGAGGGAGATATGTCCTTTCTTGAGATGATGGATATCCTAAACGAAGAACTGGTTGCCAAGGGCGAGGAGGCCATAGAATTTGACCACGACTGTCGTGAGGGAATTTGCGGTTCTTGTAACATGATGATCAACGGTGAGCCGCATGGACCGCAAAAACTGGTGACTACCTGCCAGTTGCACATGCGTAAATTTAACGACGGCGATACGATTACTATTGAACCGTGGAGAGCAAAGGCATTCCCTGTAATTAAGGATCTAATTGTTGATCGATCTGCCTTTGACCGTATACAGCAGGCCGGTGGTTATGTAAGTGTCAACACCTCAGGAAATACACAGGATGCTAATTCTATACCGGTCGAGAAAGAAAAAGCAGATGAAGCGTTTGCCAGCGCTATGTGTATAGGCTGTGGAGCCTGTGTGGCAGCTTGTAAAAATGCAAGTGCCATGTTGTTTACCAGCGCAAAGATTTCACAATATGCCTTACTACCGCAGGGAGAAGTAGAGGCGACGCAACGTGTTCAAAACATGGTCCGTCAAATGGATATCGAGGGATTCGGTAATTGTTCAAATACGGGAGCCTGTATGGTAGAATGCCCCAAGGGAATTAAACTAGAAAATATTGCCAGAATGAACAGGGAATATGCCAAAGCTGAAGTCCTAAGCTAAATGATTCAACTATAGTCAAGCAAAACCCCGATCTTCCTGAGAATCGGGGTTTTTGTTTAAATCTCTTTATCTCTAATTCTACCTTTGTTACCATCAAACAACTAAGCTCCTATAACTACCTTGTAAAACTTTGTGCACCTTTAATAGTGACTGCTATAGCTGCATTTATATGCATACATTTTATCGAACTCTCCTATGTGAAGATTTTGTCTCTTCTAATCGTTCTAGGCATAGGCATTACCTGGACCTATTATAGATATACCCGAGTCTATAATTTGAGTTACAATGCAGAGTATCTGCAGCTCACCAATACAGGTGGAATCCGTAGGATTTCGCTGGACAGGGTAAAAAGAATAGATTATACCAGCACTTCAGTAAAGATTTTAGGCATGTCGCTTTATCAATACGAGATTAGTTTCATGAATGAGAACAATAGTTATGAGACCGTGAGTTTTTATACAACACCGTATAATCCAGAAGTTGCTGACCTAAAGGATAGATTAAACTAGGTCTCAACACTAGTTTCCTAAAGCTTGCTCAATTCACAAAAATTATTGAATTAGCGATGTGCTTAAAAATTAGTTTTGTTTATGTCAAAACCCTACGATATTACTGAGGAGCCCATTAAAGTTCCCAAATTCTCTGAGGAGGCGGGTTTCTACACTACAAAACAGCGTTCTCGCCAGATGAGCAAAATACGCGGCAAGGATACTAAACCTGAGATCATGTTGCGCAAAGCCTTATGGGCTGCTGGCTATCGCTACCGCAAAGACTTCAAGAAACTGATTGGAAAACCAGATATTGCCATGTCTATTTATAAAACCGTGGTGTTTGTTGATGGAGTATTCTGGCATGGATACGACTGGGAGAACCGTAAAAATAAAATCAAGTCTAACCGTGAATTCTGGATTCCCAAAATTGAACGTAATATGCAACGTGATCGTGAGGTCAATTATAAACTATCTCTAATGGGATATACGGTGATGAGGTTTTGGAGTAGGGAGGTAGAGAAAGAACTAGAACGTGTTATAAGCGAGATTGTATTTCACCTAGAAAGCGTTGAAAAGAAGTAAGACTATGACCCACTAGTAGTCTAGATGGTTATTACAAAAACACTCCAGAAAATTCTGCTGGTAGTTCAACTACCAGTAGAATTTGAAGTTTACTATAAGATTCTAGTACAACAGCCTGGGGTAGTTTAATTGAAAAGACAAAGCATTAAGTTCCTTGATCTTCTCATCCCTTATTTGAAGGTTGTTCCAATCGATCGATTGAATTTCCTGCTTGTTTTTGCTGACTAGTTCTTCTGCGATTTGCAGAAACTTTGAGCGAGTCACGAGATCTCTTTTATAGGCGCTTCTCAATACTATCTCAATTTTATCCAGGTTGAGCAGGTTGCTCTCAACCATCCTGAATTGATCCAAAATAAATAATAGTGATTCATCGTCCAGCTCTTTAATTTTATCAGTAACCAGTAAATCCTGAACAGATAATTCAAACAGGTTGTTATAGTAATCAGTATCGCCATGCTTGCGCTGGTAATCTTGAAGGAGGAGTATGTAAGAAAGAGGATTACTACTTACATTTTTAAGAGCGTTATTAAGTTTTATAGAAGATGGGACTACCCCAGGAGCTCTCTCCAGATTCAGGGTTTTCAGTACGGCGGCATCTTCAACTACTAGGTTTTCCTCATTGCTACAAGAACTCAAAACTAGGACTGCTAGTAATAGATATAGATATTTCATGGTTTAAAGTTTTAAGAATTAGGTTCACCACAACAATTTAATTGTGTAGAGGCAAATGAAACAATTTTCATTTTAACTACGACTCCTCATTTGCTTAGTTAGCAAAACATAGAATGCTTTAGTTCTAGTATTCAGTTTCTTAACAATTAAATATACAATATATACGGCTAGAACATAGGACTATTTTGCGATGCGCTTATGGTAATTTAATTAAAAATTTAATTACGATCCGGCAGATGGTAATTAATCTTTCAGATACGCTTGAGCATCTACCACATTATAAACCGGACTCATTTTCATGAATTCGTGGAAAAAGGCAATATGTGTAACGCCGTTTAATATAAGTACCCTATCATCTGGTTGTATGTCCAGTCTATTGATATTAGCAAAAATACGCAGGTTACGCTGGTAAAAGTCGGCGGCCACGTCAGCTCCCTCGTAATTCCTTTCTGTATTTACATAGGTAAGAAGGTCGGCGTTGGCATGTTTTAATAAACTAAGGTATTTATGTGAATTGGTAAAACGGTAAAGTTGCTTTGTGCTTGCTTTGGATTCAAGCGCGGTTGCTTGATTAAGTAGTGGCATTAAGGAACCATAGTATTTATTGGTCGCTACGTTGTTGGTTTCATTAGCCAGCTGTCCTATACTCCCATAATCATATTCCATCCTATGGTCAATTGCATGCAGCGTGGCTTTACTGTGCAGCGCCACTTGAAACGCCAGTAATCCTACCTCACCGTGAAAGGTGCATAGTTCTAATGGATTGCTGGCATATAGTGCGTAGATTGAGTCCATGGCAGATTGCTGCTCGGGAACCACCTCTACCAGAACTTTTGGTAAAACGTTTCAAGAGATTGGATGAAAGCTAGGCTATTGTCTGACCTAACTGTTATTAATATAAGAGTTTCTAAAAGTGCACCAGCAGGTGGTATTTTACGTCAACCATCCCACACAGGTTGCCATTGAGTATTATTTACGAGACCCTAAGCATTACCAGAAGTTGAGCACTTTTTATCAAGCTAAAAGGGATTTGTTTCTAGAGGCCATTTCAACCAGTAGGTTCACCTTTGTACCCACACAGGGTTCTTACTTCCAGCTGCTGGATTACACGGCAATAAGTGATCAGGGTGATGTAGAATTTGCTAGGCAGCTGACTATTGATTATAAAATAGCCAGTATTCCCATTTCTGTTTTTATGAATGGCAAAGATCCTAGAAAATTGCGATTTTGCTTTGCCAAAGAAGACCACGAACTCTTAAAAGCGGCGCAAATACTCAACCGCCTCTAACTCGCAATGTATCTTAGCCTGCAAATTGAATCACTATGCGCTCTATATATTTTCTACTAGTTCTTAGTCTGGTTTCCTGCTCTTCAAATAAAATTACCAACACTGTGGATATGAGCAAACTTTCTGACGTAGAGCAGGCATACTATGAAAAGTGGGTAGGTGGTGCGCCTAGGTCAGGTACTGGGAGTATACTTTATTTTCCTACTTCTATACTAGATGGTGGAGAAGTCACTATGGTGCATTTTAATGGTGCCACCAGTACGCAAATCGACTATCATGGGACCGATCAAAAAATGATGAGCGCAAGGTTTGTATCGGGTTTGGGAAATAGAAATGATCTTGTTATGGATAACGATGCCGTACAGGAAAGCAAGAATATCGCCCCAGATTTAAGTCCCTCGCCTTATCAATTAAAAGATGGTGAGGCCGTGTTAGTGGTTAACAGCAGCGGTCGTAGCAGCCGTATTAAAATAACTGGGATCAAGTATAAAAATACGGTTCAATATCCTTCCATGCCTAGAAATATGCAGCGGTAGAGTGAGAGGATCCGCTTTCGCGAAAGCGGAATCATATCCATTCCAAAAACACTTTAATAGCAATGGAGTATTACAAAAAATGCGACCCGTCTGGTTACGAGTGACCACGCAACTCCTTCATCTGTAGTTCCAGCAAAGCTAGCTTATCCTCAAAATCACTAGAAACCTCAGGTAGCCTATGGTAGAAAACGTAGCGTATGCGCCATAGCTCATTAACGTCTTTTATAGCAATATTGATGTCGTCCAGGTTCTTGTGATCTGCACGCAAGACAAGTCCATCGTTGATAAGGTACAACCGGCGTAATATGAGTGAACGCTCACAAACACATAATACGATGGTGCCGTTATTCAGTTTTTTAATAATGCTGCTGGGTACTTTTTCCCCGATCACAATATCCTTTGGGTACAGCCCCTTATCGTGCGAGGTCATTTCTAGGTTATTTACCGTAAATCCACGGAAGTCTTTGTCTGAATTAAGGGGTAGTGACAAGGTGGGCAAGTCTGCAATAAAGGACTCATTATCGTAATACTGGATGTAATCAACCTCGTTTTTTGAAGTAATGCATGGAATTGCGGTAAATACTTCACGCTCTAGATCCTCAGGAGCAAGCGCTAGCGCATCGTTGAATCGCAATAGCTGGTTTACGGTAAGCTCTGAGGTTAATAGATCATCCACAGCAATGCTAAAATGCTTAGCAATCTTGATCAGGGTATCTATTTTTGGTTCGCTTCTTCCCTCCTCGTAGGCTCCCAAAGTGCCTCGTTTTAAGTCAAATAAGTCAGCAAAAGCCTGCTGACTTAATGATTTCACCCCACGGATCTTTTTTATATTCTTACCAAAAAATGACAATATTGCTAATTTTATTTGCAAATATAAGTTACATAGTGTTACATTTGTCTAACAATATTAGCTAATAGTATCAGTATAACCAAAAATATGAGCAGCGAATTGACCATCGCTTACTCATTTGTCTAATTTACGGCAGGCTCACTTGCCACCAAAAAACTTTTAAACATGATTGCTTTAATTATTTACGTCGTGGAAATTGCAACCCATATCTTAGTTGGGTGAAACACGGCTTATACCTATCTGGTTTGTTGATTCACTCATCTCTTGATGATTTAAAAACTTATGATATGTGAGTACATTGAGAACAGATAGCTACGATAGAATGACGAGAAAATACCACAACGCTAACCATTGATTAAATTACTGCCTATGAAAAACTATTTTGATACTACTAAGGACTACTTACTTGAATTGGATTACGATATAATTAGGGAAAACCCTTCAAATGGAATTCTGGTAATTGAAAAGGAGGCAGTAGGAGTTAAGAATCTCATCTTGGGAATTGCGCCGCCCATATTGATTATGGAGCAATATATTTTCAAGATCAACAATAAGAATGAAGAGGTATTCAAAAGCTTGCTACAGAAGAACCGCGATATTATTCACGGTGCCTTTGTCCTCGACGAGAGTGGCAGCAAGGTCATCTTCCGCGATACGTTGCAGATAGAAAACCTAGATCTCAATGAACTTGAGGGTACCCTCAACTCGCTTACGCTGCTCTTGAGCGAGTACAGCGAGCAAATAATAAAATACTCAAAGTACTAGTAATAGCGCATCATTTGCGCACAAAAAAACGAAATTATGAACATATTCAAACGACTTTTTAAAATAGGACAAGCAGAGGCTCATGCCTCCATCAACCACATGGAAGACCCCATCAAGATGACTGAGCAGGGAATTAGGGACATGAAAGAAGACCTTAATAAAAGCATTGAGGCCATGGCACAGGTAAAGGCTCTCGCCATACGATCAAAAAATGATAAAGATGAGTTTGACCAGAAAGCTAGGGATTATGAGAGCAAGGCAATCCTGATCTTGAAAAAAGGCGCTGCTGGCAACCTAGATGCTGGTGAGGCAGACCGCCTGGCAAAAGAAGCTCTTTCTAAAAAAGAAGAAGCACAGAAAAATGCTGACCGCGCCACGACTGAAACTGACAAGTTCCAGAAAAACGTGGACCAGCTGCAATCCACCATAAATAGGATCAAAAGCAATATCTCTGGCTGGGAAAATGAACTCAAAACGCTCAAAGCGCGGGTTAAGGTGAGCGATGCCACAAAGAATGTCAACAAACAAATGGCAGAACTGGATAGCGCTGGTACTGTGAGCATGCTGGAACGCATGAAAGAAAAAGTAGCTCAAGATGAAGCTCTTGCCGAGGCTTATGGAGATGTGGCCAGCACAAAGGACAGCGTTGATGATGAGATAGAAGCTGCTGCCAGTACCAAGGAAGCGCGGGTAGAAGACGACCTAGAAAAACTCAAGGCACAACTCGGTCTGAAAAAGGATGCGTAGTCATTCGATGATTTTACACCCATACAGCTTTCCCCTCTGGGGGTCAGGGGGGCTAACAGGTATAAGAAAATAAGTCGATGCGATCGCATCGTAAGGGCGCTTCACAAGCGCCCACACACGTAGCACGAGACAAAAAAATCCAGACGCATGCGATGCGCCACAACAACCTAATCACTTGGAAAACTACCTCAACATACTTTTTTCTGACGTAAACCTTACACTTACTGTATTGTTGATCATACTGTTGTTGTACTGGGTGGTTACCATGGTAAGCGGTATCGACTTTGATTTGGACATTGATGTAGACGTTGATATTGATGCAGATGTTGATCTGGACAGCGGTATCGAGGGTGGGAATATGGATTTCCAGGACGTTGCAAATGCCGAGGTGGATAAAGAACACGTAAAGTCTCGACGAGCCAGAGATTTAAAATGGTGGCAGGTAATATTAATCTACTTCAATTTTGTAGGACTCCCATTCATGTTCACTTTTACCGTCTGGATTTTTATGTGGTGGGTGATATCCGTGCTAACTACAGCTTTTACTGGAAGCTATGACAATACGTTTGGCTTTGTAATAATTTTGGCTGCGATGATACCGGCACTAATTTTCACTAAAATCGCTACCACATCATTCAAATCCTTCTTTAAAAATCTAAATAAGGATGGTGATCGGGCGGTGGACTTTTTAGGTCGCGAGGCGCTTATGCTGTCCACGATTTCTGGTGAAAAAATGGGAAATGCAGAACTTATGGCAGACGGCAACAATATGAGTATCTATGTAAAATCAATAGATGGTTCAGAATTACGCTTTCGCGAAAGCGTACTCATCATCATACACTCAACAGACAAGAATTATTTTTTTGTGAGTAAAGTGTAGTGCAGGAGCGCATCCACTATAAAGCGGCGTTCTGCGAGCAGCCACATGCGGGTTGATGCGGTCGGCAGTACCAAATAAGGCCGGATCGCATCCGCCCAGATAAAAAAGATCGATGCGATCGATCTCAACCTTAAAAAGTAAGGGCGCATCGCATGCGTCCTTTCAAAGAGTAAACAACTAAATCAATAAATAAAATATGGAATCAATCTTACCAATACTCATCACCATAATAGGCATCGGTCTCTTCTTGATCGTGGTCTACTTTGCGATCATCGCGATGTTCTACAAAAAAGTACATCAGGGACAGGCCTTGGTGCGTACCGGTTTTGGCGGTACAAAAGTCGCCACGGATAAGGGACTCTATGTCGTCCCAGTTTTCCATCGTGTGGAAACCATGGATATTTCGGTCAAGAAAATCCAGATCGAGCGCATGGGCGTTGAGGGATTGATCTGTAAAGACAACCTGCGGGCCGATATTAAAGTTGCATTTTTCGTAAGGGTAAACAACGAGGTCGAGTACATAAAAAAAGTAGCACAAACCATTGGGGTGCAACGTGCCTCACGCATTGAGACATTGGAAGATCTTTTTGAGGCCAAATTCTCCGAAGCACTCAAAACCGTCGGTAAAAAGTTCCAATTCATTGACTTATACGAGGCGCGTCGGGAGTTCCGCGATGAGATCGTGGACATCATCGGTACCGATTTAAACGGGTACACGTTGGAAGATTGTGCGATTGACTACCTAGAACAGACATCGGTTTCCATGCTGAAACCAGATAACATTCTGGATGCCGAGGGTATCAAGAAAATTACAGAGTTGACTGCCGCGCAAAACATTAAGTCCAACTTGATCACGCGTGATGAAGAAAAAACCATCCGAAAACAAGATGTGGAAGCACGCGAGGCCATTCTAGAACTCGACAAGCAACTTGCCGAAAAAGAAGAGCAACAAAAGCGTGAGATTGCAAACATCAAGTCCCGAGAGGAAGCCGAAACCATGAAAGTGGCCGAGGAAGAGCGTCTCAAATCAGAAACCGCCCGCATTGCCACCGAAGAGAAAGTAAAGGTGGCGGAAGAAAATATGCAACGCCAAATCATCGTCGCCGAGAAAAACAAGCAACGTACTGATGCGGTGGAGACCGAAAGAGTAGAAAAAGACCGCATGCTCGAGTTGACCGAGCGTGAGCGCGTTGTGACCCTTGCCCAGATCGAAAAAGAAAAGGTTGTTGAGGTAGAGAAGAAGAACATCCAGGATGTGATACGCGACCGCGTGATCCTTGAAAAAGGCGTGGTCGAGGAGCAGGAAAACATGAAGGATATTGAGGCTTTCAAGACTGCAGATCGTATCAAGCAGGTGACCATAACAAATGCCGAGGCAAAGGCTCAAGACGATCTGATTAAGACCATTAAAGCGGCTGAGGCCTCAAAAATGGCGGCAAAACAAAAAGCCGAAGAGATCAACATCGAGGCACTGGCACACAAAGAAGCTAGTGAAAAAGAAGCTGAAGCAAGAAAAATTCTCGCTGAAGCGCAAGCAAAGGAGGAAGCTACTGTGGGACTTTCTGAAGCTCAGGTAATGCACGCAAAAGCCGAGGCCAGCGAGCGTCAAGGAATCGTCGATGCACTCATCATCCAGAAAAAAGCCGAGGCAGAAGCAAGCGGTATAACGGCAAAAGCAGAGGCAAAACGCAAAGACGGACTTGCCGAAGCCGAAGTCATCAAGGAAAAAGCCCTCGCCGATGCCGCAGGTATCGAGGAAAAGGCAGAAGCCATGAAGAAACTGGACGGCGTAGGAAAGGAACACGAAGAGTTCAAGCTACGTCTGGACAAGGAACTTCAGGTCGATCTCGCACAAATCAACATCCAGAAGGACATCGCAGACGCTCAGGCGCAAGTTATAGGCGATGCGCTTAAAGCCGCCAAAATCGACATCGTAGGTGGCGAGACCATGTTCTTCGAGCAGATCATTGGGCAGATTACCAAGGCCAAAGGTTATGACCGACTCGTGAGCCATTCAGAAACCGTGAGCGAGGTCAAGGATGCCATTTTGGGAAGTGATGATGTAAAGGGTAACTTGTTGGAAAAAGTCCGCGATTTTGCCGATAAATACAACATCAGCAGCGAGGACATCAAAAACCTATCTATTGCTAGTTTGATATCGCATGTGCAAAGCATGAGCGATGACAGTCAAGAGCAAACCATGCTCGGCAACTTGTTAAACTTGGCAAAAGGAATGGGATTGTCTGGGAAGAAGCTTAAAGAACTATAAGCATCCTTTCATATTTCAGTTCGAGCGACAATCGAGAACGTTAAAAATTGCTCAAGAAACGCTATCTGGGAAGAAGATGTAAGAATTATAAGCGTCTTTTCATATGTCAGTTCGAGCGACAGTCGAGAACGTTTTATGAAGTGTAAGCTTAATGGCGCTACCCCAGCCCAAAACGTAGTTGTAAAAGCGCAACACATGTGCTAGGCTGGGGTCGGGCTATCCGTTTCAATCTTTTTTCTAAAAGAACAGGACACATAAAAGTCATCTATAGGGAAAAAGGATTTCCACTACTATCCCTAGCGCGTTTTAACTGGTGACCAGAGGTACGTTCCGCAATCATCTTTAAATAGTCACTTGTTGAATACGATAGAAATAATATAAAACACAAACCGCTTTATAGTGCAAATACGACAGACCATGCTTACAGCCATAAAACATAAGGATACAATCAATATAGTTGATCAAGGAAACATACATTTAGGTAGCCTCGTCGAAACCAAAAAAGAATGGGCTCAAGTAGAAATAAAGTTAGCAGATCAACAGTATCTGCTTCATAGAAAAGGGAATACTATAAAAGTTCTAAACAAGAGCAAAAATGTAGTACAGGAATTAAAGCGTAATCCTTGGTGGGGTGGTATAAGCTATAGTAACGAGAAGAAAGCCATAAAGGGAGTTTTGGGATACAAATGGGCTACTCAACTAGTCGACCATAATGAAACACTAGCAGTGAAAATTAAAAATGAAAGCCAGTGGAATGCAGATAAAATTCTTATAGAAAGATCAGATCCGCAGACTAGTGATATTGACGTAGCACTTACTCTATATGGTCATCTTGTAGGATCTAAGAATAAGGCTTCGTTGGTATTGATACTTGGTATCTCCTTTGGATTATTAGTTGCTAATTTTTTATAATCAGTTACTATGCTTATTAATTAGTCTGGTTAGATTATAAGGTTTGCTTACCGATATGAAGTACTCGAATTAAATGAAAACCAAAAAAGAAAAATCCTCCATTAGCAAATGGCTCTTCCGAGTCTGGATTGCTGGTGGATTATTCTTTATGGTATGGCAATGGAGTGCCTTTGAAGCCAGAGGACTGCCCGAAGGTGTTTTAGAAAGCGATGACGAGGTAACAGTTACCGAAACAGATGACTATATCTTATTTGAGTCTTTAAAAAAGGAAACAAACCTGGAAGTCATTTTCCTGCAAGGCGCCTTGACCGATCCTGAAGCTTACGCACCATTATGCCGTAAAATCGCCGAAAGTGGATTTGACACCAGACTCATCACGACAGATTTCAGGTTGCCTATATATTTTAAAGATCAAATTCTTGAGATCGTAAAAAAGTCGGATAAAGACTTAGTGATTGGCGGTCACTCACAAGGAGCTAAGGTCGCTGCGGAACTGGTATATGAACATCCAACTCTTTTTGAAGCTCTGTTCCTTTTGGGAAGTTCGCATCCACGGGATATCGATTTGTCGAGTTTGAATATACCAGTAATTAAACTATATGCCGAGTACGACGGGTTGGCAAGCGTTCAGGAAGTAAAGGAAAACCTAGATAAAATGCCACCTCATGCCATAACGAAATTGATTGAATGTGGCAATCATTCACAATTTGGTTACCTAGGTCATTTATTTATGGATGATGATGCGACGATTAGCTTAGAGGAACAGCAAAAAATCACGGAAAAGGAACTCATTAAATTTTTGAACACTATTAAAAAACCGTTGAAGACAGAGAATTAATTCTGTTACTTCAGGTCACGCATGTCAGTTCGAGCGGCAGTCGAGAACGTTTAAGGATCGAGAAATTGACCCTGTGTTGAGTGAGCTCAACATAACAATGAAATTAAAAATATAGTACCATGAACATTAACTACACCTGCGTAAAATGCGGGAATAAAAATTATGAGACGGGAGAGATAAGAGCGACTGGTGGCACACTGTCAAAAATCTTTGATGTGCAAAATAAAAAGTTCAGCCACATTACCTGCCGTCAGTGTCGTTATACAGAATTCTATAAGGCAGATACGGGAGCGTTGAGTAATATTTTTGACTTCTTTACGGGATAAAAGTTGATGCAATCCATGAAAAGACGCTATAGCACATCCATAAGAATGAAAGGTTACGACTACACCCGCAGGGGTCGGTACTTTGTGACCATTGTAGTACGGAATCGCCAGCGTCTTTTTGAGAGAATAGTGGATGGTGTAATGCATCTGAACGAGTTTGGCCAGATTGCTCAACAAGAGTGGCTTGCCACTCTTAAAAAACGCAAAGGACGCGACGCATCGCGCCCAAACGAGCGCGACGCATCAATGGGACGCAACGCATTGCGTCCCATCGAGCTGGGCGAAGCCGTAATCATGCCAGACCATGTCCACCTTATCGTATCTATCGTTTATCCTAAGGAGCAGACAAAGTATAACCCTAACGAACTTGATAGGCGAGCAGGCGCGGTAGCCGGTAAGGATATCTGCAAAGAAGGATCACTAGGCAGTATCGTACGAGGCTATAAAGCCGCAGTCACTAATCAGATCAAGGGGCTCGTCTACTCTAGACTAGATCAGAAAGGACTCGATGCGTCGCGTCCCGATATAGACCTAAAGAAAAGCATCTGGCAACGCAACTATCACGACATCATCATAAGAACAGATCGCGCCTACAACAACATCACGAACTACATCAAAAACTATCCAAGGAAATGGGAAGAAGATCTAATCAAAAAACTAAACAAAGATGACTGATCCTATCCAAGGGCGCGATGCGTCGCGCCCCATGCCTCGTCCAGCCGGTGGGCTGGACTCCGGTACCTACGAGATCATACAGTCGCGATTGCTCAAGCAAAAGAACGACTTGCAGCAAAGGCTGGGGGCACTCAATGAAGATCGCAAAAAAGTCTTTGGATCGCTGGAAACACGTCTGATCGCAAACGACCGCATCAATACGGAGAACAATTGCGTGGCGCGCGACATCGTGACGATCGGCAAGTACAGCATATTTGGTTACAACGTACACTTTGGTCTGCGCACAGATATTAAATTAAGTGACGTTTTCAGTATTTATGAATTTAGTGGCGGTTCAGAGCGTGATGATAGGTCGGCACGCAACGGCGGTTTGGAACCCAGTCACGGGTCGATGCGATCGACCCCAACGGACCCCGATTCCGATTTCACAATAGGGCCGGATCGCATCCGTCCGAAAAATGGAAAGTTTAAGACGATTAACCTCAACGAGAGAGATAGTGGTGAATTACGCTTTCGCGACCTGCCTGCCGGCAGGCAGGAAGACGGACAAAAATTACAACTTCTAGAAAACGAGGTCTTTAAAACCGACTTTGCCAATCTTTACAAATACTACCGCAACACGATTTTCTCACGCTTTGCGATCATGGGCAACTATTTACACATGGTGTTTCAGCTGAGCGACTCGGTTACGGACATCAAGTCTTTTAAATGGCTGATTACTGATGGCGGGCTGGAATATGTGGACAACCGCAGCGAGCACGAGGTGCGTTTCCCGTCCCAGTACGGTTTCACGTGGAAAGAGGCTGGGCGCGACGACCAGCGCAATGGGGTGCATGCGCACGTATCGATTCTCGACAAGGTTTTTGTGGAAACCATAGGCGGCGACCTCACGATCAAGATCGAGGACAATACCGATGACGGCAAGGGCATCTACAGCGAGGACGTGGAACACCGCGACCAGACCCTAGACGACGGCCAGTACCGCTATGCCGATTTGGGGAATTTGATTGTTTTGGAAATCAAGCCCTTTCAGGAATCGCCGCGGTATTTTGTCTACAACCACAAAATTAAGGAGGTCAAAAAGATCGAGAGCATCGCACAGGCGGCCGTGCTGCTGCCGGACGATCAGGGAATCATCTTTCCCGACGGTTATTACCTGCAAACGGGCGAGTATAACGTCTTCCCGTCCACCGCAAAATCGCTCAAATACCTCAAGCGCATTGCATCGCCCAATGGCGAGGATCACCTCTACGTTTTTTACAACCAGTCGCAGGGCATCTACGTGCTTATGGCCTACAATGTCATCGAGCAGGAGATCAAAACGCCCATCGTCTGTAGCGGTTTCACGATCATGGAAGGTGGCGAGCTGTGCTATTTCCGTAATGAAGACGAGCAGACTAAACACCACATGATGCAGATCTGGCAAACGCCTTTTATGAAGGGCGACATCATGCCGTCTGAGCATCAGGATACGCTGCTGTATAAAATAGGCAACAAGGATATCGTAAAGGCCATGGCCGAATCTAATGAACTCATCACGCTGCTCAACAAAGAGGACAGTTACGAGGGTTTGTACGACGACATAGCCGGCGCGAGCAAGGATCTGCTGGACGCTTATTACTGGCTCAACGAGGAGGATACACAGCGGCTGGACTTGCCCTTGCGCGAGATCAACAAGGCTGCAAATGCGGCCATAGACGAGTTTGAAAAGGTTAAACAACTGCGTAAAAAAGCGGCGCAGGAAACGAGTTCGCTTTCGCGAAAGCGAGAAGATTTAACCTCAAAGATCAAAAGCACGAGCTTTAAGACGATCAATGATTTCGTACAACTCTTGACCCAGCTGCGCACGCTGCGTGGCGAGGCAATAGGACTTTATGAGGTGCGATATGTGGATGAGGATTTTATCAAGGGCATCGAGGAGCAGATCGTGGATCAAAACGAGACGATCTCACGTCGCGCGGTTACTTTTTTACTGGACAACAAAGCGCTGGCGCCCTACCACGAGGCCATTGCCAGTAAGGAAAAAGCGCTGGCTGATGCCAAAAAAGTAGTGGAGATCAAAGCTCTGGAAAAAGAGGTCAACCAGATCGCTCAGGATCTGGAGTTATTGATTGAGATCGTCTCAAATCTAGAGATCGAGGACACCTCGCAATCCACCAAAATCATCGAGAATATTTCCTTGATTTTTGCAACGATCAATCAGGTCAAAGCCGCGATCAAGAACAAGATCAAGTCCGTTGGGAAAAAGGAGGCGCAAGCCGAGTTTGCCGCACAATTGAAGTTGATCGACCAGAGCATCATCAATTATCTGGACATTGCCCATACGCCTGAGAAGTGTGATGAGTTCCTCAACAAGATCCTAATCCAGCTGGAAGAACTCGAGGGCCGTTTTGCTGATTATGAGGAGTACATTACCGAAATCATTGAGAAGCGTGAGGAGGTCTACGCTGCTTTTGACAACCGTAAAAACAGTCTGGTCGAGGCGCGCAACAAAAAAGCCATCGCCTTGCAAAATGCCGCCGAGCGTATTCTGAGAGGCGTTCAAAAACGAGCGCAATTGCTGGCCACAGCAACCGAGATCAATGGCTATTTTGCCAGCGACCTGATGATCAACAAGGTGCGCGATGTCATCGCCCAGCTCAACGATCTGGAAGATACCGGTAAGGCAGAGGCGATCGCCACGGCGCTAAAAACCGCCCGAGAAGATGCGTTGCGCAAGCTTAAAGACAAAAACGAGCTTTACGAGGACGGCGATAACATCATCAAGCTGGGGAAACACAAATTTGGTGTCAACAAACAGCAACTCGATCTAACCATTGTTTATAAAGACGATGCGCTCTATTACCACCTCACGGGAACCGATTTCTATCAGGAATTACACAACGAGGTATTGACGGCAAGCAGGGAGATCTGGAATCAGGATCTAGTTTCAGAAAATGCACGGGTCTATCGTTCCAGCTACCTTGCCTACGGCATCTTTAAGAATGGCGATAAGGATGATCTGCGACAAAAATCGGATGCCGATTTGCTTAAAATCGTTCAAGAGACCGCGGCTGGAAACTATTCGGCAGGATACGTAAAAGGCGTCCACGATCATGATGCGATGCTCATTTTAAAGACCTTGCTGCACAAGCACCATGATCTGGGACTGTTGACCTATCCGCCACAGGTGCGGGCGCAGGCGCAGTTTTTTTGGAATGCATTGAATCAAGAAACCAGGCAGGAATTCAACCAAATGATCAAAAGTGCGGGAGAGGTACTCGAGGTTTTTCCAGATAGTGAGGAGTATGATTATGTTATTAGCAAGCTAGCTAAAGCGCAGTTCGAGGGCCTTACTGCTCGGGTCGAGAAAACAAGTGATCATTTCAATACTTCGACAAGCTCGGCACAACGGAGCCTCAATGCTCAGGTTGCCTCAAAATCGATTGCAGAATACCTATTCTACGAGCTCAAGGACAACGACCATTTTATCGTGAGCAGCAAGGCGCGTGAATTGCAGGAGGCGTTTGAAAAAAGAATTTCAGAGCAGAAAGCAGACCATCGGTTCAAGGCAAGTCTGAAGCAATGTAAAAATGATGCCGCAAGAATAGAACTGGTGCGTTTGTGGGTTTCCGCTTTCGCGAAAGCTCACTTCGGCAGAGCTCAGCAACCCTTACAAAGTGACCTAAAAGGAAAGGTTACCAAACAAAACAACGAGGTAACCCAAGCGAACCGAAGCTATATCGACGAGTGCGTGGCAAACATTCTTTACGGCGAGCAGGTGGCGGCCGAGGTCAATGCCATATCGGCGCAGGAAGAAATCAAAGATCTAAAAGGAGCACACGCGACTATAGAAGACGGCAGTATGCTGTTTGACTACCACAATTTTGTGGCGACGCTGGAGCATTTTACCAACGTTCAGGCGCCGGCATACAATGCTTTTAGAACGGCAAAACACGAGGTTACCGAAGAACTCAAGGAACAGCTGCGACTGGAAGAATTCAAGCCGCGGGTATTGAGCAGTTTTGTGCGCAACAAATTGATCGATCAGGTGTATTTCCCATTGATCGGAGACAATCTTGCCAAACAGCTGGGCGCGGTAGGCGATACCGAACGTACCGACCGTATGGGATTGCTACTGTTGATCTCGCCGCCCGGATACGGGAAAACGACCTTGATGGAATATGTGGCAAACCGACTGGGGCTGATATTTATGAAGATCAACGGGCCGGCAATAGGACACGAGGTAACCTCGGTAGATCCAGAAAGTGCTACCAATGCTGCAACTAGAGAAGAACTTAAAAAGCTCAACCTTGCCTTTGAAATGGGTGATAATGTAATGTTGTATCTAGATGATATCCAGCATTGTAATCCTGAATTTCTGCAGAAATTCATTAGCCTTTCTGATGGGACACGTAAGATCGAGGGTGTCTTTAATGGTAAACCCAAAACCTACGACCTGCGCAGTAAGAAATTCTGCGTGATCATGGCGGGGAATCCTTATACCGAAAGTGGCGATAAATTCCAGATTCCAGATATGCTCGCAAACCGTGCCGATATCTATAACCTGGGTGACATTATAGGCGATACAGCGCACCTGTTTGAGCTAAGTTTAATAGAAAACGCGCTGACCAGCAATCCTGTTTTGCAGCAGTTGGGGAATAGGCATTTTGATGATGTGTACACGCTGATTGATAGAATTGATCAAGGCGGACTACGAGAGGCCCCAGCCCTAGATAGTAGTCAATTAAAAGGCAACCACAGCACCCAGGAAATCGCTGATTATGTGGCCGTACTAGAGAAAGTTTTAAAGATAAGAGACACCATATTAAAGGTGAACCAGACCTATATAGAAAGCGCAGGAATGGAAGACGCCTACCGTACGGAACCCAGTTTTAAACTACAGGGATCCTACCGCGATATGAATAAGCTCGTCGCCAAGGTCGTTCCCATTATGGACGATAAAGAACTGGACACCTTATTATTATCCCACTACGAGAGCGAGTCACAAACCCTCACCAGCGCCGCCGAAGCCAATCTACTGAAATACCATGAACTCATAGGAAAACTGAGCGGCGAGGACTTACAACGCTGGAACGAGATTAAACAAATCTTCTTAAAAAACAACAAATTAAAAGGATTGGGCGGTAATCAGATGGGACAAGTCCTGAACCAGATGATGGAATTTACTGAGAATCTTGAGGGGATTAAAGAGGTTTTGCGGTTGGGGTTAAAAAGAAGTTAGTAAACAATTGTTTATTATATTTGAAATGAATATTCTACTTTTATGAAAGTTGAGATTAGCGATGAAGAATGGGAACTATTAGATACCATACGCAATTACAAAAAGACTTACCCTCGTTCAATAGATCTTGAACTTTACATAGAATATCTGGTAG
Source organism: Nonlabens sp. (assembly GCA_049647945.1). GTDB lineage: Bacteria > Bacteroidota > Bacteroidia > Flavobacteriales > Flavobacteriaceae > Nonlabens. Next base: position 16,623 of record JBARYP010000024.1, on the reverse strand, counting down.
ATAAATTAATGGAATAATTAGCTCGTCATGATAATAGAAAAACAACAATCAGTAAAAAACAGTATTTCAGATATACTATTAGCTGTCAAATGGGCGCATATTTCAACACATTACTTTGAAAAATCGAGAAGCTGGTTCAGTCAGCGGTTGAACGGTTATGATGGTAATAATCTAGAGAACAGTTTTACAGAACAGGAACGCGTACAATTAAAACGATCTCTTTTGGACCTTTCTGATAGGATAAAAAGGTGTGCTGAAAATTTATGAATAAAATCAGTCAATCAAGCAGTCTTAAAAATGTAACGGACGACATATTACTGGATGTTTCATGGGTACAAATTTCCACAAAGTATTTTGGTAAACCACGCACATGGCTCAACACTAAAATTAATGCCTAAGTGGTGACACCGAAATAACTAAATTAGAAAGAGAGGAACTAGGTGATGCTTTGAGGGATTTGGTTTTAAGAATTAATGAGGTGGCTAGTAAGTCATAGACTTAATTATCCTCGCACTAATAACACCCGTCACGTTTTTTACAGACCAGCGCACCTAGGCGGGTTTTCGATTTTATAGAACTCGTTTAAATTCCATAAGCTGCGTTAGCTGCAACCCTAAAGAAAAACTGGCCTTTAAGTAATTTTATAACGATAGAAAATGAGTGACTTTAATTTGAGTAATTATGAAGTAGAAAAACTCTACAATCATTCTGTTGATAATGGTAATATGGAAAAAGGTCGTTTTTTTCAAGTACTATTCAACGATGATGACACAGGATTTGATATAAAATTATCAACTCAAATCTATATGCGGACTGTGTTCTATCCTTCAAAAAATGACATAGAAAGTTTAGAAATTATTAAAGTGAAAAATGGTAAGAATGCTGAAAGAATTTTATTCTCAAAATTTAATTTTCAACAATTAGAACTTTTTCTACAATTTTTAAAAGATGTTGATTTAAGTTCTATTTCTGATAAAAAATTAAAGCTGTCTGATAATTCTCTAGATATTTTAGACGAAAAAACAAAGAAACAAATAGCAACCTTGTTAAGTGGACAACAAGGAGCAGAAACAATTCAAAGTCTTTTAGATGATGGAGCAATAACAAGTGACGACATTGTAAATACTGGTTATAGAAAAGCTCAATTAAAGATTTTTCATAAATTATTGAAAGAAGAAGGTTTTTTGCAAGAATATAAAATAATAGAAAAAGCAATACCAAATTTAATTTCAAATTTTGAAACTAAACATCAACAAACGATTAGTGAAAAATCTAAAGACGAAATAACTTGGCAATATTTTTTCAATAAAAATCCTTGGATTTTTGGTTATGGATTAGATTATAGATTTCAAAACATACTACAAAAGGAGTTTTCAGCTTCCGATACGGATGCTTCAGGAAAAGGTCAGGTAAATACAGATTTCTTAATTGGAGATAATAATTTTACGACTTTTGTTGAAATTAAAAAACCCAATACTGATATTTTTGATAATAAAATAAATCGTTCAGGTAGTTGGCGATTATCCAAAGAGCTAACTTATGCAGTTTCACAAATTTTAGAACAAAAAACTCGTGGAGAATTTAAAATTGAGGGAACGAAAAACCTAACACTTTCAAATAATACCTATTTAAAACAACATTCGTACGACTCTAAATGTATTTTAATTTTTGGCAATTTAGAGAAAGAAATTTCAGATTGTAATGAACCTGAAAAAGATATTATGAAAAAAACGTTTGAATTATATCGTAGAAATTCAAAAAATATAGAAATTTTGACTTACGACGAATTATATGAAAGAGCAAAATATATTTGTAATATGAAAAAGGGCAGCAGCTAACAACGCATAAAAACAATAGGGCAATTGGTGCTTAACCCAATGAATCAGGCACTTTTTTGAGGTCGCCAAATTTTTAAATTTGGCTTATTGAGAAAAAAAGGTAATAAGAAAAATTTAAAAATTCGGCTTGTGTTCAACCGAATGGTTCGTGCGTTTTTTCCGCCCTACTGTTCTTATACAAGGCCGTTAAGGATAGTAGTGGAAATCCTTTTTCTGGTGGGTTGCGCGGTGCGCCGTGCAACCCACCAGAAAAAGATTGTAACGGATAGCCTGACCCTTGTGGTAACGTCCATATCATAATAAGTATGAAATGACTGAACGTTAACGAGTACAGTCGGGCGACACTCTTGACGAGCTTGCAAGGCTTAGTGATAAGGTGACTGATGAGATTTTATCCTATTCTTTAGATAGGTCCTGATTGCTTTTTACCGATCACAAAATTTTGAAAGCGCACCTTACCTACTCTTTATACAGGATAAAACCTATATAGCGCGCCATCCTGCTACATTAGTTCCATCACCTGCAGAGTCCTGTACATAAATCTCACCGCGTCCTATAGTAGGGTTATAGCGCATGGTTCCAAAGCCACTAGCAGGTGCAGCAGTTGAAGTATCCTGTGGAAGTACGTTTTTAGTAGTATCCACATATTCTTTTGTAGTTAGGGAAGTATTACCAGCGGTATTAATCTCGGCAATACTTAAAGATGGTGCATTGATAGTACCATCCATAAAGACTTCAAGTGCATTGCTTCTTGTTTGTACCATGTTATCATCCGTACCATTACCTATATAAAAGACTCTATTGTCAGCTGCGGTAACATTAGTATTAAGCTGTCCAAGTGCCGATTCTGAAGTGCCTCGAGTAAGTAGTAAATGACCAGCGGCAAAGTTATTCTGGCCATCCATGGTAATTATTGACCCAAAACCTGCCGAGTAGTCATTATTTACATTAATAAAGTTTCCTAAGGCAATAGATTGAATGCCTCTTGCCCTACTGTTTGAACCACCTGCTATAGACTGTGCACCTGTAGCCCGGGAAGAAGACCCACCCAGTACTATGGAAAAATTACCTGAAGCCTGACCATCTGAGCCTCCTAGAACTGCGCTGTATTGACCAGTTGAAGTACCTTGTATTGAGCCGATAATAGTCCCTGAAAATGCAGTATTCACCGTGTTACTGCGACCTCCAAGTATGGTTGAGCCTCTTCCAGCAAAAATAGTATTGCTTTCACCGCCTATAATTCCAGATTGTGATACACTAATAAAGTTTGTCTCACCTCCTAGAATAATAGATTTTTCTGCTCCAGGATATACAGTTGATCGACTTCCACCTATTACGGCACTATCTCTTCCTCCAGCTGTAGCTCTATAACCTACGGCAAAGGATCTTCCACCTGTAGCTCCATTGCTAGTACTTTCTATGTCAGAGAAACTTAAATCTACAGCATTGTCACCTATAATACCATAGTTTGCAGGATTACTGTTTCTCAACCGCAGCCCAGTCTGATCATCAAAAAAACTACCTGGCGATTCTGTCACCTCTACTAACTGTCCCTTATTGCTTACGTCATCTACCTTATTCCATACATTACCATCATAGTAGTAGAATCCAGCGGGGTAAATTATGTCTGGATCAGGTGCGCTATCTGTAAATGACTGTGTCAGATAAATTAATCTTCCAGCGGTATTACCTGTAGTGGTAATGAGTGAATTCACTCTGGGAATCATAATACCATCTGTAGCCGTCATGAAGCCAGGCGTACCGTTCACTTCATTACTTGCAGCTACATCCAGCATACTGCGTGGTGTAGTGGTGTTTATTCCTATTTGCGCGCTTACAAATGCAGCATTTGACATAGTTATAGCAAACAAAAGAAAGTTCTTAAATTGTTTCATAGAATATCGATAAATATTAAAAAAAGTACAATATACTTTTTGATTTGTCTATTAGTTGGCTAAATCTTACTCAATTAAACAGTTTCTATTTTATGAATAACACTTGTAAATAGATGGATTGAAGGTACAACAGGGTATTTAGTAAGTTGTGTAGGCACCTGCTTCATAATCAATTTATTCGTTCCAAAACCATACCACAATGGCTTTATCGCTAGTCTATTATTTGAAGGTGGTGCTGTATTACTGCTTTTTACTTGTAGATGATTACGCTTTCGCGAAAGCGTACTTATTACGGATAGTTTCCCCAATAAGAATTCTAATAATTGATAGAAGTACTTATACTGCACCATCGCTATATTAGCCCAGTCAATCCCACACAATGAAACTACTATACATTCTCTGCACTTTTTTCCTATTCAATACAGATCCATCTGGGTTCAAGTTTGAAATTCCAGAAGGCGCAAAACTAGAGAGTACTTTTTCTAGCAAAATTGCCGACAATACAACGATTCATCAAGCTATAGTGAAAAATAAAAAGCAAGGAACTTATGACTTTTTGACTTTTGTCAAAGATCCTTCTGGTGAAATTATCACCTATCCCACCCTGCAATTTGAAAAAGAAGCAGATGTTCTCTCCATCCACAATGGTAAAAATGGTACCGTAGTTCAAACTTTTTATTCTGACGGAAAGATTGAAGTGGTCACCTACAGCAATACAGAAATTTTGTCCCGAGAAGCTGCAGAAATAAATGAAAAGCCCCGCAGTATTTTTCAGGGAGATGAAAAAACCGTCATCGCTTACTACAACTCCAGAAAAGGGAAACACCAGATAGAAAATTACACTATTAGTGGGGATGGATCGATAACCTTCAAAGAAACCAAAATCAATAGAATAGACCAGAAGAAATATAAAACCATGTTCAATGAGGGAATTGACATCGTTAATTTAAAGGAGTACGTAAAAAACGGTTCAATCAACGACGTTCAGGGATATATGATCAATGATGATGTGCTGATTGTTGAGGATAAAAAAGCAGATGACAGAATATATCTGTTGCGATTTGACAGTAATGGTGAATTGAAAAAAGAAATGGTAGGCGTTAAGAGCCTTGAGAACGCTAGAAACTCAAATACTTTTGTGACTGACGATCGCATTTTCAACGTGTCTGCAAGTAAAGAAGATGTACTTATGCAGGTACTGGATCGTAACAGTAAAAGATCACTCAAGACCATTTCCTTAAATAAAGAGATACGTGAGGTCGCAAGGGATGTGGGTAACATCGACCAGCTATTAAAAGGCGCTAGAAAGAAGGTCAACGCACCTACCGTGAGCGTCAACGCTACTGGTGGTGGAGATGTAGAGGTCACCCTCGACTACGTAAATCGCAATACTTATAGGTATCAACATTGGGACTGGTTTCAACAGCACATGATGATGCAGCAAATGATGATGATGAACAGAATGAACGGCTTTGGTCCATCTGCATCCTTCAACGAGGGTTTTTATATCGCAGGTAAAGGAGCACCGGTGAAATTTGTGCTAACCGCAGACTTCACCCTTAAGCAAGCAAGTCGTGACTTGAAAACCATTTTCCCAAACATTGATAAACAAACTGAAGTCGAACTTATGGACAAGGACAAAAATGTAAAGGAACTAAGTGTCGTCTTTGTGGATTCCACGATGCATTACATTCACGCCGATAAATCTAAACAAACGGTCTATATAAAAAGCAAGCAGATTGACTAGAGGTTGTTCCTTGATGGGAGCACCGCTTTCGCGAAAGCGGAATCTATCTAGCTAGCCACCTGCCAGGATCCAGCGTTTGGGCGTCCTGCATTAATATGAACCGCAGTTCTGTTGCGCCGGTTCTATCTGTAAAGATGGTCCCTAGCACGTCGCCGGTATCGACTTGATCGCCACTCTTAACGGTTGTGGACTTAAGATTCTCATAAATGGAGGTGTAGGCACCGTGTCGTACGTGAACACCCAGAATACCATTCCTTTTGCGCGTGATGTAGACTACCTCACCTTTAAAAATAGCTCTGGCATCAGCATTTTTGGGAGCTTGAAATCTCAACCCGTAGGAATTGATCTCTGCGGTAGGAACGATGGGACTGCGCTGCTTTCCATATTTCATTGAAATAAACCCTTCCTTGATAGGCCAGGGCAGTTTCCCACGATTGCTTTTGAAATTTGAGGAGAGCGCCCTTGCTGCGGGAGTAAGAAAAAATTTATTAGCTACCGTGTTCTTTTTACCCTTATTGCTCTTTGCAATATCAGCGGCTATTAATTTTTTGATCTGGGCATAGATCTTGTCGCGTTCTTTTGCTTTGACCTTGATCTGGGTCAGGTAGGTTTGTTCATCTTTCTGGACAGCTGCAATCAAGTTTTCTTGCTCTTTTTTATCGGCAACGAGTTGCTGTTTTTGCTTGCGATTGCTAGCTAGGATGGCAACCTTCTGTTTTTTTTCAACTTCCAGTTGTTGAATTTTATTAGCAACCTCTTTACTCTTCTCAGTAATTTCTAGGGCTTGTTTTTTGCGGTAGTCTGCATAGGCATTTAGGTACTGCACTCTTTTATAAGCCTGCAGGAAATTTTCTGATGAAAGCAAAAACATCAAGCGGCTGCGCTCATTATTTTTTTTATAGGACTTAACCACCATGTCAGCATACTGGGACTTGAGTTCTTTGACTTCAGCCTGCAGTTTGTTGACTTGCGCAGTATTGGATTTGATATCGCGTGTAATGAGGTTTGCCTGCCGGTTTGTAATATTGATGACCTCCTGCGTTCCTGCTATCTTCTTGTCTATGGTACGCACGAGCAGTTGCATGTTTGCCTCTTCCTTGCGTAGATCCTTGAGCAATCGATCGTACTGGTTGATCTCCTTTTGAAGTGCCTGTTTCCTTTCTTCAAGAGCTTGTTTTGATTGTGCGCTCGCTAGATTAGAAACCAGCACAATCATTAAACCCAGCAGTAATTGCGCACCCTTCATTTATAATTCCATTTTTTTATAGCCCGAGGGAATTTTGAACGGGAACCGCACCACTTCATCAAAGTTCACGCTCTTAAATTCCAGTTCTACCTTTGAAAATGAACTACCACGTTTTGCATCAATAGATATTTCACGGGGCAGGATCCTACCATCAACGTTTTGATATTCTGGATATTTGATCTCTAGGTAGCTCCCATCGGTAGGATGATAAACGCTTTGTTCAGCAAGTTTAAAATCGCTGGGACGCAGCTTGAACAACTTTTTTACAAAATCCTGAGCCGTGAATTGATATTCATTGTTTACCACCGTGAGCTTTTTGTTGTCTAGGTTTTCAACTGCCTGTCCTAATAACAAATCCTGCATCTGTGTGAAATTGAGTGGTTGTCCCAAAAATTTGCTGATCAATGCAAAATCACCGTCAAAATATCTTTTATCCTTGATCTCATAGAATTGTACGCGATCTGGGGTAATATGTACTTTGGCTACCGTGATACCCAGGAATCGCGCACTCATCCATATGTGCTGATCCCTTTCCATACGTAAATCCAGCGTTGCAGATACCGACTGGTTATCGTCTTTATAGTTGATTCCCAGCCTCGATTTGATCGTGTTGAATTGCAGGGAGCGCTCTTCATGCGCTTTGGAAACGCTGGAGGCTTTGGCTCGTTTATTTGCCACCCCGCCCGCTACTGCGGGAGCTTTACAAGAGGTGAAAGCTACCAGGACAGCCAGCAACACATAGTAGACAAGTTGTTTTCTCATTGTAATTTTTTGTTGAGGGCCTCAACTTTAGAACGCATTTTTCCGGCTGTTGTTACATCACCTTTTTTCTCATAGGCCGTAGCAAGCTCGCTGTAGATATCACGTTCCAGGACCGGCTCTTCCAGTAGATAGGTAAGTCCTTCTTCCAGCTGGTCGATCGCATTGTCATACCGTTCTAGATGATTGAGCGCCACGCCGTTCAAAAGATAAAACAATGCCTGGGCTGGAAAGATCTCTAGGGCCGCATCAGTAAGTTCCAGGCTACGTGCGTGATCATTATTATCTATGGCTAGCAAGGCTGCTTTTTTGAGTAGCTCAAAATCCTGACTGTCCAACTCAAGTCCTTGCTCATAAAATTCTAGAGCAAGTGATTTTTGATTCTTACGAGCTAGATAATCCCCCAGGGCCATATAGGCGTCAATATCCTGTACCTGATTCTTAAAACTTTCAATCACGGTGGGTAGCAACTGCTCTAGTTCTACGTTGTTCTCACTCATGGAAAGGTAATCGTTGAGTACCTTGACCTTAGTCGGGGTATCAAACTGCGCCGACTCAAATATGCGTTTTACACTTTGTATTCCCTCTTCAAGTTCGTTCTTTTCCAGATACGCTCTGTATAGCGCTAGTTGTGCCTTGTCGCTCTTAGGCATGTTAAGCTCAAGGAGTCTCGCGGTTTCAAGAACTTTTTGTTGATTTCCCGATTTGCCATATTCAAATATGAGTTTCACGTAGGCAGACTCGTCCTCAGGGTTTTCTGCGACCTGCTTTTCAAGATCTGCTATGGAGGTTTGTGGTATTATGGGCGGTGCGACACCAGTCATTCTCAGTAGCTGCCTGCGCATTTTTGCCCTGCTGTTGTTTTCTCCCAGTTGTGCGTCCAGCCGATCCAGCATGGTGAGTGCCTCGTCGTACCTACCATTATTCATGTACTCTAGGGGCAACAGCTCCTCATAGTTTACATTCAACCCAGCCAGTTTTACCATGGTTTGTAGCGCAAGATCTTTCTTGTTTTGATTTCTGTAAGCGTCATAAAGCGCGTCCAGCAGCCATTCCCGTTCACCGGCTATTTCTATAGCGGTTTTTATGGAGGATTCCGCTTTCGCGAAAGCGGAACTCTTCAAATAGTTCTTGCCCAGTTCAAAATGTACCGCACCCGAGCGAGGATTTGACTTAAGGCACAGTTTTAAAGACCTGATGGCACGATCTGGGTTACCCTTTGCTTTTTCGGCAAGGGCATTGAAGAAGTTCTCCTTAAAAGCATCAGTCACATTGCCTAGATCATCAACATTCACCTCTTGCTGTGCGCCTTCTTCCTGTGACCATAAATGGGCAGGAAATGCAAACAGGCAAAACGCTAGAAATAAACGACTGGCAAAATTCATGAAACGTGAAGGTCAACAATTATTCCATGATGCTGTAGTCACCTATGGAAATCTTTTTAAAATTTCCGTCATATTTAACATGACTGCCTATCATGGCCTCGTCCAGTTGTGCATTCTTAATGGTAGAATGCTTCTGAATCAATGAATTGGTAATTGTGCAATTATGGATCACGGTTCCCTCTCCTATGGACACGTGAGGCCCTACCGTACTGTCCTTAAGCACGACACTTTCATGGATGACACAAGGCTCGATAATGGTAGCATTCTCAAGTTGCGGCGCGCAGTTAATTTCATTACTCGCATCCTCCTGCATAAAGGTCATCATGCGCTGGTTAGTCTCAATTGCCACATTTTTATTGCCACAATCCATCCATTCATCCACGGTTCCGGTCTTGAACACATTACCGTTACTCATCATACGTTTGATCCCATCGTTGATCTGGTACTCGCCACCGTTGATAATGTTGTTGTCGATCACGTACTGTAGTTCCTTTTTGAGATCGGCAATCTCCTTGAAGTAATAGATCCCAATGACTGCTTGATCGCTCACAAACTCAGTCGGCTTTTCAACTAATTCTGTTATTTGTTGTTTGTCATTGAGTTTTACGACCCCATAAGCTTCTGGTTGATCCACTTGTTTAGTCCAGATTACGGCATCTGCCTCTGGGTCTAGTTTAAAATCGGCACGAATCAGGGTATCTGCATAGGCAACCACCGCTGGACCGGATAGAGATTCCTGAGCGCACATAATAGCATGACCAGTTCCTAGTGGATTGAGCTGGCGGTAGATAGTGGGTGTTGCCCCCAGTTCTCTTGCCAGTTGTTCAAGATCTGCCACCACATCATCGCCAAAAAATGCAGGATCACCCAGAATGAAGGCAATTTCTTCAACAGGTTCATCTAGAATCTGGGTAATCTCAGTCACCAGACGGTTTACGATAGGTTTGTTTGCTATGGGTATGAGTGGTTTGGGTACGGTAAGTGAATGAGGTCTCAATCTAGAGCCGCGACCGGCCATGGGTACAATGATCTTCATAGAGTATAGCTAGCGTCCCATAGTAATTTGGGGACTGATTGGTTTATTGCAATTTGCAAAGGTAAAAACTGAAAAATTGATAGAAATACTTTGTAAGGGGTAGTTAATGATGGTTTTAATGATTTACTCATCACTAGATTATTTGAGCTGCTTTTTATAACTTTTTACTCATAACTTTGGGAATTGAGTATAACATTGTAGAACGTTTTTGAAGCCCCCTAGCCCCGGAGGGGTTCAAAAGAATTCTGTGTTCATAATTCTGCGTTGTGAATTTCACAAGTTGTGTAAGCCCCCCTAGCCCCCGAAGGGGGAAAGGAAAGTAAAGTTTTCAGGAATTTTGCATTCATCATTCAGTATTCTGAATTTCATAAGTCATAAATCGTAACCCTTAATGGCTTTCTATAGTGTTACCAATATTTCCATAGATGAATGCTTTCCATAGCGTCTTTAAACTGTGGTTCATAGGGAGCGTAAAAACTGATATGCATCAAGTTTAGGTTTTTGTCAAACATCACGTAGCGCGGGATCCTTTCCATCTTTACAAAATCAGTAAAGGCTGTATTTGCCTCAGATTCATTAATCAGCCTGTAATTGATTTTACCTTTCATAAGGGTTGAGTCCATTGCCTTCCATGCAGGAAGATCTTTTTCATAATCTACGCTTAGATTAAGTATGGTAAGTTTTGAAGGTAAGTCTGCTTCTTCTAATAGTTTCATATTGCTGATACACGGTTGACACCAGGTCGCCCAAAAATCCAGCATGTAGTAAGAATTAGGGTTTTGTAAGAGCAATTTCTTGAGGGTTGTTTTTTTGTCATAGACATCTACAATGTCAAGATTGCGAAGCAGTTTTTTAAATTCTGCTTTATCAAGAACAGCGGTTTTTCTATCAATTTCCTCTGGGTATTTTTTATAGAATGTCGTAGTTCTCAGCCAGTCACGAGCTGCCTGATGTTTGCCTGCTTTTTTATCCTTCTCAAAGGAAAGGTGCTGAAATATACCGCGAACTAAATTGTGGCGGTACGTATCGGTAAAGCTGGGACTGTCTAAAGCCTTGTAGTCTATAGAATCAATTTGTTTTTTAATGTAATCAAGTTTAATGTGGTTTCCTGGCGGGAAGCTCAAGTCTAGGTTCAGGTCGTAAAATACGCGTTCCAATTCTGGATGTTCTGGGCTGATGTTATAGAGCAGCTCATAGTAGTAATGATCGTTGAGCTGGCGGTTTAAATGGTAGGACGCGACAGCATTTACACCGGCGTCACCATTATCAGCATATGCGTATTCCAATTGATAATAATTACGCAAGCTGTCCAGTTTACGCAAATTCTCTTGATCTGTGCCTTTCTCCTGGAAGATATTCCTGCGCAGATCATTGTAGGCTTCCAGTAGTGGTGTCACGTTTATAACCTTGCTGGAGTCAATTAGGGTCAGGTACTGTTTGTCCATCTTCATGTCCAGCAAGCTCACGGTATCGGTTACCAAAAAACTGGTTTCTTTAAATTGAATACCCCAGGAACACTTGCATCTACATGAGCATACTCTATTATTTGGTGCGGATTTAAATTTTCAATCGTCCTGGTATAAACAGAATCCCTATCTGTTGTATTTCTTATATCAATAGTGAAGTGGTTTAGAACATGATCGTTCATATTTAATAAAATCGATTCACCGGCGGGTAGAAATACCCTTATGGTAAGGCTGTCATTTTTAATTACTTCTGGTTCCTTAATAAATTGTAAGTCTTCTTTTTCCTGTACTGCTTCTTCAGGCTTTTCATTTTTACAGGAGGTCAAGAAGCATATAAGCAGGATATAAAAAACAAATTTCATGGCAAAGCGGTTAATGGATAGAAAACCACATCAACAATTGCACCAGTAAGTTGAACTTCCAAAGTTCCAGAACCCTAAATCTACCAGTACATCCAGCGTTCTATCGTGGCAATAGTACCGTCAAATTGAGGTTCATAGGGAGCGTAGAATTTCTCGTGCATCAAGGTTTTCTGGTTATTAAACATAACATATCTGGGAATGCTTTTAATTTTTAGAAATTGCCAAAAGGCCTTATTTGCTTCACTATCAGCTACCAGTCTATAGCTTACTTTCTCTTGTAAGTTCTGTTTATGGTAAGTTTTCCATGCCTCAATATCCTTCACGTAGTCTGTATTAATGTTAATGATGGTTAGGGATTCAGGCAGTTGCTTTTTATCCAGTAACTTCATATTAGACAGGCACGGCTGGCACCAGGTCGCCCATAAGTCCATCATGTAGAATTTACTGGGATGCTTTTCTATAAGTTCATTCAGGGTTATGGGAAGGTCTTCTACATCTACCAGTTCTATCTCAGATAATAATTGCTTGAACTTTTGTTTGTCCATAGTTGATATATCGGCATCCATGCGTTCTTCATTATTGCGATACAGTCTGGTTGTACGCAACCATTTTCTTGCTTCCTGGTGTCTTTTCTCGTTTTGATTTTCTTTATACCAAAGAAAGTCATACAATCCTCTGGATAGATTACGCGTATAGACCGTAGGCTCATTCAAGTCATCCAGCTGGCTGTAATCAATTTTGTCAATTTTCTGTTGAATGTAATTCCGCGTGATTTTTGCCAGCGGCCCATGAAAGATTTCAATTTTTTCATTTTTGATGGCAGCAAGAACGTCTGGATGATCGGGGGCAATTTTTTGTAAGATTTCCAGATGATAGAACTTGTTGAGTGTTTGATGTTTTTCAAACTTAATATTACCGTCATTCCCCTCTGCGCTGTTTGAACTGCTGGCGTACTGTAGGGTAAAAACTTGTTTGATACTGTCCAGTTGCTTGAGGTGTTCATCGCGAGAGCCTTTTTCCATATGAACTTTTGCCCTTAAATCCCTATAGCTATTATGCATTGCCGATACGTCATATACCGCCCGATTATCAATAACACCTAGTTCTTTATTGTTATAATCCAGTTTCAATAAACTCACTGTGTCCGTCACGATCAAGGAGGTATGCGAGCTGTATCGCTTCCTGTCTGCATCAAAGGTCGTAGTGCCACTCGTCACGACCATTGCCGTATTGAGGTGGGGAATCTTTTTAGTTATTACAGAATCTTTTTTGCTGGGGTTTGCAAATTTGAGATTGTAAACCCTATTTATATCATCACTTAGGTTGAGTATGGTATATGATTCTGCTAGCAGGTGTATGCTTATTTCTAGTGAATCTTTAATTGTAGTTGATGAATCAACAACGGGTAGGTTCAAATCATTATCAGCAACTACTGCCTTTGCAGAACGATTCTCTTTGCAAGAAATGAATGCGAGAACTGAAAATAGTAATGCAATGATGGTTTTCATTGGGTTTTTAATTTGCTGTTTCAAAATGTATTCTTTAACAAATTCAAAAGAGAACTGCCTAGAAGTCGTATTACCAGGAGTAATACTGAGCTGAAAATGTTCTGTAAATTTTTAGTTTGATCTCCGTAGCTCAAAGAGGGTTAGTAAAAGGAAACTTTTAAAGAATTCTGCATTCATCATTCTGAATTCTAAATTTCGTAAGTCATAACCTATAACCTATAACTCAAAAACAGCCTCACTTAACACCCGTACTACCAAATCCTCCATCACCGCGGCTACTCTCTTCTAGAACTTCTACCTTGTGCCATTCTACGCGTTCATGCTTGGCGATGATCATCTGGGCGACGCGATCGCCGTTGTGTATGGTAAAATCTTCTCTAGAGAGATTTATGAGAATAACACCTATTTCCCCTCGATAATCGGCATCAATGGTTCCGGGTGAATTTAGGACGGTAACACCATGATTTGCAGCCAGGCCGCTGCGTGGGCGTACCTGCGCCTCATAACCCACGGGCAGTTCCATAAAAAGCCCGGTCTTTACGATCGTACGATCCATGGATTTCAAAACAATGGGGGATCCTGTTGATGCTCTCAAGTCCATGCCCGCGCTGGAGTCGGTTTCATAGTGGGGAAGTGCGTGACTGGAATTATTGATGATCTTTATGGTCATGGAATTAAATGTATGATGTTTGAGGCAGTATGGTTATCTCACTTTCTACTATAGAGAGTGCTACAAAGTAAGCATATTATAAACAAAGCTTTCAATCATCGTACAGACTGTTTTACTAGAAATTATTACCCGCGTGAGGGATGGCAATGGAAATCCTTTTTGTGAGGAACGAGCCAAAAGATTGCAATGGACAGCCCGACCCCTTGTGGGTCACGCCCTAGGGATCATTGGAATTTGTTTTTATACAGTTGGATCGATCTGCACAAATTTATTTATTAGATCACTTTCTGGAGAGAAGTTTTTTGATGAGTACGCTTTCGCGAAAGCTGACCAGTCCCACCATTCCAATAACCATCAAGCAACCGATGGTGTAAGTGGTAAGCGATTCAATGCCGTATTGCTGGCGCACCCAGTAGAAAAATGTCAGGCTCAAGCCGATTGACAACGATAGATAAACCAGGATGTTTCCCAATTCATAGGGTACGGCAAGGTGATTCCTGCCTATCAAATAAGAGGCGGCCATCATAAGAAAATAAGCGGCGCAGGTCGCATAGGCGCTGGCTAAATAGCCTATCTGGGGTATGAAAATAAGGTTGAGTACAATGGTCACAATGGCCGCAGCGATAGAAATATAGGCACCGTAGCGTGTCTTATCCTGAATCTTGTACCATACGGACAGCGACTGGTGGATGCCCGAGAAAAAATAGGCGATAAGCACCAGCGGCACAATTTCCATGGCGGCCTCTACATTATCATCCACGATGGCGGGCTTAATGAGATCCACCAGTACCACGTAGGCCACGAGCGCGATGGCTCCCAGGGCGACATAGGCTTTAGTAATCAGGGCGTACTGATCAACCGCATTTTTGTCCCGCGACTGACTGAAGAAAAAGGGTTCCACGCCCAGCCTAAAGGCCTGAGCAAATAATGTCATTCCTACCGCCAGGCGGTATCCCGCGCTGTAGGTTCCCACCATGGCTCGCGCTTCCTGATCAGTTACCGGTAAGAGTTTTTGCAGTAGGATCTTGTCCAGGGTTTCATTGATGGCAAAAGCAAGACCTGCCAGTAAAATGGGCCAGCCATATGCCAGCATTTTTCTCCAAAGCACCAGGTCAAAATTCAGCTTCTTGAAATAGGTTCCCGCCACCAGAAATAACGTAATAATACTGGAAGCTAGAAAAGCAATGAAAAACAACTCGATGCGATCTGTGGGGAGCTGTTGTGCCAGCTGTGGTACATCAGGCACTACGGTGAAAAATACAATACTCATACTAACCGTAATCACTACGTTTACCATCTTGACGAGCGCGTAGCGCATGGATTTGTTTTGCGCCCGCATGTAGGCAAAGGGAATGACGGCAAGCGCATCTGCCGCTATGATGCCCACGACCCATTTCCAGTAATTTGATGAAAGTCCCGTAGCGGCCTCAATGGGTTCCAGCAGGATAAAGCAAGAGGCAGCAACGATTATAGTTGTGATAAAGAGCGATAGCAGCGCGGTTCCCAGCGTTTTGGTTTTGTGGTCTTGATCGCTGTAGAACCTAAAGAATGCCGTTTCCATACCGTAGGTAAGTACCACATTTGCAAAAATGATATAGGAAAATATAATCGAGACCTCTCCAAATTCTACCCCGCTGGGCAGGTATCTGGTAAGCAATTTTGTAAGCAAAACGGTAAGCAGTCGCGGCAGTACGGTCGCCATGCCGTAGATCAGGGTATGTTTAAAAAGACCGCGTATGGAGCTTGCCACAGGTGTAGGAGTTGGGTTGTAAAAATAGGGGAACTGGTTTGAGGTTAGTCCTTAAAAAGTATTTATAGACAACTATAAAACAAAAAAGCCGCAGAGTAATCGAAGACTTAGAATGAATTCACCTGGGCCTTGACTCAACCGCGCTTGGCATAAACTTCTCGCCCAGTCCGGCTATTAATTTTCTTAAAAGCGTCTACAAAAAAAACTGGCTTTGACTAATGTCTTTAAAGTGGGCCCACCTGGGCTCGAACCAGGGACTTTCTGTCCCGATAGCTATCGGGAGAGTCAGGTATTTGAGGTTTCTTTTATTATTCTCTCCCGCATCTCTGAATATTTCAACAGGTTTGCAATGTACTTCCTACTTTTCATACTCTTGATCTTGCGCTCCAGTCGTATGGCATGCGGGTAGTCATCGCATTCCATTGCCAGTTTTAGAATCCAATCGCAGGCTCTTGCGGTAAAGTGACTGCTGCCGTAGGTGCCGTTGTTGTGCTTGTTGATCCTATGTTCTACTTCGTCGTTAGTCGCACCGATGTAGTAGCGGTCAAGTTTATCGCTGAATATAATATACATCCATGCCATAGAAACGGTGATAGGTATTTATGATAAACAAAAAACCCCAGCCAAAGGCTGAGGTTCTAAAGTGGGCCCACCTGGGCTCGAACCAGGGACTTTCTGATTATGAGTCAGATACTCTAACCAACTGAGTTATAGGCCCTAAAAGAAAGCAACAACCTTCTTTTTAGTAAAGGGATGCAAATTTAGTGTATTGGGTAGAATTTTCAATAATATTGGGTGGCAATTATTGTGGAATCGTGCAGTAGATTGAAACGGTGGACTTTCTGTCCCGATAGCTATCGGGAGAGTCAGATACTCTAACCAACTGAGTTATAGGCCCTAAAAGAAAGCAACAACCTTCTTTTTAGTAAAGGGATGCAAACTTAGAGTATTGGGTAGAATT
>JBARYP010000023.1:0-36850 GCA_049647945.1 Nonlabens sp. | reverse complement strand
CTACAGAGTTGCCATCACTACTCAAAGCGCTGGGAGCTGACTATAAACATGAACTGATAGGAGAACGGGTAACCACAACCCCAAAGAATTTTGCCTACTTCAAGATTGCCGAGGGGTGCGACCGTCCCTGTTCCTTTTGCGCAATACCACTCATGCGGGGTAAGCATAAGAGCACACCCATAGAACACCTCGTGATTGAGGCAGAAAAGCTGGCAGCATCTGGCGTCAAGGAACTAATTCTTATCGCGCAGGATTTAACCTATTACGGCCTTGATTTATATAAGGAACGCAGACTGGCGGCGTTACTCAAGGAGTTGGTTAAAATTGAGGGCATTGAGTGGATACGCATGCATTATGCCTTTCCCACCGGATTTCCTATGGACGTGCTGGAGGTCATGAAACAAGAGCCCAAAGTATGTAATTACCTTGATATCCCTTTACAACACATTGCTACCCCGGTATTGAAGTCGATGCGGCGGGGGACTACTTTTGAAAAAACAAATGCGCTGTTGTCACGCTTTCGCGAAAGCGTACCCAATATGGCCATAGGAACCACCTTAATCGTGGGTTATCCAGGAGAGACTGAGGGTGATTATCAGATTCTAAAACAATGGGTCAAGGACCAGCGATTTGAAAGATTGGGTTGTTTTACCTACTCGCATGAAGAGAACACACACGCCTACAACCTGGAAGACGATGTTCCCGCTGATGTAAAACAGGATCGCGCTAACGAGATCATGGAAATCCAGTCGCAGATTTCATGGGAATTAAACCAGCAGAAGATAGGTAAGACCTATCAAGTCATGATCGATCGCAAACGAGGAAATCACTTTGTAGGCCGTACGGAATTTGATAGTCCAGATGTGGATAACGAGGTTCTCATAGATGCAGATGCGCATTATCTTTCTGTAGGAAGTTTTGTGGAAGTGACCATTACTGCCGCCGAAGATTTTGATCTCTATGGTGAGCCAGTATTAAAATAACTGGTGTGTTTAACCTTTACCGCAAAACGCTGCACAAAAGGTTAAATCCTCAATTAACATCTCTTGGTCTGCATAGATTTGTAGAAAACAGACAGAGATGAAAAATTTATTTTTGATCGCATTATTGGCTTGTAGTTTCTTAACTACTGCACAAAGCGACGATATGAAGAAAATGCTGCTGCTAGAGGACAATCAGTATTTTGCAAACCGTGATAGTGCTTATGCAGATCCTTATTATGGTTTGAAGAAATTGATTTACGGCAACCGTAGATTTGTGGACAACCGTCGTGTGACCCCCAGACAATCTGATGCAGACCTCAAGAACAGTTCATTGGGTCAAAAACCTTTTGCTACCATTATAGGCTGCGCTGATAGCCGTGTTCCAAACGAGATGATTTTTGATCAGGGAGTAGGGGATCTATTTATCACGCGTACTGCTGGACAAGTAATGGCCGAGGCTTCTTACGGTACTATAGAATACGCAACCGTTTTTCTCAAGACACGGTTGATAGTGGTTTTGGGTCATGAGAGCTGTGGTGCCGTGACGGCCGCCATGAAATTGCCTGAAAACCCGCCGGGACACGTGGTTACGCTTATTAATGCCATTAAGCCAGCATCACTTGCCGCACAGAAAAAGGCAAGGAATGAAGATGAAAAACTCGATCTTGCCATCAGTGAAAATGTAATGGCGCAAGTAAAGCTGCTGCGTAGTCTTGAACCAGTACTGAGTAGAGAATTTGACAAAGGCAACGTCCTGATCGTGGGAGCAGTTTATAATTTGAGTACTGGAAAGGTGGAGTTCCTGGAGAACACTATAAAAAGCCTTCCCAAGTTTGCATCTCGATAGCCTATAATGAGATATTTACTTGCCATGCTGGTTTTTATAGTGGCCGGCAATAATTTATGGGCTCAAGAAGTTGAAGAAAGCCAGCTAGGTGCCTGGTACATGTATTTCTATAATAAGAAACTGGGTGATAGCACGCGCTGGGGTATTCAGGGAGATTTTCAATATCGCGACTGGAAGGGACTGGGTGACCGTGAGCAGTTGCTGTTGCGGTCTGGGGTAACGTATAGGCCCAAGGATTCTGGAGTTCTCCTTACCTTAGGTTACGCAAATATTACCTCTGGACCATACGGGGATAGCGATGATTTCTCCATGGAAAATAGGATCTATCAGGAGGCGCTCTTTGGCAACACGCTCTTCAATAAATTCCTGCTAACCCACAGGTTCAGATACGAGCAGCGATGGGTAGAAAATCAGGACTTTAGGACACGCTACCGCTACAATCTATTTGTGAACATTCCTTTTAAAGGTAACTCGCTGGCACCGGGAGTTTTTTATGGTGCTTTCTATAATGAGTTGTTTATAAACGGCGAGCGCAAGATAGATGACAATAGATTTGTACAGTTTTTTGACCGTAACCGTACTTATTTGGGTCTGGGCTACGTTTTGAACAACAATATCAGGTTTCAGGCTGGCTGGATGAAACAGACCACAAATTTTGTTGAGAAAGGTCAGCTGCAATTCAGCATGCACCATAATTTTTAGTTTATTAGTGTCTTTGCGTGACTGTTCCGCTTTCGCGAAAGCGGAATTTATAACAACCATTCAAAGACACTATTTCCAGCTATACATGCAAGTGAACTTTTTTTATCTAATTGTGTTGTAAGGCTTTTTTATTTTAAATAATCATTACATTTGCAGCCGATTAAAATCATGGTCGTTTAAAGACCTATAAGAATAGATACAGACTTTAAGCTATGGCACAGAAGAGAACATACCAACCTAGTAAGAGAAAGAGAAGAAACAAGCACGGTTTTAGGGAGCGCATGGCTTCTGTAAGTGGTCGTAAGGTTCTCGCTCGTCGTCGTGCAAAGGGTCGCAAGAAGCTTTCTGTTTCTACTGAGAGAAGACATAAGAAATAATGATTGTTCATTAGTATTTAAAAAGGCGTTGATTCACTAGAATTAACGCCTTTTTTTATGCCGTAATTTTACCCTGCGCTATGCGCAGTACCCTATAAAAGCAATAAGCTATGCCTAGAAGAACAGACCTCAAATCGATATTACTCATAGGTAGTGGCCCCATCATCATCGGTCAGGCTTGTGAATTTGACTACTCTGGTTCGCAAGCGTTGCGATCACTTAGAGAGGATGGAATAGAGACCATTTTGATCAACTCTAATCCAGCAACGATCATGACAGATCCCAGTATGGCAGATCATGTCTATCTATTGCCCCTCAATACTTCCTCTCTCAGGAAAATACTAGATGCCCACCCACAGATAGATGCGGTATTGCCTACTATGGGTGGACAGACCGCGCTTAACCTATGCATCGAGGCAGATGAGAAAGGTATATGGGAGGAACATGGGGTAGAAATTATAGGCGTGGATATCGACGCTATAAATATTACAGAGGATCGCGATCAGTTCAAGGAATTGATGCAAAAGATAGGTGTGCCAGTCGCGCCCGCAGCCACGGCAAAATCATTTTTAAAGGGAAAGGAAATTGCCCAGGAATTTGGTTTCCCTCTCGTGATACGTCCATCCTTTACCTTGGGCGGTTATGGGGCCAGTTTTGTCCATACTGAAGGTCAATTTGAAGAGCTGCTTACCCGTGGACTGGAGGCATCGCCCATTCATGAAGTCTTGATTGACAAGGCGCTATTGGGCTGGAAAGAATATGAGCTCGAGCTTTTGCGTGATGACAATGACAACGTAGTCATCATTTGTACGATTGAGAATATGGATCCCATGGGTATCCATACGGGAGATTCCATTACGGTAGCGCCCGCGATGACGTTATCTGATAGGACATATCAAAAAATGCGGGACATGGCGATCCACATGATGCGCAGTATCGGTGAATTTGCCGGTGGTTGTAATGTCCAGTTTGCGGTGAGTCCAGATGTTAACGAGGATATAATCGCTATAGAGATCAATCCCAGGGTTAGTCGATCCAGCGCGCTTGCCAGTAAGGCAACTGGTTATCCCATTGCCAAAATCGCATCCAAACTAGCAATAGGTTACACACTAGACGAGCTTGATAACCAAATTACAAAATCCACCAGCGCGCTATTTGAACCCACTCTGGATTATATAATTGTCAAAATCCCGCGCTGGAACTTTGATAAGTTTGAGGGTGCAGACCGTACTCTGGGACTACAAATGAAATCTGTAGGCGAGGTCATGGGAATAGGACGTTCCTTTCAGGAAGCACTACATAAAGCCACTCAATCCCTAGAGATTAAAAGAAACGGACTGGGTGCAGATGGAAAAGGCTATACAGATTACAATCAAGTAATTGAAAAGCTCACAAACGCAAGTTGGGATCGTGTTTTTGCTCTATACGACGCGGTTGCCATGGGAATTTCACTCTCGCGCATTCATGAGATTACCAAGATTGATATGTGGTACCTCAAGCAATTTGAGGAACTGCATTCACTAGAGAAAGAAATAGGAAAGTACTCTATTGCTGATCTTTCAAAATCATTGTTACTTGAGGCAAAACAAAAAGGTTTTGCAGACCGTCAAATAGCCCATATGCTGGGTTGCCTTGAAAGCGAGGTTTACAATAAAAGAACTGAGCTCAACATCAATCGCGTCTATAAATTAGTTGATACGTGTGCGGCAGAGTTTAATGCAGTTACCCCTTATTACTATTCGACTTTTGAGGCAGATATGCAGTTGCCAGGTGGAGAACGATTTGCCCAGAATGAAAGCGTGGTAAGCGACAAAAAGAAAATTGTTGTTTTGGGATCGGGTCCTAACAGGATCGGCCAGGGGATAGAATTTGATTATTGCTGTGTACATGGAGTCTATGCTGCTCAAGAATGCGGTTATGAAACCATAATGATCAATTGTAATCCTGAAACTGTCTCTACTGATTTTGATACCGCAGACAAACTTTACTTTGAGCCTGTATTCTGGGAACATATCTATGACATTATACGCCATGAAAAACCAGAAGGTGTCATCGTACAGTTGGGCGGACAAACAGCGCTTAAATTGGCAGAAAAACTGGATCGATACGGGATAAAAATTATGGGAACGAGTTACCGCGCACTAGATCTTGCAGAGGATCGAGGCGAATTCTCCCGATTATTGCAGGAAAACAACATACCCTACCCAGAATTTGATACCGCCACAACTCCAGATGAAGCTTTGAAAGTTGCCGATAAACTGGACTTTCCCATTTTAGTAAGACCGTCTTATGTACTAGGTGGACAGGGAATGAAAATCGTAATCAACAAGGAAGAACTGGAAGAACACGTGGTTGATATATTACGTAAAATTCCAAACAACGTTCTGTTGCTGGATCATTATCTAGATGGCGCTATAGAGGCAGAGGCAGATGCCATTTGTGATGGAGAGAATGTCTATATTATCGGTATAATGGAACACATTGAGCCTTGCGGTATTCATTCTGGAGATTCTAACGCCACATTGCCACCGTTTAATCTAGGAGACCTGGTAATGCAACAAATTAAGGATCACACGCATAAAATTGCACTCGCTCTTGAAACGGTGGGGTTGATCAATATACAGTTTGCGATTAAAAATGATACTGTCTATATTATTGAAGCAAACCCGAGGGCTTCCAGAACCGTGCCTTTCATCGCCAAGGCTTATGGCGAGCCCTACGTCAATTATGCTACCAAGGTTATGCTGGGTCACAATAAGGTTACCGATTTTGACTTTAAGCCGCATCTTGACGGCTATGCCATCAAACAACCTGTTTTTTCATTCAACAAATTTCCTAACGTTGATAAAAGACTGGGTCCAGAAATGAAATCTACTGGAGAAAGTATCCTGTTTATAGACAGTCTTAAGGATGACGAATTCTATGATTTGTACTCAAGAAGAAGAATGTATTTGAGTAAGTAGAATGAGCTGCATATAAAAGTTTCATAAAGGATTTATCATAATTGGATTTAGACCATTCAAGCTGTAAATTCAATTTATGGAACCTAGAGTATTTCACATTAGATTATTCCGGATTTTATTGATTACGATCACCATGCTATTAATGACTGGCATGGGACTTTCTTATTTTGTTGATATAAATCTAGTTCATTACCTCCAGATTGATGGGTTGCGTATTTCGCTGCTTTTATCTGGACTATTGTGGATCTATGCGATCTTTATAATCTGGTTCAAGACTACAAAATCCCTGTGGCTTAAAAGCGTGGATACGTTGCTGGTGACTGGTGGCGTTCTAGGTATGTTTATATGGCTTACATGGGAGCGCACTTATAAATCTAGAAATCGCACATTCAGTTTGAATAGGCAGCAATCTACCAATCTCGCTGAATAGCGGCAAGAGTGCGCTATTAGTCTTTTTTTACGCTGTTTATAATTGCTATAGAGCCCGTTTATTTGAGTATCATTTGTATTGTTCTACAGGAGTGCACTTAGCGTAATAATCATCTAGGTGTTACACAGCCGGTCTTAATGCTATGTAAAATAGAAACCTATCGCTGTACAGGGTGCCTATTTTTGTTCTATAGTCAAGATTTATGCTACCCTGGATCATATTTATTGCAGTTATAATTTTGTTTTTGGCTCTGGATCTCGGTGTTTTCAATAGGAAGGCACATGTCATCAAGACTAAGGAAGCCGCCATCTGGACTACCGTTTGGGTAGTGCTGGGTCTGGCATTTTCTGGGGTGATCTACTATCTTTTTAGTGGTGAATTGCTAGAGAATCCGACTGGTCTTAGCGCACGAGATGCGGTACTCAAGTACATAACCGGTTATTTGATTGAGCTTTCACTCAGTATCGATAATGTTTTTGTCATTGCAGTAATCTTTTCCTCATTTGCCATACCAGAGAAGTACCAGCATCGGGTGCTGTTTTGGGGTATTCTGGGCGCGATAGTCTTCCGGGCGTTGATGATCTTTTTTGGGGTTGCCTTAATTAACAAATTTGACTGGGTCATCTATGTCTTTGGGGCGTTCTTGCTATATACTGCATGGAAGATGTGGCGCCACGATGATACTGATTTTAACCCGGCAGATTCTTCCTTGATGAAGTTCCTGGCTAGAATTTTTCCCATTACCAGCCAGCGTGACGGCGAGAGCTTTTTTATTGTTGAAGCAGGAAAAAAGGCCGCTACGCCACTTTTTGTAGCACTTATGGTCATAGAGTTGACTGACATCCTGTTTGCCCTGGACAGCATACCCGCCATACTGGCCATCACGGCAGATCCCTTCATTGTATTCAGTTCGAACATACTAGCGATACTAGGACTACGTTCCATGTACTTTTTGATTTCCAGAATGCTGCAAAAATTCCGTTACATCAATTATAGCCTGGTGGTGATATTAGCTTTCGTGGGTATAAAAATGCTATTGCTAGACGTGTATCACTTTCCAGAATGGGTATCGCTGGGAGTCATTGCTCTGGCCCTGGCTGCAGGGGTAATAGCCTCCATAATCATTAAACCCACTACTGCTCGGTAATTTAATTGGGGATCAATCGTATGGAAAATTCCGCTTTCGCGAAAGCGGAAAAAGCTCAGATCATTCTACCCACTCAATCAATCAGGCCATCTTGTTCCTAACGCTATGGTGCCTTCCCAGATTAACAAGCTAGACCCTAAAGCAAGCTATTCGGTTTGTGGAAATAGGAATTCATTGGTTGAGAATTACGCTTTCGCGAAAGCGGAACAGCTTCAAACCATAAGAGTTATTGCGATACGATCTCAAACTCACAAGCACTTATGGTGTCGTCCCAACCCATGAACAGAGTGGCTTTGTTACCGGCATTTTCAACAAGGCTTATGGAAAAGGATTCAATTGTGTCGGGTGAGGGGTAGGTGGGTATTTGAAATCTTGCCACATCCAGATCTTGATCGTACTGTGTGCCCCACTGCGTGGTTGCCTGGTTGATAATAAACGTCCAGGAATCCTCATAGGGAATGGTGTAGATGGAATAGGTGCCGGCGGGAATCAATTGATCCTGAATTTTGACATCTTTATAGAACTCAATTTCTGTCGCCTCGTTTGCCCCGGTCCTCCATACCTGCTTGTACGGCACGAGATTGCCAAATATCTCCCGCGAGCGTTTTGACGGCCTACTATAGATGACCCTGGTAACTGCCGCGCCATTATCATCGCGCTGTATGACCACATCCAGCGGGCTCAACCGGTCCTCGACATTAAAATCTGGCGCTGATTGACCGTATGATAAATTAGAGAAAATATAGAAGGCTAGCATTGATAACAATCGCATGATAGGAGGGATAAAGTATAGGCTAAATTTACTCTAAATTGATTGTGGATAGCGCCTAATAAACTGTTAATAACTGCACCGTTCAATCGCTAGGTTGAGTGCGTAAAACCTAGGGTTTTCGTATATTTGTTAACTATCCATTTCAGGTAGTATTCATTCAGATTTTATGAGCGAGGAAAACAAGAAGAATTATGGTGCTGATTCAATTCAGGCACTTGAAGGAATGGAGCATGTACGCATGCGTCCATCAATGTATATAGGTGATGTAGGAACACGTGGTTTACACCACCTGGTTTATGAGGTAGTGGATAACTCAATCGACGAGGCACTTGCGGGACATTGTGATAACATTACCGTGATCATCAATGAGAACAATAGCGTGACCGTAACTGATGATGGTCGTGGTATTCCCGTTGACATTCACAAAAAAGAAGGGGTGAGTGCCCTAGAGGTCGTCATGACTAAAATAGGAGCGGGAGGAAAGTTTGACAAGGATTCCTATAAGGTTTCTGGAGGACTGCACGGTGTGGGGGTAAGCTGTGTCAACGCACTTTCTGATCATCTAAAAGCAACCGTCTACCGTGACGGTAAGATCTATGAGCAGGAATACGAGCGTGGTAAGCCAGTTTATCCCGTAAAGGCGGTAGGAGAGACAGACCGTAGGGGAACCATGGTCACCTTCTTGCCAGACCGTTCCATATTCCAGCAGACCGTTGAGTACAATTATGATACACTTGC
The DNA here is from genome assembly GCA_049647945.1 of Nonlabens sp. Taxonomy (GTDB): domain Bacteria; phylum Bacteroidota; class Bacteroidia; order Flavobacteriales; family Flavobacteriaceae; genus Nonlabens. The sequence continues at coordinate 27,891 of JBARYP010000023.1, read as the reverse complement.
TAATCGTTTAAGAGAGCTTTCTTTTTTGAACAAGGGAATTAAAATCATCTTGACCGATAGACGTCATCAAGACGAGGCAGGTGAGTATGTTACCGAGGTATTCCAGTCAGAAGAAGGATTGAAGGAATTCATACGCTTTCTGGACGATACCAGACAGCCTATCATCGAGGATGTGATTTCTATGGAGGGGGAGAAGAACGGTATTCCCGTAGAAGTGGCGATGATCTATAACGAGAGCTATGGTGAGAACCTTCACTCCTACGTTAATAATATCAATACCCACGAGGGTGGTACTCACCTGGCAGGTTTCCGCAGGGGGCTTACTTCTACTTTAAAGAAGTATGCTGACGGTTCAGGCTTACTGGATAAAATCAAGTTTGATATTGCGGGAGACGATTTCCGTGAGGGCCTGACCGCCATTATATCAGTAAAGGTAGCCGAGCCTCAATTTGAAGGTCAGACCAAAACCAAACTGGGAAATAGGGATGTGACTAGCGCAGTCTCGCAGGCAGTTTCTCAAATGCTTGAGGACTATCTAGAAGAACACCCCAATGATGCCAAAACCATCGTTCAAAAGGTAATTCTTGCTGCACAGGCAAGGCATGCCGCCCGTAAAGCCCGCGAGATGGTACAGCGCAAAACGGTGATGAGTGGTGGTGGTCTTCCAGGAAAACTTTCTGACTGTTCAGAAACAGATCCTACCCTTTGCGAGGTTTTCCTAGTTGAGGGAGATAGTGCAGGTGGAACCGCAAAGCAGGGACGTGATCGTGAGTTTCAGGCAATTTTACCTTTAAGAGGTAAGATCCTGAACGTGGAAAAAGCCATGCAGCACAAGGTTTTTGAAAATGAGGAGATACGTAATATCTATACGGCTCTAGGGGTGACCATAGGAACTGAAGAAGATTCAAAAGCATTGAACCTAGAGAAGTTGCGCTACCACAAAATAGTGATTATGTGTGATGCAGACATCGATGGGTCACACATTGCCACGTTGATATTGACGTTCTTCTTCCGCTACATGAAAGAACTGGTTGAAAAGGGATATATCTACATTGCTACACCGCCATTATATCTGGTTAAAAAGGGTGCCAAAAAACGTTATGCCTGGTCAGATAAAGACCGTGATGAGATCGTAGAATCTATGGGTGGTGGTGCAAGTATCCAGCGTTATAAGGGTCTGGGTGAAATGAATGCAGACCAGCTATGGGACACCACGATGAACCCAGAATTCAGAACCCTAAGACAAGTGACCATTGAAAGCATGGCCGAAGCTGATCGCATCTTCTCCATGCTGATGGGCGATGAGGTGCCGCCACGCAGGGAGTTCATTGAGAAGAATGCGATTTATGCAAATATTGACGCGTAGTACAAATCTAAGTTTGAGTTCAAAACCCCGATACCGTCATGTATCGGGGTTTTTATTTGCCGTACGACTTAAAGCATAAGATATAGACTTGTGATAAAGTGCTTTATTGATTGATGGTCCAATTATTAATTTTAGGATTAAAAGAATGGATACAGCTGCTTATTTCGAGATTTTGCAAAAGGTAAATTGTTTTGGCGCTTACACCGATCAGCGTACCTGAGACGGGTTTGAAGCGCTTTCTGCAGATCAAACTAAATTTGATTATTCAGAAGCATACGGACCAGAGGGTACATTCTCACCTGGAGAAATTGTAAAGATGGCAAAGGAGCAGCTAGGTACCTTTACCGCTACCCATCACCAGGTTACAAATCACATTATTGAATTTGAGGGTGGGGAAAAGGCAACTATTCGTGCCCACGTGAGACCGCTTCACTTCCTAGAGAATCCTAAGGGAGAACAAATACTGGAAACCGGTGGGATGTACCAGGGTGAATTTGAAAAGATTCAAGGTCACTGGAAAATCACTCAATGGGGTCTAAAAGTTCAATGGTCTCGTGGCAACCAGGCGCTGTTCCAAATGGCTAAGGAGTCTTAGAATGTAACTTATTCAATACCCTTTGCGATAGGTTCTATTCTATTATACCCTACGTGGTGCGAGCTGATTTTAATATACATTTATTACAAATCATTTAGGCTAAATTTATCTTTACGATCTTAAAATTTAACCATAAACCATAATTATTTAATATGAAAGTTACCGTTGTAGGCGCAGGAGCCGTAGGAGCCAGTTGTGCAGAATACATTGCTATTAAAGATTTTGCTAGTGAAGTCGTACTGCTGGACATTAAAGAAGGCTTTGCCGAGGGTAAGGCAATGGATCTCATGCAAACCGCATCTCTCAATGGCTTTGATACAAAAATCACTGGGGTAACCAACGACTATAGCGCAACGGCAGATAGTCACATTGCAGTAATCACCTCTGGTATCCCTCGCAAGCCTGGGATGACTAGAGAAGAATTGATAGGTATTAATGCTGGAATCGTAAAATCTGTAGCTACCAGTCTGGTGGAACAATCTCCAGAGGTCATACTTATCGTGGTTTCTAACCCTATGGATACCATGACTTATCTAGCCCACCAGGCGACTGACCTGCCTAAACATAGAATCATAGGTATGGGTGGCGCATTGGATAGCGCAAGATTTAAATATCGCCTTGCCGAAGCACTTGAGGCACCCATTTCTGACGTGGATGGAATGGTAATAGGAGGACACAGCGATAAAGGTATGGTTCCACTCACCAGGCTCGCCACACGTAATTCAGTACCGGCAAGCCAGTTCATTGATGCAGATCGGCTAGACCAGGTGCTACAGGATACTAAGGTAGGCGGTGCAACCCTCACTAAGTTGCTGGGGACCAGCGCATGGTACGCACCAGGAGCTGCCGTGTCCGGACTGGTACAGGCGATAGCCTGCGACCAGAAAAAAATATTCCCTTGTAGCGTGATGCTCGATGGGGAATATGGATTGTCAGATCTATGTATAGGAGTACCAGTAGTTCTGGGACGCAATGGTATAGAAAAAATCGTAGAGATTGATCTGGACGATAATGAAATGGCTGCTCTTAAGGAAAGTGCCGAGGGGGTTAAAAAAACCAATAGTTTGATCTAGCCAGTAAAGAATAAAGTTAATTTAAGCTCGCCTTTCTTAAGGCGAGCTTTCTATTTATAGGCTGTTTAAAATGTGTAAAAATGCCGTAAAATATTTACAATTTTAGTTGCATCAAAAACGTGATACCCGCATTGACGAGCGCCCCGTCAATATTGAACCTTTTTACGGGTTGAATCACTACTTACTTCCTATTGATAAAAATTAGGATTTGAGAATGTACTGTGATATTGAAAGTTCGATCATTTATTTATGTAGTTGATAATATTGTATACTTAATTTTAATGCGCGACAGCTTGTAGATTAGCCATGTTGCCTTGGAGAGATTACGCTTTCGCGAAAGCGTAATTATCATTCACATTTACCCTTATATTTGCCGCGTGAATTTTAAGAGTTCCATAACGTTTCTAGTAGCTGCCTTCCTGCTTTCCCTAGGGGTAGGTCACTTCGTCGACACTCCTAATCATAAGTTAGTGCTGGTAACCACGCTGGATTCTCAAGATCGAGGTCAGCTATCTGACGATCTGGAAACGGCTCTTTTAGAATTGGGTGCCACGGGTATTGCTATTAGAAGTGTAGAAGAGGGCCTGGTAGAAGTGCTTTACAATTCCTCACTCAACCCTCGCCAGATTGAATTTAGATTACGGAATCGAGTCGCTAGTTTCTGGGATATTGAAACTCGCGGTCAGTCAACTCTAATTAAGGTCTCCTATCTTAATAATGACGCTCCATATCAAAACGGGTTGGATGGATTGCCACTTATCGAGACAAAGCTGGAATCGTATCGATCACAGGCACAACCACATTACTATGCAGTTCTAAACAATGCTATTGATAGTTCTTGTGCAATTCCTATATACTCGGGTAGAATTATTGATCAATCTAAATCTACCGAAACACATTTCTGTAAATTCCTTCCAGAAAGTAGGGCAGGACCCCTATCCTCTTCATTATCATAGCGACCCTTTGAGTAGGACAATCAATAGTACCGGCGTAATTGCGCCAAATAATTTCAACAATAAATACAATGCAAAACAAAGGAATCATTAGGTTCTTTGCTATCCTATTTGCGATAGTAAGTATCTATCAATTAACATACACGTTCATCTCTAATAAAGTTGAGAGCGATGCAGATGTGTATGCAGAAAGCATCGTGAGCGGCGATGTGGAAAACGCAAACGAACTAAGAGATGACGCTAGAAAGCGATATCTTGACTCAGTTGCTAGTAAAGACATCTGGAGTGGTTTTACAACCTATACAGATGCAAAAAACCAAGAGCTCAAAAAAGGTCTTGACCTTAAGGGAGGAATCAACGTAATCCTTCAAATATCTGTAAAAGACCTCTTGATAGGTATGGCAGATGACTCTACCGATGCAGATTTTAGAGAAGCACTAGACGCCGCAGATAAGCGCGTGAAAGACGGGCAGGATTCTTACTTTAATTATTTTATCGAGGAGTTCAACAACAAGGAGGGTGCACAACTAGCCTCGCCAGACATCTTTGCAAATCAGGAGATGGAAGGCCGGATCGAGTTTGATATGACAAACGACCAAGTAGAGCCCCTACTGAGAGAAGAGCTTAAGGAGTATATGACGAGTGCCTTTGATGTACTAAGGAAACGTATCGATAAATTTGGTACCACCCAGCCTAACATCCAGCAACTAGGCGAGTCAGGAAGAATTCTTATTGAGCTACCTGGGGAGAAGGATGTCAAGAGAATCAAGGACATTCTTACCAAAGCTGCACAGTTGGAATTCTGGCATGTGTATAAAGGTGGAGAAATAGGCAGTTACATCAATGCTGCAGATACGTATTGGGCTACAAAACTAGCCGCGCAAAAGGGAACCGCTCTAGAAGAAACAGAGGATGTAGCCATTGCCGTGGATTCATTGCAATCAGTAGATGAAGATGCAGATCTTGCAGACTTACTCAACGACGAGTCGATAGATGATGAGGCGGTAGACAATAATGCAGATATTGCGATAGGTAACGATGAAAACCCCATTCTATCAAGGCTTTTATCTCCTGGTTCTAACACCAGCGCTATCATAGCAACCTTTAGAGCAGATGACAAAGAATTACTATCCAGTTATTTAAATGATGCGCAGGCAAGAGCAAGCTTACCGGCTGAACAGCGCAACGTGCGATTTGCCTGGGGATTACCTGTACTTAATGAGCAACTAGGTTTTGAGTTGATTGATTTATATGCGATAAAGGGAAACAACCAGAATGAAGCACCACTCTCTGGCGGCGTGATAACTAATGCCAGTCAAGAATACGATCAATACGCAAAGCCGGTTGTAAGCATGAATATGAATGGCGAGGGGTCAAAAATATGGGAAGAGATGACCACCAAAGCCTACAATGACGGTTCTAATATTGCGGTAGTCTTGGACAACACGGTATATTCTGCACCAGGTATTACTAACGGGCCCATCTCAGGCGGTAGATCACAAATTTCTGGTAGCTTTACGGTTGAAGAGGCAAAAGATCTCGCAACCGTCCTGAGAGCTGGTAAGCTGCCTGCCAAGGCAGAAATTATCCAGAGTGATGTCATAGGACCATCACTAGGACAGGAGGCTATCGATAGCGGTTTATGGTCATTTGGTATAGCGCTCGTACTAGTACTGCTTTGGATGATTTTTTACTATGGTCGAGCAGGATTGTATGCAGATATTGCCTTGCTAGTGAACATCCTCTTTATTTTTGGTGCGCTTGCATCACTTAAAGCCGTACTTACTTTGCCTGGAATAGCGGGAATCGTATTGACTATAGGTATCTCAGTAGATGCAAATGTGCTAATTTTTGAGCGCATTAAAGAAGAGTTGAATAAAGGAAAAACTCAAGCGGAAGCCATAAAAGATGGTTTCAACAATGCATTGAGCTCGATTCTGGATGCAAACATTACCACATTCCTAACCGCTGCAATCCTGTACATTTTTGGAACAGGACCCATACAGGGCTTTGCCACGACATTGATGATAGGTATTGCAACTTCCTTATTTACTGCAATATTCATTACGAGACTTTTCATTGATGGTTATGGTAAGAATGGCAAGTCGCTAGCTTTTTCAACCGCAGTAACTAAAAACTGGTTCCGTAACGTGAATATTGATTTCTTGAGAAAACGTAAAGTCGCTTACGTCATCTCTGGTCTTCTAATAGCGGCTAGTTTAGGTTCTCTAGCCGTTAATCAGCTCAATCTGGGAATTGACTTTACTGGAGGGCGTACGAGTATTGTAAGATTTGAGAATCCAGTTAACGCTACAGAAGTGTCTGATGCGCTTAGTGCAGATGATATTTTTGGTAGTGCAGAAGCTAAGACCTACGGATCAGATAACCAGTTAAAAATTAGCACAAAATATGGGATTGATCGCGATGATAGTGAGGTAAGTCAGGAAATAGAGGACAAGCTGTTTTCCACACTTAAACCCTATTTACCCGCAAACATGACTCAGGAGCAGTTTGCAGATGTGAGCATTGAAGATAAGCAGTATGGTATTATGAGTACCTTCCAGGTGGGAGCAACCATTGCAGATGATATCCTTACCGGCTCACTTTATGCAATACTGGGATCTCTTGTCGTTGTATTCCTTTATATTTTAATTAGATTCCGCAAGTGGCAGTTTTCCCTAGGTGCCGTAGCTGCAGTATTCCATGATGTTATTATCGTACTGGGATTATTTTCAGCGCTCTACAAATTCCTACCCTTCAATATGGAGATTGACCAGGCATTTATAGCCGCTATTCTTACGGTAATAGGTTACTCTCTTAATGATACGGTGGTTGTCTTTGACCGCATAAGAGAATTCATCAATGAGCGTTTGGGTCTTGATTTTGCCACTACGGTAAATAGCGCCATAAGCAGTACCATAAGTAGAACCTTGAATACATCGCTCACTACGTTAATCGTATTGCTAGCGATCTTTATCTTGGGTGGAGAGTCAATAAGAGGATTTATGTTTGCCCTAATCATAGGTGTCGTGGTAGGTACCTACTCATCGGTATTTATCGCTACCCCCATTATGTTTGACAGCATCAAAAAATCCAACGGTAAGATTGAACCTAAGAAGCAGGAAGAAGAGGTTGAGTAACTAACCTGTTTTAAGAATTTCAAGAGCCGTTCCATGATTCGTGGAGCGGCTTTTTTATTACGCTTTCGCGAAAGCGGAACTTCAAAACACCATCTGTTTAAAAAGCACTAACAAAAAAATTGTATTTTTAACCGTTACTTAACGTAATTCACTATTTTGCATTTCAATTAGTTATGTCTTCCAATACGCTAACAATTCTACTATGAACAAAATTATCTTAACACTAATTTGCGCCATACTGGGTCTATTTACAGTTGCGGCACAAGAATTTCCCATAAGTACCGTGGGAACGCTTTATACTGCTTGTAGCGGTAGTTTTACCGATGATGGTGGACTGGCGGGGGACTATCTCCCTGGCACTACTACACAGGCTACGATCTGTTCTCCTTTTCTTACGGATCAAGCTAGCGTCAGTTTCAATCTCTTTGATCTTGCACCGGGATCAGTTTTGATTGCCTATGACGGTCCTGATGTCTCAGCTCCAGTACTGGGTGCTTTCACGGCAAATAATCCTCCAGCACTCGTAACTTCATCTGTAGGGGTGCGTTGTTTGACTTTCGTCTTTAGATCCTCGACGCTGGTGTCTCAAGGTTTTGAGGCTACCATTGCATGTATAGACAGTTGCCAGACCCTCAGTAGTTTTGTAGATACCGTACCGGCGCGTGATCCAGATGATCTATTGAGAATCTGTCAGGGAGATACAGTCCAGTTTACCGGGATGCCGTCTGTAGGTGATCCTACTGGGTTGACTTATGAATACGTATTGTCAGACGGTAGTGTGGTATCCGGTCAGAACGCGTCAGAGACATTCCCTAATGAAGGTATCTATTCTGTTGATTTTGTGATACGCGACCCATCGGGTTGTAGGGATAGAACTTTGGAAGATGTAAAGATTCTTGTTTCTACCACACCAGACTTTACTGGGACTCAGGCTAGTGACAGTACGGTATGCTTTGGTGATACAGTAACTCTTACGGGTATGGCAGAATCTGTACAATTCCTGGCAGATGTGGCACCAGCAATTACTGGTCAAACATTTTTGCCAGATGGTGCAAACGATCCAGAATACATCACATGTATCGAGGTCTCTGGTTTTCCCGCAAACCAAGTTATCACTAATGGTAGTGATCTTATCAGTATGTTTATGAATATAGAGCATTCCTACATGGGTGATCTAGATATTACACTTACAGCGCCAGATGGTTCCAGCATACAGATACTCACTTTCCCTAATGGTGGTGGGGGTACGTTTTTAGGTGATGCTCTTGACGACGGTTCCCTTAATCCAGGAGTAGGCTTTGTTTACACTATTACAGAAAGTGGTATGGCGACGGGAACCATGGCTGCAGGAGCTGCCGGCGTCGCGACACTACCAGAAGGTGACTATTTGCCAGAGGATCCTTTTTCAAACTTCATCGGTACGCCATTGAATGGTCAGTGGTGTTTAAGCATACAGGATTTTCTAGCCATTGACAATGGTTATATTTTTGAATGGGGATTAAATTTTGACCCGGCGATTGTCCCTACTGCTGGATCCTTTGAGCCTATGGAGGTAACTGAGATGTGGCAGGCAAATCCTGATATAGTTTCTACTAATGGTAGCGATATAGTGGTGATGCCATCAGTTGTGGGACAAAATTGCTACAACTTTGAGTTTAATGACGACTTTGGTTGTACCTACGTAGAGACTGTATGCGTGGAAATGGCACCCGAAATAACATCAGCAGAACCTACCCCATTTAATTTTTGTGAGGGAAGTCCTGCGATAGATGTAGATCTAACCACAAGAACTCTTGAAATTCTCAACGGACTGAGTTCGCTTAATTATAGAATATCATACCACCTGACAGAGGCTGATGCCGAAGTCGGATTGAATCCGATTACCTCTCCAACGGTATTCAACGTCTCAAGTTCTACCATAGTTTATGCAAGGGTGTTTGAGCCTACCGTGGGCTGTGTTAAGATTGAAGAGCTAAGGATCAATTTCACGCAAAACACCGCCAATCCTGTAGCCAATGTAGAGATTTGTGATGATCTAAGCCAGGATGGAACTGAGGTAGTAGATCTTACTGCGCAAATTGCGCAAGCTCTGGGAGGTCAAAGTGATACCGAGGTGGCAATTAATATTTATCTCAATGCCATCGATGCAGCGGCATGTGTTAATGCTGTAGGTAATACCACTAATTTTCAGATTAATACGGGGACTATTACACTTTTCTACAATGCAAAAAGTCTTATAGACCCTACGTGTTTCAGCACCAACCAATTTGATATTACTCTTAACACATTACCCAACATAGGTACAGCGGCCGACCTTACGGTTTGTGACGAGGCGCCTCTTACAAGATCAGAATTCTTTGATCTGGAACTTCAAAATACCGCTGTGTACAATGGTCTATCTACGATGGACTATTCAATAGCGTATTTTGAGGATAGGCAAGATGCAATAGATGATGTAGATGATATTACAAACATCAACAATTATGAAGCTGCAAATGGTCAGGTAATTACCGCTAGGCTTACTGATAATGCTACGGGTTGCTTCAATATATCGCAGTTTACAATTACTGTATTGAATACTCCTGCTGCTGGAACAGCTCCAGATATCGTAGAATGTGACGATGCCCCGTCAGATGGTGTGCTGGACATAGACCTCACGGTACAGGATAGTTTTATCCTGGATGGTTTGAGTGATGCTGATTTTACGGTACAGTACTTCCCTTCACCTGCTGATGCTGATCTAGGATCTAACGAGTTGTTTTCACCTTATACGGCAATGGATGGTGATGTAATTACCGCTCTTTTAACAGATAATAATACTATGTGTTCTTCTACTTCTCAATTTGCCATTGAGATTCTAAGTACTCCTACCGTGGGTACCGCGCCAGATCTTGTGGATTGTGATGTATTTCCACTAGATGGTATGCTTGAATTTGATCTAAGCCTACAGGATAGTTCAATTTTGAATGGTCAATCTGCTTCAGATTTTACGGTTGCGTATTTTCTAAGCGAGGCAGATGCTGACAATGATGTTAATCAACTACCGACATTATATACTGCGACTGATGGTGATGTTATTATTGCTAGAGTGATGGACAATCAAACTGGTTGCATCAACACATCACAATTTACAATAACGGTAGAAAGTTGTGATTTGATTCTACCACAAGGAATTTCACCTAACGGTGATGGAACTAATGAATTTTTGGATATCGTCAACATCCAGCAATTCAATAATTTTGAACTTAAGGTTTTCAATAGATACGGTTCACTTGTTTATGAAACCCAAGCGGCATCCTACTTGCCATTTGCAGGTGTGTCTAATACGGGATCTAGTGATAACCTCTTACCGGTAGGAACCTATTTTTACACTATCAAGTTCAATAGTCCTATCCAGGAAGATATTGCAAAATGGCTCTACGTTAATTACTAGAAATAGTTCACATCAGTTATTTTTCTTAAAGCCTCTTGAATTTCAAGAGGCTTTTTAATATTCTTTCGGTAGTAATCTAATGTGCAACCATGTGCAGAACTAAGCATTTTACGCTATAGTATAGTTGCACTATATCAGAATACCTGTGAAATTTGTTGTTGATTTATATTCACTCCATCACAGATAGTTAATTCACAATGTTATATCAAGTAGAAATTCACTAGTTCATCAATTTGTATTGTTGATGAATCGATAAACAGGCAGAAACAAGCGTAATAGAACTTCTAGAAATTAAACTATAGGCGTTTTTTAACGGTAGTTTACCGGTCTGATAACGGATTGCACCTGATACTATTTAAAAATATATGATAAGGATTACCACAATCTAGCTGAACATAGGTCTAAGCCAGATGTATGAATGTTGTACGTTTCGGATTTCTGCTGGGTGCTAAGCGATTATAGGATTAAACCGAATTTCAATTGGGTGAATTTTGATTTTAATCCATAAATCAAATTAATTGATAGCCTTGCGATTAAAATTCGCGCCTAGTAAGATGGCTTAGACGTGAATTCAGAAAATATCCGACAACAATATTTATAACTGCCCACTAGATCGCTTTCAGCTTGAACTATGCATAGGTCGTAAAGAAATGACTTGAATAATTTAATTAATAAAACTAATTCTAACCGTTTGTAGCTATTGAACTGTTTTGGGGTGCTGAAACATATTTTTAGGACTGAACATCAAGAAAAGTCCTATGGCGATAAAAGGAATACTCAGCAGCTGGCCCGTATTCAGATGCATTCCTGCAATAATAAATGCATCACTATCCGTTTGAGGCTCCTTTATAAATTCTATAAAAAACCTAACCGTAAATAATAGCACAAAGAATAATCCCAAAAGATATCCCAGCTTCTCACCTTTATTCGTTTTCCAGTAAACTAGATATAAGGCAATGAAAACTCCTACATAGCAAATCGCCTCGTAAAGCTGGGCGGGATGTTTGAATGGTATGGTCGTCAGTAGATCGGTAAATTCTGGCTTATTTACCAGCGCATCAATCGCCTCATCAGTATCAGTAATTCTTGTCTGCCTCAAAGCAGTTCTCACGGCAGGATCACTCAAGTCTCTTACAAATTGAAATCCAGTAGCCATATCAGTATCTTTTCCCGTGATCTCGCTGTTCATTAAGTTGCCCAGCCTTACAAAAGTCCCTCCTATGGCAGTCGGGATCACAATACGATCCAGAATCCAGAACATATGTTTTTGTAAATGCTTGCGACTATAAAAAAACATGGCAACAATAATTCCCAGCGCGGCGCCGTGGCTGGCCATACCCGCAAATCCCGTCCATTCAAATGGATCTGTCTTGAAAGGAAGAAAAACACGTAGCGGATCTGTAATAAAGGTACTGGGTTCATAAAACAGGTAATGACCTAGACGCGCGCCTACCAGGCATCCTATCACGGTATACATAAAAAGAGGATCCAGCTTTTCAAATGAAACACCCTCTCGTTTAAATATAGGCTTGATGATATACCATCCCAGCACAAATGCAACAATGTAGGATAGACTATAAAAGTGAAGGGTCAAAAATCCTAAATCAATTCCTTCGGGTGGGTTCCAGGTAATCTTTAATAAATGCATAGAGATCAATAAGTGGGCTAAATTAATTATTAAAAATTGATACAGGATATTACTTCCATTTTATCCCACATCCCACGCTAGGTTTTTGATGACTGGAAATGGTACGGTTGTTAAGAATGGCGTCCATCGCTTCTCGCAATGATCTACCAGAAACAGGAATGCCGTTCCCCGGCCGTGAGTCGTCCAGTTGACCACGGTAAACGAGCAGATTCAAATTATTGAACAAGTAAAAATCTGGCGTACAAGCTGCTTGAAATGATCTAGCTACCTCTTGTGATTCGTCATACAAATAGGGAAAATTATAACCTTCTATTCTGGCACGCTCGCGCATCTCATAGAGGCCATCTTGAGGGTAGCTCACTACGTCGTTTGAGGAAATGGCGACAAACTCAAAACCCAGAATTCTATAATCGTTGTACAACCTAACTAATTCCTGATTGACGTGATGTACAAAAGGACAATGGTTACAAATGAACAGGACTACCAGCCCTTTACTAAATTCAAAGTCGGTATAAGAAATCATATTTCCGCTTACACTATCCAGTAAATTGAATGGTGGCAAGCTGGTCCCCAGCGGTAGTAGATTTGAATAGGTAAGCGCCATATGCCAGTTAGTAGTGGTGTGTTGGATATTGTTACGCTTTCGCGAAAGCAAACCCAGAATCACTATCGATAAATTAATTACAGGGTACTGTAAAAGTAAAGGCTGCTAAACTTTTTCTAAACGCTAGGCTGCAAGAAATAGCTGTCATAAATTGTATAAAAAAAAGATGAAGGCAGCTTATACGACACTCACCGAGGCAGTTGAAGCCTACCAGGCAAAGGGGTACACCGTCGATTTTGATCTTGTAGAGGATGGAGTACATTCCAAGGGTCTCAAGAAGAAGTGGAACGCTGGAGAACTGGAAGTTGTTGAATTCCATCGCTTTGAAGGAATGACTAATCCTAGCGACAACATGATATTGTACGTAATTGAGTGTACAGACGGTAGCAAGGGATTACTAGTCGACGCTTATGGTGCAGACGTCTATATTTCCAGGGAGATGATTGAGAAATTAAGAATGAATACTCAAGAGTAGTATTATTTTTAATGCTTAGAAAAACCTGCAAAATAGAACTTTGCAGGTTTCTTTTTTTCAGTTGAAGGAAGAAGTTGCAGATAGTAAGCAACCTACATATTTTCGGCAAAGAAAATAGCATTGATTAATAACCTATTAGTGCCATACCAGAAAGCCCTGAATTGCGTATTGTCTGTAAAACCGATTACATCACCCCCACCATAGTTGTTGTGTTGGAATGGAACCGTTCCCGCTAGTGCCTCAAGATTAGGTGATGAGATGTAACCACTCATAAGTGGGTTTGCGGTATATTTGATAGGGTTGCGGTAACTATCCTTGTGAGGTTTTACAAATAGTGTAGTATTTCTAAAGACAGGTAATTGCGCGTCCCGGTAACCAAAAGCAATGGGGTGTGACAAGTCAAGAGACGTTTCAAAAATCGCCCCACCGATCACTTGTGCGCCATTGAAATCAGATCTTTGCCCAAAGGTTACATCCACGGCTTTATTCTCTACCTTCTTGAACTCTAGTGGAAGCATTTTTGAGCTGGATAGCCAGCGTAAGGCATTGCGATAACCTATCAAGGTACCACCGTCGCGAGTCCATGTCTTTAAATTTTCTATTACCTCCTTATCTGGAGTACCGTAAGTTGCTGGAACTACAATAGTGTTATAGCGATCTAGATTACGGTAGGTAAGAGAATTCAAATCCAACTTTGTAATATTGATATTGAAGCGTTGATCCATAAGATGCCATATTTCTCCTGCGTCGTAGGGATTGATCCCTTCCCCCACCAGTACGGCAATTTTAGGTAGCTCAACGTTCCTGAACTCTCTAGAACCTAGGTTGATTCCTGCGGTAAGACCCGTCGTTGCGCTACCTATATCAATTGACCCTTCCTTTTGAATTTCCTTCATTAAATCGTAGATCTGTGATGCAGCCATATCCTGGTTTGCAGTAGGGACCATTATGGTCCCGCTAGCATATTTCACACCATTTGAAGTAAACTCTTTCATAGCGGTTTTAACGCGTAGACCTTTTTCCAATAGGTCATAAACCACCTTGGGCGCTAGAAAATCAGACCAGGGAATGAGATAGGCATAAGCTCCTGGAGCAATACTGGTGATAGTAGCTTCAATTGATTTGTAAGGCTGGGAATCTTTAATGCTTGTAGATGGTGTATAATCTAGATCAAAGGCCAGGGGCAGGGTCCAAGCACTCACGTCATAAAATAAACTGTCTTGAAATGTAGTGCGCTTTTGAAACATGGCCTTTATCAAACGCCCTTTTTTCTGTCTTTCAGGAATAGCGATGGAGAACTGTGGATCATAAGTCTTCCCATCGGTAACCACGGGTCGTAAGAGACTGCGATACTCTATCTCGTGCCTTGAAAGTAGATCTATAAAAGCTTTAAGCTTACTTCTATCTCCAGGGCTTCCCACCAGTATTCCTTTGTGTGCAGCACCCTCCTTTTCAGCATTGTTGTAAAAGGATTGCTGGTAGTCTAAAATTTTACTGCGCATTGCTACAGCTGCGTCTACAGTACTTATAGCTGCTGTAAGTTGATTCCTGATCGTAAAGGGAAAGGTAAGCACGCCGTTATCAGAATTCTGGGCGTGCCCACGAGAACTACCTTGTTCAAACAAGATCCCGATACCACCATTAATATCTGGGAAGGTAGAACCCTTGCCATAGTAGAAATCATCAAAACTTTCTTTGCTATAGTACAATGAACCGATTTTATCAAACGCCGCCGCGTGGTAGGTTCCTATCTCTTCTGTCAATTGCTGGTTGAGTACCGGTGTAAGCGGGTTAGTGCGTGATGGTATTCCCGGCTGGAAGAAAAATGTGGAATTAGTGCCCATTTCATGATGATCCGTAAGGATATTGGGCAGCCACTCATGAAAGGTTTTTATTCTCGCTTGCGATTCTGGTAACTGAACTGGTAGCCAGTCCCTGTTCATGTCAAACCAATAGTGGTTAGTACGCCCTCCAGGCCATACCTCGTCATATTCACGATCATAATTATCAGGGTTCACGTGGTTATTTTTATGTTGATTCACCCAGCCGGCAAACCGTTGCAAACCATCTGGATTTAAACTGGGATCCAGTAAAATGACCGTATTTTCTAGAATGTCATCAACTTGTGGTGATGCGGCAAGATGATAGGCATAGAGTAGGGCGGCATTTGACCCGCTGGGCTCATTACCATGAATTGAAAAACCCTGATATACGACAATGGGGTCATTTGCCCGGTCAACGCTCGCATCATCAGTTGCTGCGAGATGGTGTTGCTTTATTTTATCTATACGCTCGTGATTCTCAGGACTGGTGATGGTAAGCAGGAGCAAGGGGCGATCTTCAAAGGTCTTTCCCCGATCTTCTATAGTGATCCGGTTGCTACTAGCTGCAAGCTGTCGCATGTATTGAACTAATTTATCGTGGGTGACGTGCCATTTACCGGGTACATAACCTAGTACGCTTTGGGGTGTGGGAATACTGGGGTCGTATTGAGGGTTAAGCGGTAGATAGTAATCAAGAGCTGGATCTGTGACTATTTCTTGTTGTGAGAATCCCGCTTTCGCGAAAGCGAGAACCACCAAAGCAAATAATATTTTCTTCATTTAGGGTAGAATAGTAAAGGCGTCAAGTTATAATGAAAAAGCCTTTCTAAAAAAGAAAGGCCTGAGAAGTAAAGTATTTAATATTTTATATATCCTCAAATTCCACGTTGGTAAAACTAGAGGGATGGTTCGGTTCTGCACCATCAGCGGCGGCGTTCTTCTTGGGCTCGTTGCTATAATGGGATTGATGTTTGTCTGAAATTACGGTATCTCCCTTTTTATCGATTATAAAGTCGAAAACTTCTTTTAGGGTGTTACCAAATTCGGCAAAGTCTTCCTTATACAAATAGATCTTATGTTTTTTAAAGTGAAAACTACCGTCGTCATTAGTAAATTTCTTGCTTTCAGTAATAGTCAGGTAATAATCATCGGCCTTGGTTGATCGCACGTCAAAAAAGTAGGTGCGCCTGCCAGCTCTCACGACTTTTGAAAATATATCTTCTTGGTCTTGGTAATCTCTTTCGGCCATGATGTGGTTAGTTAGTAAACAAATCAAAAATAAAAAAAAATGTTAACTAACCTACAGAATTTCCAGCATTCTCAACATTTCTATTTTCTGGGCATAGGTTTTAATAGATCGCTATTTGTTTAAGTGGTAAGGTGGTTTCTATGCTTACTCGGTTTTCTCCAGCATCTGGTTTGCGTAAAGATCTGCATAGTAGCCATCTGTTTTAAGAAGACTATCGTGGTTTCCAGACTCCATTATGGCACCATCCTGTAGCACTATTATATGATCCGCATTTTTAACGCTACTCACGCGGTGGCTTACTATGATGGTAGTGGTATTGCTGGTTACCTTTTTCAGATTGTTCAGGATCTTCTCTTCTGTCTCAGTATCGACAGCGCTTAAACAATCGTCAAATAAAAGGATTCTGGGTGCTTTGATGATTGCTCGGGCGATGGATACCCGTTGCTTTTGACCACCACTCAAGGTAATTCCACGTTCTCCCAAGATCGTGTCATACTGTGCGGTAAAATCCATAATGTTGTCATGAACCACGGCATTCCTGGCAGCAATTTCAATTTCTTCTTGAGTTGCCTCGTGCTTACCAAAGGCTATGTTGTTTCCTATGGTATCAGAAAACAGGAAAGCATCCTGTGGAACGTAGCCTATGGCTGCCCTCAAACTATTAAGGTTAAGCTCTTTGATGTTTTTGCCATCTATCAAAATTTCACCACCAGTTGCATCGTATAATCTGCCCACCAGTTCCAGGATGGTAGATTTACCGCTACCTGTTTTACCCAAAATGGCAAGCGTATTTCCCGCAGGTACCTGGAAACTGAGGTCCTTTAATGCCTGAATTTTAGTATCCTCATACACAAACTGCACCCGCCTAAATTCTATTGCGCCGTGGATGTCGTATTCTGACTCTGTGGGGTTTTGTATTGCTGGCACAATATCTAGAAATTCATTGATTCTTTTCTGCGACGCTTCTGCCTGCTGGATCATATTAGTCACCCAGCCCACAATGGCTACTGGCCAGGTAAGCATGTTGACGTAGATTAAGAATTCTGGGATGGTTCCTACGGGGATCTCTCCATCAATGACCTGACGGCCACCTATATATATCACTAGAATGTTACTTAGTCCTATAAGCAATACCATAAGTGGAAAGAACAAAGCTTGTATCCTTGCCAGATCTATATTTTTATCCTTACTGTCTCCTGCAACCTTTGTAAACTGCGCGCTCATTTGAGGTGCGAGGTTGTACGCCTTGATTACGCTTATGCCGCTAAATGCCTCTTGTGAAATGGTATTGAGATTAGACAAATATTGTTGAACCAACGTAGCTCTTTTGTTGATTTCCCTTGAAATTACATAGATTGCTATTGAAAGTATGGGTAGCGGTAAGATGGTGTAAAGAGCTAGATCAGGTGCCGTCATGAACATGCGCGGGATCACAACCGCAAACAAGGTGATCATATTAATGCCATACATAATGGAAGGTCCCATGTACATGCGCACCTTTGACACATCTTCACTAATCCTATTCATTAAATCCCCAGTACGATTCTGTTTATAAAAACCTAGGGACAATTGCTGGTATTGATTATAGACAAGATTTTTTAAATCGTATTCCAGGTGTCGGGACATTACGATGATTAATTGCCTCACGATAAAGGTCAATAGAGCGGCAAGCAGCGTAGCCCCTAGAATCCAAGCTATGGCGGCAATCAGGTCATCTTTAAGCGCTGCGGGATTTTCCAGGGTTCCCTTGTCATATGCGTTAAGTAGATTGATGATCTCGCCCACGTATTTAGGTAGGACAAGGGAGAGTAATCTAGATAAAATAGTGGCGATGATCCCACCTACCAGTTCCCACTTATATTTATAGAAAAGTTTGTTTAATTTTTGTAATTCCTTCATTAACAAGGAGCGCGTTAGTTTTGAACTGGTTCGGGTTGCAAATTAAAGGTACAAGATTGTTCAGTACCTAAAATCACGTTATTTTTGCGCGCCCCAATTACATATGGGTCTAATTCAAAATGTTCTTATGCCGGCTGTTCAAGATAAGGTGATAAAGATGCTTCATGAGGATCCTGTTTATGGACAGTTATCCTTTGACAACCACGAGCAAATAGTATTTTGCAATGACAAAGATACTGGCTTGCGAGCCATTATAGGTATACACGACACCACCCTAGGTCCTGCACTGGGAGGTACTAGAATGTGGGATTACAAAACAGAATGGGAGGCACTTAATGATGTGCTGCGCCTGTCTCGTGGAATGACTTACAAAAGTGCCATTACTGGATTGAATCTAGGAGGTGGTAAGGCCGTCATCATAGGTGATGCAAAAACCCAAAAAACTCCGGAGTTGATGCGCAAGTTCGGTGAATTTGTTCACTCGTTAAGCGGTAGATACATTACCGCAGAGGATGTGGGAATGGCTACAAGCGATATGGATCTAGTACGTGAAATGACCCCCTATGTCACGGGAATTTCCCAAGATAAGGGAGGAGCTGGGAACCCATCACCCATTACTGCCTATGGCGTATTTCTGGGAATGAAGGCAGCAGCAGACTATCGATATGGCTCTGATATTTTGGAGGACAAAAAAGTTTATGTTGAGGGAATAGGTAATGTGGGAGAGTCTCTTGTAGAGTATCTGGTCCAGGAGGGAGCTGATGTCGTAATAAGTGATATCAATAAGAACCGCCTAGAAGAAATACGAGACCGTTATGATGTCACCATTTATGAGGGAGACAATTTACACTCAGAATCGATGGATATCTATGCACCATGTGCGCTGGGTGCCACGTTAAATGATGTCACCATTCCTCAACTCAAAGCTACCATTGTGGCAGGTGCGGCAAATAATCAACTAGCGGTAGAGGATCGTGATGGAAGGTTGCTCCAAAAGCACAACATAACCTATGCTCCGGATTTTCTAATCAACGCTGGCGGGATCATTAACGTCTATGCAGAGTTGGAGGGCTATGACCGTACGGAAATCATGCGCAAGACTGAGAATATCTTTACAACAACCAAGGAGATCCTGAACCGCGCCGAGGAGTCTGGAATGACGGCTCACGAGGCAGCACTAGATATCGCGCAAGCAAGAATTACCGCTCGCAAACAGGAGCATCAGTACTAGTGGCTTAACTTTGAAGTAATAGTGGTTTGAGAGATTCCGCTTTCGCGAAAGCGTAACCCACAACAATCTCTTCCAAATAGAAAACGTTCTTATGCTTACTCGTAGACAATTGCGTATCAAGGTTATGCAAGCCTTGTTTTACTTCCAAAGGCAAAATGATGCCGAGATGAAGGATCTTGAGAAATTTCTCAATACGAGTATCACGCAAACCTACGTGTTGTTCTTGTACATGCTGCAACTGCTGGTAGCCATTCACGAACTGGCGGTAGAGCGACACGCCCAGACTCAAAAGCGCCACCTAGCTACTGATGAGGAGCGCAACCCTTCCACCCATATGCTGGATAACTGGATCCTGCGCAAGCTTTCTGAAAGTAAGGTGATCAAGGATGCGCTGGAAAGAAGAAAACTAAATCCGTGGCATCTGGACTCTAATTATGTGGTGAAGCTTTATAATGAGATCGTATCCAGCAAAACGTTTATTCTCTACACGAGTACCAGTAATCCTTCCAGAAAAGAGGACCTCATTTTTTTACTGGACATTTACCAGCAGATCATTGCGCCTAACGATGATGTGCTTAACTATCTTGAAGACCACGGGATCACTTGGGTAGATGATTATCCCCTTGTGAATAGCGCGATGATCCAGTTTTTACGTAAGATTAAACCGTCCAAAGCGGTAACCTTACCAGATCTGGTCAAAGATCCGGAGGACACAAAGTTTGCTCTAGAGCTGTTCAGAAAAACCGTACTCAACTATCCAGAACTCAAACTGATTCTTGCGGGCAAGACTCCTAACTGGGATAAGGAACGTATTGCGCAGATAGATCAAGTACTTATTATTATGGCGCAGTCTGAATTTTTATACTTTCCCCTGATTCCTGTTAAAGTGAGCTTGAATGAGTACCTGGAAATTGCCAAGGATTATAGCTCTCCAAAAAGCAGCACTTTTATCAATGGTATCCTAGATAATATGCTCAAAGAATTCCAATCTAAAGATCAGATCAACAAAATAGGAAAAGGGCTATTGCAGTAAGCAAACCTCTTTTGAAACCTAGATGCTATACTTTATATTTGTAACCTCATAAAATTTTATAAAATGAAGAAGATTGTTCTTATGGTTGCAGCTGTTGCAGCCTTTGCCTTTACTAGTTGTAACGATTCAAAAGAATCTGTAAAGATTGATGAAGCAAACCTTACTGCTGCTGCGGCAAACAAAGAAACTGCATCTCAGTACCCAGTAATGGAGTTTGAGGAGGAAGCATACGACTTTGGTACGGTAAACGAGGGAGACGTAGTTGAGCACACCTTTAAATTTACTAACACCGGTAATGCACCTCTTATCGTGGTGAACGCAAAAAGTAGCTGTGGTTGTACGGTTCCTACCTGGACTAAAGAGCCAGTAGCTCCCGGAGCTCAAGGATCTCTTCAAGTAAGGTTCAATACCAATGGAAAACCCAATGCCCAGACAAAGGCGGTAACCATTACTGCCAATACTGAAAAAGGTACTGAGTCCGTACGTATAAAAGGTACGGTTACTCCTAAAAACAAGAGTACACAGCCTAGCGCTTAATTCACTTCTATGAATCTAGAACAGGCGCTGAAGTTCTTGCCTTACATTGCCATATTTGGGGTTTTTTATTTTTTGATTATTAGACCACAAGCAAAACGCCGTAAGGAGGAAAAGCAGTTCACAGAATCCCTGAAAGTAGGTGACAAGATTATTACCACCAGTGGTATACACGGTAAAGTGAATCAAATCAACACAGAAAAGGGAACGATTCTTCTAGAAACTGGTGCGGGAAAGATGACCCTAGAACGTACCGCAATATCTCAAGAATTATCTAAAAAATTACAGACTAAGGTCATCGAGAAAAACTAGTCAGTAATACAGTTTGTAAAGTCCTCTATCAACCTCTGGTAGGGGACTTTTTTTGTTATTGATAGTTAAATGTACATTCTTTAAAAGTTTTCTTAAAATATATTAAGATTATCGCGTAAATTGTGGACGTTAAATTATGCAATGAATAAAATATTGTTGGTTTTGTCGCTTTTCCTATCGCTTTTAATAGGTTGTAGTAGCGATGATGATTACTCACCTATAGCCCCAGAGGCCGCTTCACCAGTAAGTTTTGATTTGTCACGTGTTCCATATTCAAACTTAAGTGAATACAAATTCTATGAGGGGGATATGAAAGATATGTCTCCATCACTAGGAGTTTTACCCTATAAACTCATTAATAAACTCTTTACCGACTACGCTACAAAATCTCGTTTTGTATGGATGCCAGATGGTACCACAGCACAATACATACAAGATGAACAAATATTAGAATTTCCCGTGGGTGCAGTAATGGTAAAGAACTTTTACTATGATCGAGTAGCCCCATCCATGGAGAGAAAGATTATTGAGACCAGGCTTATTTATAAAACGGCGACGGGTTGGGAATTTGCAGATTACCTATGGAACGATGAGCAAACTGACGCAACTTATGATCTTGACGGGTCGGTCACTCGGGTGGATTTTGAGTTGGACGGCAGCATGCAATCCGTTGACTATAGAATTCCCAGTAGGGCTGAGTGTATCACCTGCCATAAGAAGAACGATGATGCTAGTCCCATAGGTCCTAAACCGTTTAATTTGAATAGCGACCTTACCTATGCAGACGGGATTGAGAATCAATTGGTCAAGCTTGAACAAATGGGATACGTGTCCGGACTACCTGCATCAATATCCCAACTTCCAGACTGGCGAGATACCTCATTTAGCTTACAAGATCGTTTTAGAAGCTATGCAGAGATTAATTGCGCGCATTGTCATAATGATCTAGGTCATTGCGCGTATAGAGAGATCAGATTTGATTACCTTAATAGTACTACAGATGAGAGTCTAGGCATATGTGTCGATCCTGAAGAAGAAGTAGGAGTGGGTCAAACACACATAGTTAGGGCTGGTGTATCAAGAAGGTCTGCTCTTTATCACAGGCTCAGTACAAATGAGCCATCAGAGAGAATGCCGTTACTGGGTCGTACAATTGTAGATCAAGAAGCAGTGGCGCTAGTAGAAACCTGGATAGAATCCATGGATAATAACTGTAATTAATTTAAAACTACGCTTATGAAATACGTCTTTACTCTAGCTATACTATGCCTATCAGGTATCCTTGTAGCGCAGGATGGTTCTTCTTGTGGTCAAGCAATTCCTATATCGTTGGGGATGCATTCCACTATGGGGTACACGGCACCACCATTGACAAGTGTATGTGTCAGAAACATTAATGACGTAGGAAACAGTACGCTATGGTACCGTTTTACGGCGACTAACACAACGGGTCTAAAAATCAGTTCTAGAATTGCTGGTCAACCTAATGTAGACACAAAACTTCATGTGTTTGAGGACAATTGCTCTACACTTACCTGTATAGGGGGAGATGATGATTCTGGTGGTAGTTTGACCTCAGAACTTGTTTTTTCCACCATTGCCGGCGAGTCTTATCTTATTGCATGGGACAACTATTGGTCGTCAAATGATTTCAGCTTCACCCTGGAAGAGGTAACTGCGGTCACTTCTAATTTTACTTTTACTAGCGCAAACTTGAACCTATCAGGATCAAACCGTGCCGCGGTAGATATGAATGGCGACGGCCTAGATGATCTTATAAGTGTAAGTTCTAATCAGATATCCATCCATTATCAAAGATCTGGCGGTGGATTTGACAAAGTAGATATAGGAACAACAACTGCTACAAATACTCCATCTTGGAGCCTAGCCGCCGCAGATTATGATAAAAATGGTTTTACTGATCTACTCTATGGAGGTGGTAGTGGAGTGACTTTTATGCAAGCAAATAATACTGGAACGGGTTTCACCCAAATTTCTGGGCCCGAGTACGTGTTCTCACAGCGATCCAACTTTGTGGATCTCAATAATGATGGTGATCTAGATGCGTTTGTATGTCATGACGTACAGCCCAATGTTTATTATATCAATGATGGAAACAATAATCTTGAATTCTTTCAGGGTGCAGATCCCAACGGTATTCCTACAGGACTAGGTTTAGTCCCCAACGGTGGTAATTATGGAACAGTCTGGATTGATTATGATAATGATTTAGACATGGATCTCTTTATTGCAAAGTGTAGAGGTGGTAGTAGCGCGGCAAACATCAATGAACTTCATAGAAACAATGGTGACGGAACCTTTACTAATGTTGCCGCAGACCCTGGAGTCAATCTTGCAGATGATATTCAAACATGGTCCAGTGCCTGGGGAGATTATGATAATGACGGGGATATGGATGGATTTATAGGAGCAAGCAGTACTGCAAATGGATCCCACAAAATGATGCGTAATAACGGTGATGGGACTTTTACTGATATTACCTCTTCAATGGGTCCGGATATTTCTGCCCTGGGTACTGGTATTGAAAATACTCCAGCAGATTTTGATAACGATGGGAACATTGATATTTTGTCAAATGGTAGCATCATGCGCAACAATGGCGATGGCACATTTACCTTATATGATAATTTTGGAATTCCTAGTAGCGGTGCATTAGGCGATTTGAATGATGATGGCTATCTGGATATTTTCAATTCAGGTAATCTTTATTATAACACCCCAGGCATTAACAACTGGTTAAAAATTACACTGGAAGGAACCCAGAGTAATGCAAATGGAATAGGTGCGAGAGTGGAAGTTACTACCTCGGGAATAGGAATGCAAATACGCGATGTGCGCAGTGGTGAGGGTTTTAGATACATGAGTTCTTTAAATGCTCATTTTGGTCTAGGGCTGGAAGCCGTTGCAGATGTGACCGTAAAATGGCCATCTGGTCAGGTGACTAATTTACAAGGCGTAAGTGCAAACCAGCATTTAATTATTAATGAAACCACTACTAACAGCACACCAGATCTTGAGGATACCGTGATTAGGATTTTTCCCAACCCTGCTACAGATGTTTTAAAGGTAGTTTCACCCATAGATCTAGAAGCTACAACCTATCGCATTGTTAACTTAAATGGACAAGCAGTTACAACAGGTAAGCTTAGTGAGGCGACAATTGATGTAAGCGGTTTACCTAGTGGGATGTACTTTCTCAGTCTTGAAATAAATGGGGAGGCGCAAACTAGAAAATTTATCAAGAAATAATTTTAGGTATTAGATTTTTAAAGGTTCTGCTTTCGCGAAAGCGGGACCTTTATAATAGCTCTTATTTCTATTATCGCCTAGACGATTGACGATGAGTTCGGTTGCTTGCAACCAACTTGCTGAACTACTAAGCATCATTGCGCTAAACAAAGTGAATCTGGTGGTTTAGTTTTACGCTTCACGGAACACCACAACCGGCGATCATAGGTCGATAGTCTTTCTACGTATAAGTAAATAAATTTAGTTATTAAGGTTTGAAAAGTCTCTGAATCTTCTGCAATCGACTGCACTAAGTCTTAATACAGATATCAACGTGAGAAGCCATTTTTTAGATTATAACAACATTTAGGTTTCATCTAATCATTTGTTCTACTTGTAAAATCTCCTGCCCATCACATAATGCTAGCCAAAGGCTCAATTTGAAAATCATGCGCTCAGTATAGATTTTTGAGATGGCCAACCCTATAACGTCATATAGTAGTAAGAAGCATCCAGCTAAGTAAGAATAATCTTATAACTATGATGTCAAGGGATCACATAGTTTTGTGATTCAATATTTATAATGGACGTACAAAAAGTGGACATGTATATCATGTCAAATTCTAAATATTTTGAAAGCCACCAGTTGGGTTTGATCCGTGAACAACTTTTACAGGCAGATGAAGCTTTGTGGCCCATGATTTCGACCTTGCAACTCAAGGATCCTACTACTAGTCTTATAGTTTCCATACTGGCGGGTCAGCTTGGGATCGATCGTTTCTTGATAGGCGATACAGGTCTAGGAATAGGTAAGCTTCTTACCTGCGGTGGTATGGGAATATGGGCGATAGTTGATTGGTTCTTAATTCAAGACGCTACTCGTGAAAAAAATCTGCATCTGCTCATGCAGGTGCTCAACTATTAAATATCATTGTCACAGCACAATGTGATTTTCTATTCAAGCCATCATCAAGTCGAGTGAAGAAGTCCTTTCAATGCGCACGAAAGATCGGTGATCCCTGTTAAAAGTTTTTTGAACATACATTAATCCATCTAGGTTAATTAGCTTCAATCAATTAAAAGCGAGCCTAGAAGATTTGAACAGTATCGATAATCTACTGGTCAGCAGCCTGAACCCTTATAAGAAATGTAAGCTCTTTTTTGATACATGCAGGACTTTATCAAATCATGGTGATGAATGGAATGGATTAACCTCAATTAAAAAACCGACGCTTATTTAACTGTGCAACAAATACTAATTCCCCTACCACACGAGTGTCGCAAGGCCTCCACTAGCTATCTGATGTCTATTATGTCGCTAGTAGCTGGTTTACCCTTACCCGTGGCAAATTTGCTGGCGACAGTTGGGTATTATCTGGGTTATCGCAACGACACCTATTTTGTGAGATGGCATTGCGTACAGGCGATACTTACCCAAATTTTCATCTTGCCATTTAATAGTGTTGCGTTTTGGTGGGGAATTTCTATCTACTTGAATACAAGAATACTGTCGACAGAATATCTAGCCTATGTTTTATTTGTAGTCAATCTCAATGTCATAGAATTGGCTTTTACGATATATACCGTAAGTGCCGTGCATAAAGGCATAAATGTAAGGTGGCCTGTCTACGCTGCGATTACAGACAGGATAGTCAGTACAAACTAGGTGGACGGTGTTTGCTTGCCACTTGAGACCTTCCATTTTCCCTGTACTTTCATGACCTGTTCAATCACATCCCTCACGCAACCATCACCCCCATTTTTGTGCGAGATGTACTGGCTTACCGCTTTGCATTCTGGAATGGCGTCTTGAGGACAAGCACCTAAACCAGCAAACTCCAGTGCAGGCACATCTGGCATATCGTCTCCCATGTACAGTATCTCGCCCGGATCCAGCGCCAGCTTTTTAACGTACTCGTGCAATTGCACCATCTTATCACTAGCATTTAAGAAAACATCCTCAATTCCCAGGCCTACCAGTCTACTCTTAACCCCCTCGTTGCGCCCGCCGGTTATGATACAAATGTTGTAGCCATTGTTCAGGGCTGTTTTCATGGCATAACCGTCTTTGGCATTCATGGTGCGTAATAATTCCCCGCTCTCTGCAATGAGTAGCCTGCCATCCGTCAGCACTCCATCTACATCTAGAATGAATGTGGTAATCTTATGAAGCAGCTTTTTGTAGCTCATGTCGTGGGTGTTTAAAGATTTATTTTTTTATTGATAGATCTGGTAATGGCTGCATACATTTCTTGGTCACTAGTGGACAAACTGTCAAAATGCGATTGTATGGTTATGCTATCGCCCCGTACTGCCGGTCCCGTTTGCGCATTTGCAGGACTTAAATCATTGGCTTTTTCAAGAGTCTCCTGCATTAAAGGCAACAATAGTTCAGTAGGTATATTTTCCTTTTCAAGGATTTCAAAACCTTTGGTATAACAATGGTTTACAAAATTATTGATATAGACCGCGGCTAGATGCAGGTTCTTTCTTTGTAGGCTGTTTAAATATTTACGCTTTCGCGAAAGCGTATTTCCCAATAACCCCAATTGCTGCAGTACATGATCGTTGCTGGCCTCTAGGCATGCGGTAATCTCATTGAAATGGGGCTTACGATCTGTACTGAAACTTTGCGGCAGGTATAAAACACCTCTGTTTTTATGGTGGTTCAACGCGTCTAGCGAGATACTGCCGCTGGTGTGCACAATGGTGGTGCCATCGAGGGGCAGCTGGCTGTTCAATACCTCTATCTGGTTATCACCTACGGCAAGTAGAATCATGTCCACCTCGGGTATTTGAGCTATATTCTCAATTAGTGGGGCGTTTATGCCCGGCAAGACTTTTTTACTTGCGTTTGAATAACCCTTAAGTGCTACATCACTAGTTTCTGATTTTTTGAGACTATCAAAATATCTGACCAGATGACCGCCCAAATTACCCGTTCCCAGAATGAAAATACGCAGCATAGATTGTAAAAATACAATCACCTGACCGACTCTTTACCAGTAGGGATGCTTTTGTGGATTATCTTTGCAAAATTCAAATTTTTGCTATGGAAAAATGGTGGTTGAAGCTGCTTTTTGGGACACGTACGATGACCTTTTTATTGCTTGCTTTTGCGCTTTCCATGGCCATAGGAACTTTGATTGAGGATCGATACGATACGCCCACATCAAAGCTTTGGGTTTACAATACCTGGTGGTTCTCTCTTCTTATGCTTTGGCTCATGCTCAATTTTATAGGTAATATTAAGAGGTACCAACTGCTACAATGG
>JBARYP010000022.1:0-8594 GCA_049647945.1 Nonlabens sp. | reverse complement strand
AAGAATGGAACATCCCGGGACGGAGTGTAGGGATCGTAAAAGATGGTAAAATAGTATTTGAAAAAGGATATGGTGTGCTGGAAGTCAATAAAAGCACGCGACCTGATAAGCACACTCTCTACGCAATCGCCAGTAATACCAAGGCATTTACCGCCGCAATTATAGCGCAGCTGGTGGAGGAGGGGAAGTTGAACTGGGATGATAAAGTCCAGCAGCACCTTCCTTATTTTGAAGTGTATGACCCTGCCATAAGTAGGCTGGTTACAGTAAAAGATTTATTGAGTCACAATGTAGGACTGGGCACCTTTTCTGGTGATGCCATATGGTACAAGAGCAACCTAACTACCGAACAAATCGTGCGCCGTATCAAATTTGTACCTCAAGCCTATGAATTTAGGGATGGCTATGGATACTCAAACCTTATGTTCATTACTGCCGGTGATCTGATTGAAAAACTAACGGGCAAAACATTTAAGCAAAATGTTACTGAACGATTCTTGAAGCCACTTGAGATGACTAGCACCGTAGTAAGTGTTAATGACTTTGGTAGTAACAAGAACGTGGCGACCCCGCACGGTTTAAGAGAGGGAAAGAATTATGCGATACCACATGTAGCCTGGGATAATGTACAGTCAACTGGTGGTTTGATCTCAAGTGTTCATGACATGAGTAAATGGATGATCTTCAACATGAATCACGGTGTTAATGCCAGGGATACTTTGTTTACTAAGGAAAGCCGCAATATGATGTGGAACCTGAGCAATTCCTTTGGTGTGAATCAGGTTGACCGCAATCCTGCGGGAATGCATTATTCTGGTTATGGACTGGGCTGGTTCATAGGCGACTATCACGGTCACTACAGGGTGCGCCACGGCGGCGGTTATGATGGTATGATTTCTACCGTGCAAATGTTACCTGATGAACAACTGGGAGTCGTCGTACTAACTAACGGTGTAAAAGCACCTACTAATGCCATTGCCTACTATGTGTTTGACAGATTTCTAGACAGACCTATTGTGGATCACGGTAGCAAGATGCTTAGGAATTACGACAACTGGAAAAAGTCAGATACAAGGGTAGCCGATAAAAAAGCATTAAGGGTAGAGAACACTAGACCCAGCTTATCAATTCAAGAAATAACGGGGGTCTATTACACTCCAGTCTATGGGAACTTTGAAGTAAAAGTAGAGAATGGTCAGCTTAAATTGTACTGGGAACATAGCCCGTTATTGACGAGCACACTAAGTCATTTTAATTATGATTCCTATATGATAAACTGGGATGAACCCCAGGTCTGGTTTGATTTTGGTACGGTACAATTTGAAAAAGATGCCTATAATCAGGTGACCGGTATTTCATTTGACGTACCCAACGATGACTTCTTCATGGAAGAATTGAATGCAAAGAAAATCAATTAACCTCTAGGGTTTATTGCACTTTAGTTCCAAATACTTGGACGTTTTCTAGCGGCAGCTCAATACCATAAATCGTACGACTGGTAGGCATGAGGATTCCTGCCGGGGTAGCTTGCCAGCCCGACCATTGTGCTTTCACGCCCTCTAGTGGTAAGATCTCTACCCACATTTGTAGCGAGATCGGTAAAAAGCGGTCATCTAGTTGCCATAAGTAAATGTCACCAGGCGTAGAGCCGCCACTAGTATAGGTAACCTTTAATTTATTAGGAGTCACAAGTTCAAGTTGTGTGCCTGGATCATTCACCTTAAAGGGAGCCAGCAACCAGAAACTATCGTTATTGAATCTTGCGATGGCGTCATTAATCAACTCCACCGACTCATCGCCACTTATCAAAGAGTTTTCTACCAGTGCGGTATTGAGTTCTGGAGACTTTGTATTTAGGAATATCTGATTGCTATCATAATTGATTACAACCTCATTTGATCGATAATTCCAGCGGTAGTTCCTATTGTTGAACTTAAAATGGATGCTATCCACGTTCTTTAACTGGTCTGCATTGATTGCATCCAGCATTTTTACAGCCGTCGTACGCGCTGCGCTGCCTTTATCGCCCGTGGGGACTGGTTGATCAAAATACCATTTGAAGAGTAGCGCTGCCAGAAAAACAATGCCCACAAAGACAGCTGCATATTTAAATATCTTGAATAATTTACTCATAATTTGATCAGCATTATTTTCGTGGCTTTGCTAGATAATAAAAAACCACCTGCGTCGCAGGTGGTTTACATATAATCAGTAAGTAGATTTACTTATTGAACTTTTTCTTGTAGTCTTCAATAGACTGGTTGACAATTTCAATCGCTTTGTCACGACCTTGAAAATCATGAACCTGGACAGATTTATTTTCCAGCTTCTTGTAGTCCTCAAAAAAGTTATGCATCTCTTTCTTCCAGAATTCTGGCAATTCACTCACGTCATTGTAATGAGCAACACTCATATCATTTGCAGCGACTGCGATAATCTTGTCATCCTGCTCGCCGCCATCCAGCATTTGCATCACGCCTATAACCTTTGCATCTACCAGGCACATGGGTACGATCTCGATCTGGCTGATTACCAGAATATCCAGCGGGTCATCGTCGTCACAGTACGTTTTGGGTATAAAACCGTAATTAGTCGGGTAGTACATACTGGAATAGATGACGCGATCCAGTACTAACATACCGCTGTCTTTGTCCAGCTCATACTTTGCCCTACAATTCTTGGGAATCTCAATAATTGCTTTTACTTCTTCAGGTGCATTTTTACCATAATGGACATCGTGCCATGGATTTTGACTCATAATCAGTTATTTAAATCGGGCTGCAAAAATAATGCTTGTTACGCTTTCGCGAAAGCGTAATTCTCCCCAACAGTTTTTACTAGCGAGCTGCAAACCTGAAATCCAAAAATTAGGTCACCCCAGCGGCCGTATTTGTTAAATAAGCGGGAAATTGCAAATCGATATCTACCGCTACGACTACTTTTATATCATGACAAAACAAGAGCGTTTAGGCTACAAGTTTGAGTTCTTCAATCCAGCAGAATTAGATCCCTTTGACAAACTATTTGGTATTTTTAAGGAGTTGATTACCCACACCTCGGGAGATTTTGATGAGGCTATCGACTGGTTGCGCGAGCTGGACAAGGAGTATCACCTTACCACACCAGAATATACCATCGAGGATTTTATCGAGGACCTTAAAGAACGAGGCTACATAAGGGAAGAGTTTGAAGACCCACAGGATGGTGACGATAGCGATGGTGAGGAAGGAGAACGCGGCACAGGTAATGGAAAATTTGCCATTACTGCAAAGACAGAGCAACTCTTAC
The DNA here is from genome assembly GCA_049647945.1 of Nonlabens sp. Lineage (GTDB taxonomy): Bacteria > Bacteroidota > Bacteroidia > Flavobacteriales > Flavobacteriaceae > Nonlabens. The sequence continues at coordinate 5,306 of JBARYP010000022.1, read as the reverse complement.
GCAAGCATGCTTTGGAACAAATATTTGGCAACATGCGCAAGGGTGCCGGTGGAAATCACAAAACAGGCAAACTAGGTCAGGGCGACGAGCATTCTGGTGACTATAGGGCTTACCGTTTTGGCGATGGGCTGGATCGCATTTCTATGACTGAGAGTCTGCGCAATACCCAAATCAACAATGGTCTGGGCAACTTCAATCTTACTGAGGATGATCTAGTCGTAGAGGATACTCAGTTCAAGGCCCAGATGAGTACCGTACTCATGATCGATATTTCTCATTCCATGATATTGTATGGTGAGGACCGTATCACGCCAGCTAAGAAAGTAGCCATGGCACTAGCCGAATTGATTACTACACGTTACCCAAAAGACTCTCTGGATATCATTGTATTTGGTAACGATGCCTGGCCGGTTAAAATAGGAGATCTTCCTTACCTTAAGGTAGGTCCATACCACACTAATACGGTTGCTGGCTTGCAACTTGCCATGGATATCCTGCGCCGTAAACGCAATACCAATAAGCAGATTTTCATGATTACGGATGGTAAGCCCAGTTGTATACGATTGAAAGACGGACGCTATTATAAAAATAGTAATGGACTGGACGAGTACATCGTTGAAAAGTGTTACACCATGGCAGCACAGGCACGTAGGCTCCATGTACCCATCACGACCTTTATGATTGCAAATGATCCCTACCTACAGCGTTTTGTAGATCAATTTACAGATGCCAATCAAGGGAAAGCCTTTTTTACCGGTCTTCAGGGATTGGGTGAGATGATCTTCAGGGATTATGACGCAAATCGTAGGAAGCGGTTAAAGTAAGATAGCTAGATTCTTTTGTTTTTAACTTGCATGGTTATCTTTAGCACCTTAAACCTCTAGCCATGAAAACTTTACTACCTAGTATTTTGATAGCAGCAATCCTTTCTACAATGAGTTGTAAGGATGTAAATCAAGAGGTTGCTAGCATAGATGATAATGATTCAATGGGTACTAAAAATAATTCAATGAAAAGCGACACAAATCTAAATGACTGGCAAGTTGATTTCCTAGACGAGTTTGACAGCTTTAATGAAGATAACTGGCAAGACCAGCGCATATGGGTAAATAACGAGGCGCAATGCTACGTGCCAGATGGCAACCTGGGCACACGAGAAGTAAGTGATGGCACCTTAAAACTCAAGGTAGTGCGCCTGAATGAGAAAATGGTTTGTGACAATCTAGACAAGCACGGCAAGCAACATCCAGATACAGAGTATGCCGCAGGTCGCATCTGTTCAAAAAACAGGAAAGAGTTTGTAAAGGGCAAGTGGACGGCACGCCTTAAGTTATCCAGTAACGGCGAGCCCAGTATGTTCCCGGCGTGGTGGCTTCTAGGTGCACAAAACAATGAATCACCGGTCCAGGAGGAAGATGAAACCGTATGCTGGCCGCTTACCGGATCTGGTGAAATCGATATTTTTGAACACCATGGCGATCACATGAAGGATGAATTTACGACTGGGGCTATTGTAAGCCTGGGTGAATGTGATAAGGGGGACTGGGAGAGTAGTCGCCGCAATTTTCCTGCAACGCTTAATGAATTTCACGAATATTCAGTTGAGTGGGAGGCAAGTGACCTTGTCTATCGACTAGATGGTAAAGAGGTGTACCGCAATGTGGGTGAGGGGGACAAATATCCAGAACCCATGTTTGCAATTTTAAATTTTGCCAAAATTACCGATGCTCCAATGACCGGTGAATGGGTAATGGAAGTTGACTGGGTAAAGCACGAATACCGATAAGTAACTAGCCTATTTTTAGACTTCTTGTAGTTACATCCCGCAACTGCCTATGGGACTACCGTCCGGTATCTGCAATGTTTTTAATTCCATTATGCGTTCTGGGTGGGCTTCGGCTTCTTTGATGTAGTTTAATAAGACTATATCCGTATTATCTTGAGAATTTAGAAATTTCGTACGCAGTTTTTCCAGCTCTTCCGTAATGGCTTCCTTGACATTAATATTTATTCTTTTGGAATAGTTAAGAGCTAGTAATTTGGTCAGGTACAATTCTTTTAGACTTGCTTGAATTAATTGGGAATACTCGTTATTGCTTGTCTCAGAAAAAATTTTTCTGGTTATTTTATTGAGCATATCGTCAAGACTTAAGTTGTCGCCATAAATCTGTTGCTGGCTTATTCTGGTCATTCTGGTAGAATTTAATAGCAGGTCCAGCGTAAAGTGAGCATTTGTGGTCGCTGCCGCGATAGGATCAAACGCTACTCCTACATCACTTTTAAAACTTTCCCTGTTTCTACTGTAACCATAAGAACGAGGAGGAAAGATCTTCAATAGCTCCAGGGGAAGTTTAAGTTGATCGATATCAAGAGTATTGAGAATTGTGTTCAGCGATTGCAACTGATCTTCCTGTGATAGATACTCATATTCTATATGATCTGTAGTGGCATAATTATAGGTAATACCGCCTACAGCCTTAACTGCCGCTTCTACCTGATACCTGTGCATGAAATAAATGGGCACAAACAAGTCTTCAAATTCAGAAAGCACGGTACCGCCACTAACATTTTCTGGACTAAAATTTTTCATAGCCAATTGCCTGACTTCGAGAATATGTGCCAGCTCAACAGCAGCTAACTTTCCATTATCCCATAGATGTGCCGTTGCATGAGCTCCTGCAGGATCCCTAGCATCTCTATCGCTTATGAAGGGTAGCTGGTTTTGATCTGCTTGTTTAAGAATACGGTCTAGATAACTATCTTCAGTTTCATTACCTGCTGGGCTTCCGTACGCATATTGAACGATCAACTTATCCCAGGCACCTATTCCTGTAGTATAGGCATTGTCAAGGGAGATTTTGTTATCAATTACTTCATATTTAGGATGTGGGTAGTCCATCACGCTAGCTCGATCTTGAGTGCTGGCTGCAAAGTTGTGGGCAAAACCTAGTGTGTGTCCCACCTCATGCGCGCTCAATTGTCTTATTCTTGCTAGGGCCATTTTCAACATCTCAGGTGACGTCCCATTTTTAAAAGGATCTTTTATTATCCCCTGCGCCAGTAAATAGTCCTGACGTATCCTTAAACTCCCTAGGCTTACATGCCCCTTTAAAATCTCACCTGTCCTGGGGTCGGTAATTGAACCGCCATAACTCCAGCCACGCGTGCTACGATGTACCCATTGGATCATATTGTAGCGCAGGTCCATGGGATCTGCGTTGTCAGGTAACATTTTTACTTGAAATGCATCTACAAAGCCAGCCGTCTCAAAGGCCTGATTCCACCACCTGGCACCTTCCAGCAATGCGCTGCGCACAGGTTCTGGCGTACCGGGATCTAGATAATAAATGATAGGCTCTATTGCCTCGCTTTTCATTTTTTCAGGATTTTTCTTTTCTAACCTATGGCGGGTAATTAAGCGTTTGTGCATGGGCTCACCTATAGGTGTGCTATAATCGTGGTATGACGTATAAAATGAGCCTGAACGAGGGTGAAACTTGCGGGGTTGATACTTGTTGTCTGGTAACTCAACAAAACTATGGTGTTGTATTACACTCAGGCTACTTGCGTCAGGAGCTATGCTGCGTACCTCATTACCTGAAGCGACTCCTGTAAAAGTAAGCAGCGCCTCAAACTCATTGTTTTTGGGAAAAGCTCTCGTGTTTTCCATCCAGAGTACACTGCGGTTCTTGTCCAATTTATAGGAACCCTGCTTCCTGGACTTGAGTCTGCGTGCCACGCCATGAGCATCACGTATTAAAAAGGGAGTAATATCTATGTGAAATACGCCGTCCGTCGTTTTTGTAATGTCAAATCCAGCGAGCACGGAACGTGCAAACGCCTGTTCTACGCTTTTTTGCTCGGCTGGGTTGGTGCTCGAGGCACGGTAGTTTTGATTAGGCTGCAATAAGAGAAGTTTGTTGCCGCTTTTTATCCACTTTACCACTACACCATCACCCAGTTGACCCCTATCTAGACCTATATCGTTTGAACCCAGGCCTGTAGATAGTGCATGAACATAAAGAAATTCTTTATAGAGATCTTCTTGTTTGACCTCTAAGGTTATTGTCCCCTTTTCATCATCGTAGGTAAAATTGTAGTAACCTTGGAATCTTTTGGTTTTTGAGGGAGTTGTTTCATCCTCGCTTTCGCGACAGCGAGACCCAGATTTTTCATAATAAATACTACCGTCATTACTTATATCAGAAAAGTTCCCGGTGGCTAGGGTAGAAAGTTCACCATTGTATCCCGCTGCAAACCCCATAAGAGGAAAGATCAAAATGGCTAGTAGTAATTTGATGCCTAATTTCATTTACGTTAATTTGAAACGTAAAAGTTAGGCATTCCAGTTCAATACGGTATGATGATATTAGGAAGCTGGTAAAGATCTGATTTATACTTCTATCTTCTTCAACTCTTTATAATTACGATGCAATTTACCTAGTAGAATGCCGTAGATTAAATAGTAGAATAAATACATAAGCGCACACATAATTAGGGTCACGCCAAAAAACACACCCAAAACAATGGCGCCCACCTGATATGGATGTTCCATATATTCTTGTGAAGCTCTTATTCCCTCAAGTTCAGGACTGTTTTGCAACATGAGAACGGCCAGCACCATGGTAAACACAAGAACATAGATCAAATTGAACCAGATGTACCATTTCATCGTTTTCCTGGTGCGCAGGATGTTCTTCATTAATTCCCTGGTGGGTTGTACGGTGCTTATGCGGCGGTAGTTTTGCCAGAATAGATAGATAAAAAACGTTATCGCTACTAGATGTATAGCCACAGCAACATAGTATAACGTTTTACCAGTATATAGCAGCATCTTTTGAATGTCAGGACTGCGCAACGACCATATATCCACTACCGTGAAGATTACAAACTCGATCACCGCGATAATCAGCAACCATTTTGTGATGCTACTGGACTTGCTGGCAAGTAGGCTGGACAACCTTTCTTTGGAGTATTTAGGATACTCCGTTTGCTGGGATTGCCATTGTTGTTTAAAAATTTCTAATTGATCCATATTATGGATTTATAATGTTTGTTAATCTGGTCTTGATCCTATTCATCTTTACCCGTGCATTCACTTCACTTATGCCCATTGTAGCACTTATTTCTCGGTAATTTTTACCCTCTATGTACAAAAACACCAGGGCCTTATCAATGTCATTGAGCTGCTTTATGGCTCCATACATAAGGGTTAATTTCTCGTCACTTTCATCGTCCTCATCTGCCGACTGGGCAATCTTGAATTCTACACTATCGTATTCCTGGGTTTGTACCCGGCGTTTACC
>JBARYP010000021.1:0-1564 GCA_049647945.1 Nonlabens sp. | reverse complement strand
GCGTACAGCTCGATTACGAAATATTTCGCCAGTGGTATCAACGCTGGGAGAGGGGAGTCTGATTCCCTCCCCTCGGAATTGAGGGAAGGGCTAGGGATGAGAGCCTCCCATGGCGCTAAACGGTTACCAGGGGAAACGCCTAGACGAGGTTTATTCGTCAGGGGTCTATAATTTGAGCAGAGAAGGATGGCTCGCTAGAGTAATGCAGAAAGGGCTGGCCTCAGAAGAAGGTAAAACTTAAGGCCTATGGAACCGCTCCCTATGATTCAAATTACCTTCGGACTCAGCAACGCCGACGAGGGCGATCGCCTCCGGTTTTCCAAGCAGGTGCTGCCAGAGCTGCGGGACTTGGACGAAGTGCAGCGGGCCGACCGCACCGAGGTGATGGCGGCGGAAGACGGCGTCAAGGGCTTTGAAACCCTGCTGGGCTTTTTGACGGCGGAGGTGACGCGGGAGAGCCTAACGGAATTCCTCAAATGGATGGGCGATCGCTTTGCGGATAAGACCCTGAAGGTGGCGGTTAAAGTAGGGGAGAAGGAAATCGAGCTAGAGGCGACGAGCCGCAAAGAGCTGGATGACCTGGAGCAGCGGGCCACCCGGCTGCTGGCGGCAATGGATACCGGCAGTTCCGAAGCCTCGTAGGGTGGGTCCTGACCCACCACCAACCCGTTAGATACCCACCAAATCTGTGCCCAGAAAATTAGCCCTACTGATCGGCGTCAGCGACTATGGCGAGGGATTTGATCCCTTAAGTGCTCCCGTCAAAGACGTTGCCGCCCTGCAGCGGGTGCTGGCAAATCCCGAGATGGGTCACTTTGACGAAGTCAAAACCCTGACTAACCCTGGCTTGGTAGAAATGCGGCGGGAAATTGGCACCCTGTTTTCCACCTCCCAAAAAGACGACCTGGTGCTGCTGTTCTTCTCCGGCCACGGCGTCACCGATGACGACTATCGGCTGTACCTGACCACAAAGGCATCCGCCAAAGATACGTTTAAGTTCGACTCCTTAGAGGCCAGCTACATCCAAAACTTTTCCGACAGTGCTTACGCCAAGCGGCAAGTGATCATTTTAGATTGCTGCTACAGCGGCGCGTTTGCTGGGGGGTGGCAGCCCAAGGGGGCGGAGGTAAAGCTGGAGCTAGAGCGGGAGCTGGGCAAGGAGGGGCGGGTAGTGTTGACGTCGTCCTCTTCGACGCAGGTGTCGTTTCAGCAGGAGGATGGGGAGCTGTCGCTGTATACGCAATATCTGGTGGAGGGGATGGAGACGGGGGCAGCGGACAAGGAGAATCATGGAGCGATTCGGGTGCGGGAGCTGCATGAGTACGCGAAGCGGAAGGTGCAGGCGGTGAAGCCGAAGCTGAAGCCGGACATTATTGTGGCAGATGATGAGGGCTATGATATTGTGCTGAGCCGGGTGAAGGTGGATGCGGCGCTGCGGTTTCGGCGGGTAGTGGAGAAGTATGCTGACCCGCAGCAGGGGGAGATCCGTAGCCGCAGAGCCAAAGAGATTTTGGAGACGCGGGCGCGGAACTGGGGCCTGACGACAGATGCAGCGGCGCAGATC
>JBARYP010000020.1:0-42609 GCA_049647945.1 Nonlabens sp. | reverse complement strand
CTTAAAGACTACACCAGTAATAAAGTGTTTAAAAAGAACAAGTTGTCTGCAGTAGACATTCATTACATAGAAGACCAACATAATTTTAACTGGAAGCTTAGGGATTCTATTTCCATAATTAATGGTTATAAATGTAATATGGCCACACTTGATTATTCTGGCAGATCTTTTACAGTATGGTTTACGTCAGAAATACCCATACCTGACGGCCCGTTCAAATTCAAAGGATTGCCTGGTTTAATAGTAAAAATGGATGATAGTGATAGAGACTATAGCATTAAGTTAAGTGGATTTGAAAAAAGCAATTTTTTAATGTTACTTTCTTCTTTTCAAGAATCACGATTAAAATCAAAACTTAAGTTTTATAAATCTCTGGATAATTATTATGATAACCCAATACTTGCATTAGAAGCAGATGGACAGGTTTTTAGTCCAGAAGTCCGAAAACTTTTTAAAGAAAAATATAAAGATAAGTTTAAATATCTCGGAAAAAACCGTGTTGAAAGATAGATCCAATATTAACTCTTATAGAGCATATTTAGTTGGTCTCTTGTTCTTTTCTATTTATTGTAATTCACAACAATTAAAAGGAGTAGTTACTGACTCATTAGAGCAGCCCATTTTTAATACAACAATTACTGTCAAAGATGTTATTAGTAAAAAGCTTCTTTACTATACCATTTCTGACACTTTAGGAAAGTTTCACTTTAAATATATTGATTTCTCAAAAGGAAAGATGGAACTTGATTTTAGACATCCATCCTACAACTCTAAGTCTGTTCTTTTGGATAATAATCTTAGTGATTTGTATGTTAAGCTAAGTTTAAGAATAAATAATTTAAAAGAAATTCTAATAAAGGAGCCAGACATATTGTATAGAAGAGATACATTAAGTTACTCAGTAAGTTCTTTTAAAGATTTGAATGATCGCTCTATTGCCGATGTTATTAAGAATATGCCTGGTCTGGAAGTGACAAATAGTGGCGCTATTCTGTATCAAGGAAGACCAATCGAAAAATTTTATATTGAAGGACTAAATCTGTTAGATGGTAAGTACAGCCTTGCTAGTTCAAATATTAATGCAAACGATGTTTCTAAAGTAGAAGTTCTAGAAAATCATGAACCAAAAGCTATTCTTGATAGTATTTCTACAACTACAAGAACTTCTATTAATATTAAGTTGAAAAATGGAAGTGTAAGGACAGGTTTAGGAGAATTAGGATCAGGATATGAACCTCTTCTTTATAATGTAAACGCAACACCATTATTTTTAAAGGCTAGACAGCAACACATCTTTTCATATCAAAGTAATAATATATCTACTAATCTGGAAGACTTAATTAAAGATTTCTCTATTGAGGCTACTATTAAAAGACTTCAGGAGAATGTTTCTGGATTGTTTCTTTTAAACAATTTTAACATAACTGTTCCTATTCGAGATTTATACTTTAGAGATAATAATGATCATTTGTTTACTGTAAATAGCTTATTTGCAGTAAAAGAAGGTTTACAACTGAAGTATAAAATATCATACTTAAATCAACAAACGGAGCAGTTAAGTAGTTTTTTAAACAAAATAATAACTCCAGAAACAAATGTTAGTTTTTTAGAAGAAAAAAAAATAAAGGTATCTAAGAATTTATTAAACACAGATTTTACGTTAGAAAATAATTCCAAGGAACTTTACCTGAAGAATGAACTTTCTTTCAATTTTTTAGATTTAAAAGCAGATGGCGACTTATCAAATTCAAATTTTAACTTTATAAATTCTAAAACAGATCAAAGGTATTATGAGATAAAGAACCGTTTTGAAACTATCATAAAAATAAATGATTTTTTGGTAGATTGTGAAACTAACCTTGATTACATTGATTTATCAGAATATTCAAAATCAATTTCCACAAGCAACGCAGAACTTTTTCCAGTTTCCCAAATTTTTGACAGAAGCCATTTATCACTATCTGCATCAGCTGGGACTAAAAAAGTTATTGGTTTTTTTACACCTGATGTGCAAATCGCATTCCGCTATAATGCCAATGACGTGAGGTCATTAGGAACGTCAGGATTATTTAGTTCCAATAACGATTATGATTTTATTGAATCATCTTATATAATTGATCCGGGAATTGATTACCAAAAGAAAAAACTATCAATTTCTATTAGAACCCCAATCTCAGTAAAAAGTTTTAATTTGGACAATGCCTCGGTGGGGTTAATAGGAAAATCCAATTTTTTATTATTTCAACCGAGCATGCAATTTCGAAATAAGTTCTCTGATCAGATTGATCTATTGTTTAACTCAAGCTACTCTGATAACTTTAACAATTACTCTGATATGTTTATTAATCCAGTTTTCACTACATTTAGAACTAGCGTTAGTAATATTCCGATTATAAACAGGACTACCACATTTTCAAATGGACTGTTTTTTAGATTCAAAAATCTATTACGGAATTATTTCTTCAATACTTCGATTGATTATGAACGTAGTACTTCAAACATTACGCGCATTAATACGATAAATAATAATGGTGTAGTAGAAATCACTTACTTGCCTATAGGTAATAGGAGTAATTCTTTCTCTTGGAATATGAAATTCGATAAAGTTATACCTCAGATTGCAACGACTTCAAAATCAACAATTTCGGTTGGTTCAAGTAATTCAGAAGTATTTATTAATGAACAATTTACCGATATCAAAACTACTACGGTAAATGCATCTCAAGAATTTATTTCAGATATCACCCCATATATCTTACTTTATAACAAACTTACTTACGATAATTCTAGAATAAACCTGCTTAATTCAAGAATATCGTTTATGGGATTATCAATTTTCAACGAGATCACTTTTGATATTAGCAAGAAACTTCAGATTATTGGAAGCCAAAATTTCTATTCATTTAAAAACAATTCTTCTAGTTTCAAAGTGAATTTTTTGAATGTTAGTCTTGAACGAAAACTAAAGAACAATAGGGCGATAAATGTTTCAGTTAATAATTTGCTTAACGAGGATCGTTTTGAGCGCATATCGCTTAGTAATAATTCAATAGCTACCAGTTCCTATAACTTAAGACCTAGACAAATTTTAATTTCCTATTTATTTAATTTTTAGAAATATTTTCCTTTATAAACTACTTACTGAGTAAGTATTACTTTAAGTTACATTGAAACCATTTTTCAAACAAATGAATTATTCAAGAAGAGTGTTTTAAAGAACTGGACGCACCAGTCCTACTTATAGGTAGTGAGAACATGCCCGCCATTCCCTTAAACTCTGTCCTAGAGCAAACCATGATCCCTAGTACCGAGAAGGTTAAGAGAAAAATTATTGAGGTTTTAGAATATTAATGTAAATTTCTATCCTGACATTGAGTGAAAAAATAACTAGAAAGCTATTGGCAATATAGTTTTTTTAAAAATGAGAATCAGAAGATATCGCATTGAATCTATCCAGTTACAGCTCAAGAAGTTGTGGTGATCAAGTCTCATTATACCATAAATAACCTTAATGAATCTTTTACCACAGACTTTTCAAACTCCCGAATGTTAAATAAAAATTTTTGACCTGATAATGATGGCTAGCTTTGATGGAAGTATTAGCTAGAGGTTATTTCTTAGACAAGATCTAAAAGGAAGTTGCAAACCAGTTCAAACAGCTTTCAAGAAAATAAGATATGTAGGTCTTGGATGCTTTCTATGAGTATGATTGCTGAAATTTTTTAAAATAAAACCAGTCAACTATTTAAGTTAATTATTTTTCAATTCATAGGATGTTTTGATTTGATAACTAAAATGTTTAATATTTTGCTTAAAACTAAAAAAAAGCACTCATGAGCATTTTGGTAATTATTGCAAATATCATATTCCCACCACTAGGAGTGATACTATCAAAGGGAGTAGGCAAGGACCTACTGATCAATATTATCCTAACTTTATTAGGGTTTATTCCCGGGGTAATTCATGCATTTTACGTGGCCTCTAGGTAACCTAATAATATATTGCATTAAAAAAGGTCATCGTGAGATGACCTTTTTTAGTTGGTGACTATGAATTTCTTTTAGGTTGAGGTGGGTACTGTTCAAGTATTTCCTTAACCATGAGATTAGTTCTTTCTACCTTGTCTTCAGGTCTGGTTTTAAGTGCGGCCCGACCTACACCCTGCCATATCAATTCCTTTCTCTTCCCATCTATAAGGTCAATGTAAAGGACACCCTCAGTAGTTCTGGAAACGTTGTTACCCCATCCAGCGCCCCAGCCTCCCCAGGCACCCCAGCCCCAGCCGCCCCAGCCAAAACCCATGTTGTTGTACACATCAACACGCTCTTGGGAATCTGTAAAAAAACTGATGATCATATCTGGATTGTCCTGTGATTTTGTAAAGCCGCGGGAGAGCATCTCGGCATCAATGGCGCGTAGGATCCTTTTTTTATCCAGCTCAGAAACTTGCACGTCGTCAATCCCTTGTTTAAAATAGGCGTAGGTCTTGTATTGTGAAAAGGTGGCGTCCAGCGCATAATCTTGACTAACACGCACGGACTGACAGCTTACAAGCGCAATAGTAAGGAGACCGAAAATGAGAAACTTTTTCATAGGAGGAGATTTATGTGGTACAAACTGTTCAATAAAATTAGTTTACAGGGATGTGGCTAGTTGTTAAGCTTTCGCGAAAGCGTATTTCTTAAACATATAGTTCCTTGTAAAAACAAGACCGCATAAATTATTCCGTTAATGATTGTGATGGTCTCGCATTCAAAAAGTTAACGACAAATTCTGAAAACACTACTTTATAATCTTATTCTGAGAAATGTAACGTGTTTATGATATGGTTGCTCCTCACATAAACTACTACTTATCACATAATGGTACCTAGCATGCGCAGATAGCTCACGAGTATGATATGGAGATCAATTGCCTATTACCTTGATCGCAAACAAAAACCACCGACAAGCTCCTTTTATTACTCTAGTAGATGGTCATCAACCTCGTTGGGTAGGGTGACGTGAAGTTTTGGATTCCTTTTCATCGCTTCTTTAATGGCAAATACAGCATGATCATTGCGCGCCCAGCTACGTCTCGCGATTCCGTTGTTGACGTCCCAAAACAGCATGGATTCCAGTTTTTCTTCAGACTCCCGGGATCCATCGATCACCATGCCAAAACCGCCATTGATGACCTCGCCCCATCCCACGCCGCCGCCGTTATGAATGCTTACCCAGGTTGCCCCACGGAAACTGTCGCCTATGACGTTTTGTATCGCCATGTCTGCGGTAAAGCGAGAACCGTCATAGATATTTGAAGTCTCGCGATAAGGAGAATCAGTTCCAGATACGTCATGATGGTCACGACCTAGAATTACGGGGCCTATGTCACCAGCTGCTATAGCATGGTTAAAAGCCCGGGCGATTTCAATACGCCCCGTGGAATCTGCGTATAGGATGCGGGCTTGAGAACCCACGACCAGTTGATTTTCCCGTGCGCCCTTGATCCAGGTAATGTTGTCCTGCATTTGCTGGGCGATACGATCCGGTGCCTGTGTTGCCAGTTGCTCTAGCACACGCGTGGCTATTTGATCCGTGACCTCAAGATCCCGTGGGTCATTTGAGGCACACACCCAGCGGAAAGGTCCAAAACCGTAGTCAAAGCACATGGGTCCCATAATATCCTGTACATAACTGGGATAGCGGAATTCCCTGCCTGGATTGCTGTCTTTAGGAAGCACATCAGCGCCGGCGCGACTGGATTCTAATAGAAAGGCATTCCCGTAATCAAAAAAGTAGGTGCCGCCCGCAGTATGTTTATTGATGATTTCTACATGAAGACGCAGTGATTGCTGCACCTCCTTTTTGAACTGCTCTGGATCGCTGGACATCATGTTTACCGACTCCTGAAATGATAGTTGCACAGGGTAATAACCACCAGCCCAAGGGTTGTGTAGGCTGGTCTGGTCACTACCTATACTTACCTTGATATCTGCCTCATAGAGTGCCTCCCACACGGTAACAATGTTACCCTCATAAGCGATACTTACTACTTCTTTACCTGCCTGGGCAGTTTTGATCCTACTCACCAGATCTTGCGTGTTGTTGATGACCTCATCTACCCAGCCCTGATTATGGCGGGTTGCAACGGCTTTGGGATTCATCTCTGCGCATATGGTGATACAACCAGCGATATTGCCAGCTTTGGGTTGGGCGCCGCTCATCCCACCCAGTCCAGAAGTCACAAAAATGTTGCCTCTAGTGGGTTCATTGATTTTACGGAAGGCGTTGAGTACCGTAATCGTCGTGCCGTGTACAATTCCTTGGGGACCTATATACATATAGGAGCCTGCCGTCATCTGGCCGTACTGGGTAACTCCCAGCGCATTGAATCGTTCCCAGTCGTCTGGTCGTGAATAGTTGGGAATCATCATCCCATTGGTCACAATGCAGCGCGGTGCCCTTTTATGAGATGGAAAAAGCCCCATGGGATGACCGCTGTACATGACTAGCGATTGCTCGTCAGTCATCTCACTCAGGTATTTCATGGTGAGCAGGTATTGCGCCCAGTTCTGGAATACCGCGCCGTTCCCTCCATAGGTAATCAACTCATGGGGATGTTGTGCTACCGCGTGATCCAGGTTATTCTGGATCATGAGCATGATACCCGCTGCCTGGATGGATTTATGAGGGTAGTCAGTTACCGCGCGCGCTTTGATCTCATAATCGGGAATGAATCTATACATATAGATACGACCATAGGTATCCAGTTCTTCCTTGAATTCTGGGGCGAGAACAGCGTGATGTACCGGTTCAAAATACCTGAGGGCGTTGCGCAGCGCAAGATTTTTTTCGGCATCGTCTAGAATCTGCTTACGGTATGGAGCATGGTTGATGCGATCGTCGTATTGATAGGCTGGGGGTAGTTCACTGGGGATTCCGGTGGTTACGCTTTCGCGAAAGCTAACCAATCGACTGTCTTCATTTTCCATTTCCTGCTTTTTTAAGGGTGTCTGTCGACTTATCGTAACCGTAAGGGCAATGGCGGCAACCACTTTTACAGCAGTAACCGCGCTTGAGATGGTATTGTGCCGTAAAACATCTATAACCCTGTGGGGTAAGATAGTAGTCACCTTCTTCTACGGGAACGATTTTTTTCATCATTCAAAGATAGCAAGGTGCGTGAGACCTCGTTCTCTCAAATCGCATTGATTCTGCCGGATGGGAGGCTGTCCTCAACCACTAAGTCGATCTATAGAGCTAGTTTTGTGTACAACGATAAATGCGGATTATGTACAGTAGGGAAGAGTCTAAAAAGATCAAACAGGATTTCTGGACACTCTTTGGTAAGCGTTATGACCGTAAATGGTTGCGGTACCATACGGGAATCAAGGATCTTAACCTCAAAATGGACTTTGAGGACCGCAGGGCTATAGTAGCCATAGATATTGAACATGATGACGAACTCTACCGCGCCTACTATTTTGAAAAATTTGAAAGCCTGCGCGGTATCATGCTGGAAGAAGTAAGTCCCGACCTCATATTTGATCCCAATTACACATTGTCTAGCGGTAAGGATATCAGTCGTGTTTACCTTTATAAAGAGGGCGTAAAGATCCAGCGCAAAACCGACTGGCCTGAGGTATATGAGTTCTTCTATCGAGAAATGGATAAACTGGAGCGGTTCTTTCTAGAATACCGTGATTATATCGAGCAGTAAGAGGTTTAGTAATCCTATTGAATTAGGATGCTCTATCTTTCTAAACGTTGCAACCGTTCATACTCCTGCTCCCAGTCCAGTCCCTGCCGTTCCAGGTACTGGTCCATACTCTCAGTAAAGTTCATGGACTGCCGTCTAGCTCTCGATTCTTCAATAGCTGCTACTGGGTTTAACTTGCCATTTTGAATTTGGTTGCCATAAAGTTGGGGTAGGTCTAGTAGCAACACCTGCCTATCCTTAAGCAAGGCTAAAAAATCTCGAGACAGTTTTCCAAGTTCCACAAGCTGCTTAAAATCATCAATGTATGAATTGATAGTTGGCAAATCTGAATGTTGTAGCACGGTGCATCTTCCTAAATAGGACCTAAAGTCCTTAAAATCTTTATCATAAGGAAAGTCACATCTTGCAATAATTGTATTAAAAAGTTTGAGGTTTATTGAATCCATATTCTCATCGATCAATCCATTGCGATAGTCTTGATCACGATAGAACATGGATAAGTATATACTATCCATTTGAGCACAAATTGTCTTTGCAGTATCAGCTGCAATAGGAATTTCTAATTGTGGAGATTCTATGATTATGGTTTCAAGCTTTTGTTTATCCTGGCAAGAATAGATGGCAAAACCTAGTAAAAAGAGGAAAATAAATCTCTTATAGCGCATCATTTTGTTTGCATATTCCCAACATAATTTTACCCCAACCACCCATCACGGTCCAGACTACGGTATTGAATGGCTTCTGCAATATGGGTGCCGTTGACCTCCATTGAAGCCTCGAGATCTGCAATCGTACGAGCGACTTTCAGGATTCTATCATAGGCTCTGGCACTTAGATTAAGTCTTTCCATCGCCGTCTTGAGAAGTTCTTTACTAGGATCGTCAAGGACACAATACTTGCGTATTTCCTTAGTGCCCATTTGTGCGTTATAATGTACTTTCTCACTTTCCTGGAATCGATCAGTTTGCAAATCTCTTGCTGCTGTAACTCGTTTGCGTATAATGGAAGATTTTTCCGCAAGCCTCTCCTCGGTTAGTTTTTCAAAGGGCACCGGTGTTACCTCGATATGGATATCAATTCTATCTAGCAGCGGCCCAGAAATTTTGCCCATGTAGCGCTGCATCTCTGCCGGGCTGCTTTGAACCGGCGCGTTGGGATCGTTAAAATAGCCTCCTGGGCTGGGATTCATACTGGCCACCAGCATAAAACTGGAAGGATAGGTGACCGTAAATTTTGCGCGCGATATCGTCACCTCTCGATCTTCTAGCGGTTGTCTCATAACCTCTAGAACCGTTCTTTTAAATTCTGGAAGTTCATCCAGGAAGAGTACCCCGTTGTGACTCAAGGAGATTTCGCCCGGTTGTGGATAGGCACCGCCACCCACCAGCGCAACATCAGATATCGTATGATGTGGACTACGGAAAGGACGTTGCGCCATCAATCCCGATTTTTCCTGCGTTCTTCCCGCTACGCTATGAATTTTAGTCGTTTCTAGTGCTTCATGTAAAGTCATGGGTGGTAGGATGGAAGGCAATCGTTTTGCCAGCATGGTTTTGCCTGCACCTGGTGGACCTATCAATATAATGTTGTGGCCCCCTGCCGCGGCAATTTCCATACACCTCTTAATGGATTCTTGACCCTTTACATCGGCAAAATCAAATTCCGGATGTTCCAGCGCCTGAAAAAACTCATCGCGCGTATCGATCACGGTAGGTTCCAGCTCCCGCTCACCGGTAAAAAACTCAATTACCTCCAGTATGTTATCCACACCGTAAACGTCGAGATTGTCCACGATTGCCGCCTCACGCGCGTTTTGTTTGGGTAAGATAAATCCCTTAAATCCCTCTTCTCTTGCCTTTATGGCAATGGGTAGCGCCCCTTTGATAGGTTGTAGTTGACCGTCGAGCGACAGTTCACCCATAATGACAAACTCCTCAAACCGGTCCGTCTCGATCTGGCCACTAGCATTTAGGATACCCAGCGCAAGTGGCAGGTCGTAAGCACTACCTTCTTTACGCAAATCTGCTGGGGAAAGATTTAGAATCAGCTTTTTACCGGGCATGCGATAACCTACGTTCTTGAGCGCAGCGGTAATCCTGAAGGAACTCTCACTTATGGCTTTGTCTGGCAATCCCACCAGATGATATCCGATACCCTTGTCTGCATTGACCTCTACCGTTATGGTGGTTGCCTCCACACCAAAAACCGCACTCCCGTAAACCTTAGTAAGCATTATAAACCTTTGAGCTCCTAAAATAGGTCAAAACCTAGGATCTAGGTAGTTCTTACTATAACTTCCATCTAGAGGTGTCTGTGTGGCAGCAGGTTACTCTAACTGCATCGGTAATAATTAGTAATCAATCGCCGGGTTAGACGCTGTGCGATTAATCCAGTTCCTTAAAGGCCTGAAAAACCAGTTCCCGTCCAGCCACCTGGTCTGTACTAAATGAACCTATGCTAGTCAATAGTACAAATCTGATCTCGCCGTTGATATTCTTTTTATCATGTTTCATCAACTCCAGCATCATGGTAACATCGCTTTCATTGAATTGTAGTTTGATGTCGAGAGAACGGTACCATTTTTTGATCTCCTCATAATCAGCTGCGGGTAGACCGGTAAGTTGCTGGCTCAAAAATGATTCTATCAATATCCCTGCGGCTACGGCTTCGCCGTGCAGTAAATTTTCATGATCGGCGCTGGTGAGGCAATGGGATTCAATCGCGTGTCCTGCCGTATGACCATAGTTGAGGGCCTTGCGATTGCCTTTTTCAAAAGGGTCACTTTCCACGACATCATTTTTTATCGTAATAGATTCCCAGATCAAATGGTCAAAATCAGTTGACAGATAACGGTTGTTTACTGCAAGCATGGATCGCCAGTAATCACGCGAAACAATTAGTCCATGCTTGAACATTTCCACACTACCGTTAAGTAGTTGCCTTTCTGAAAGACTCTGGATCATTGCAGTATCGATCAACGTCATCACCGGCGCATTGATAACGCCTATCTGGTTCTTGAGATGGCCTAGATCCACACCATTTTTTCCACCTATAGCCGCATCGACCATCCCTAAAACGGTGGTGGGAACATGAATAAAGTCAATACCGCGTTTAATGGTGGAAGCCACAAACCCCCCAAGATCAGTTATAACGCCGCCCCCCAGATTAATGAATAGACTGTTGCGATCGCATTCCAGCTCTACCAGGACATTCCATACCCCCGTACAGGTCTCTATATTCTTGAATTTCTCTCCCGCATCAATCTCAATAATCTCAATACGTGCGGTAGTTTCCAGTCGTGGAATGAAACGTGGGTAGCAGTACTCATGCGTGTTTTCATCCACTAGTACAAATATGGTTGACGGTAACTTGCTGGCGATAAATGCGTTGATCGCTTGATAACCCAGATCATTGAAATGGACTTGTGCCACCGTACTTTTAATTGAATTCATAGTTCCTGTAGCTGTATTGGTTTTAGGGGTTACGCTTTCGCGAAAGCGTAATTCTTCTACCAACCACGCGACCTATAATTTGCTGCCAAAAGTACTAGCTAGGTCGTTAAAGCACACATAAGAAAATTTATATTTGAGTCATGAAAACAAATCCTTTTGATGATACCCGTACGGCCTTTGTATTGAAGTCTGATCGGGAATTGAAGAAGTCCCACTTGATTTTTTCTGCTATGGGACAACCGTGGTTGACAAATTTGGGATCCAAAGCTACTATGGTTGCGCTCAAGCTGGGATTACCGGTCAAGGGATTAATACGTCACACGATTTTTGAACAATTTTGTGGTGGGATTGATGAGGAGGAATGCCTGCCGCTTGTAGAAAAAATGCATGAAAAGGGAGTAAGTTCCATCCTAGACTACTCAGTAGAAGGCAAACAAGAAGAGGCCGAATTTGATCAAATTATAGAACGTAAGTTAAAATTGATCCAGACTGCCGCGTCTAACGACGCCCTTCCATTTGAGGTGGTAAAACCTACTGGAATAGGAAGGTTTTATATATGGCAAAAAGTTACTGAGAAAAAAGAGCTAACAGCAAGTGAGCAAGAAGAGTGGAAGCATATCAAACACCGAGTGGATTCACTTTGTCGGGCAGCGGTGGCAAGTGACATTGCCCTGCTTTTTGATGGTGAGGAATCCTGGATGCAGGACGCCGCCGATGATCTAGTGCAGGAAATGATGGCGAGATACAACCATAAAAAGGCCTATATCTATAATACCATACAATGTTATCGCCACGACCGTTATGATTATGTCCTCAAACTTCATACAGACGCAGTAGAGAACGGATACGTTGTAGGAATTAAAATAGTGAGGGGCGCGTATATGGAAAAGGAACGTGAGCGGGCTATTAAAAAGGGTTATGACAGTCCCATTTGCATAGATAAAACTGCAAGTGACCAGATGTTCAACAAAGTGATGTTCTATGCTTTGGGAAATCTTGATACTATCAACCTGTGTATAGGAACACACAATGAGGAAAGCACGCTTGCGGCTATGGAATTTCTAAAGGAGAAGAGCATAGATCCACAGGATAGTGGCGTATGGTTTGGCCAGCTTTACGGTATGAGTGACAATCTAAGTTTTAATCTTGCCAGGCTACATCATCATACTTTTAAGATCTTACCCTTTGGTCCGGTAAAGGAAGTGATGCCGTACCTGATAAGAAGAGCGCAGGAAAATACATCTGTAGCGGGACAGGTGGGGCGTGAACTTGCCCTAATCAAAGAAGAAATAGCCCGGAGGGGATTATAATATCAGTAGATTAAAATTATAAAATATTGATTATTAATGTGTTGACTTATTGGAATATCAACATCAATCAGGATGGCGATGTAAAATTCTCGTCAGATCTCTTAACCTAGAAATTATAGCAGACCCGTTAAACTGGAAATATTTGAAATGCTAGACGCTTTTTTAAGTAAAACATTATAGAGCAAGAAGCGATCTAAAAAATGTAACGTACTAATTTGTGACCTATAGTACTTTTATAATACTATAGTTATTAATTTTCAAGATCTGAGCCGTGGCGTCTTGTGAAAGGATTAAGCATTTCTCTGGAGAAACACTTATTACCAGTCCTCAGCTTGATCTAGACATAAATATTTTATAACCACGCCGTTGCGTGAGGGATGGTAGTGAAAATCCTTTGTGTGAGGTACGAGCTAAAAGATTGCAACGTAAAGCCTGACCCTCGTGGTCACGCCCTATAAGTGAGTATTGAGTTATATAAATCCTAGAAAGAAATCCTGAACGGTAGCTCTAGTTGTTCTCTATCATCACCTTTTCAACCCTGGCCCAGCGTTCACAATTCTGAACCCACAGGCTGGTGGTCTCCTTATCCTCCCTACCAGAAATATGGTAAAAACTGCAGGGAGATGCATCTGTATTGGATCTTGAGAAGTCTACATCGCCGTATTTAAGAATAAGCTGGATGGTCAACGTATCAATTCTCTTTTCTTTGAGCATGCTGCGCACTTCTGGAGATAATCTTATGGACTTCCTGCCTATATCTGCAATTACCCGACTTTCAGGAAACCACGTGCATTGGGTTCTTTTACCAGTCAGAAAAAAGGCAAGAAAAACTAGTCCTATGGCAAAACCACCTAGGTAGTAACCCAATCGTTGTGTGAATTTCATATGCTCAAAAGATGAGCAAATTTACATCGCTGTAGGGCATGTCAAACCAGGTGCCGATAGATTTATTAGTCAAAATGCCGTGGTAAAGGTAGATGCCGCATTTCAAACCCTTGTCAGATCTTATGGCGTGCTCAATACCGCCCTGATCTGCAATATTGAGTAAATAGGGAGTAAAAATATTACTGAGCGAGATAGACGCCGTTTTGGAATATCGTGATGGAAGATTAGGGACGCAATAATGCGTGACTCCCATCTTTGTAAATGTAGGGTTATCGTGAGAGGTGATTTCGCTAGTTTCAAAGCAGCCGCCCATATCGATACTGATATCGATGACTACAGCACCTGGTTTCATATTTTCCACCATCGTCTGGCTCACAACTACTGGTGCACGATCCTCGCCACTTAAAGCTCCTATCGCCACGTCGCAACGCTTTAGGGCCTTGCTCAGGTATTTAGGCTGGATGGTACTGGTGTACACCTGTTGCCCCATGGCGTTTTGTAATCTTTTGAGCTTTGAAATGGAATTGTCAAAGACCTTGATGTTTGCACCTAGTCCCAAGGCAGTTTTGGCCGCAAATTCCCCGACGGTACCAGCCCCCAAAATAACCACCTCTATAGGCGGCACTCCAGTTATGTTACCAAATAACTGACCCGTGCGGTTGTCACCCGTAACCAGTAGCTCACTAGCTATGAGGACTGATGCGATTCCAGAAATTTCACTCAATGCGTTGACTGCGGTAAATCTACCTTCATCATCGACTATAAATTCATATCCGAGAGCCGTAATTTTCTTTGCGATCAGTTTTTCAAAATAGACCTTGCTACGGGTTTTTAATTGTACCGCACTCATGACCAGGCTTTGAGGCTTAATCATCTTGATTTCCTCCAGACAGGGTGGTGCCACCTTCAAAATGATGGGACAAGAAAAAACCTTAGCCGTATCACTAGTTAGTTCTGCTCCAGCGGTATTGTATTCTTGATCGCTAAAATTGCTTCCAGAGCCAGCTCCTTTTTCCATTATGATGCGGTGGCCGTGCGCTGTAATCGCCGCAACGGCATCTGGAGTGAGGCAGATTCTCTTTTCCTGGTGCTGGGTTTCCTTAGGAATACCGATGAGCATTTCTTGCTTATGTCGGGTTATTTCAAGTCGCTCTTCTTGAGGTAGTAATTCTTCTTTTGTAAATGGCGACCTTAGTTCTTGCATCAGGGATTTTAAATCGGCTTAAAAATAGGTCATTTAAACATTTCTCAAATAATCCATGAGATTGAGCGTGAGTGGCTTGGTTCTCATATCGATTTACCATAAAAAAATAAGGCGTGCTTTTTAAAGCACGCCTTATTTTAACATAACTGTAAGTTATCTCTATCCTCGTCTTCCTCCAGATCTACCGCTGGATCTTCCTGACGATCGTCCAGTAGACCTTGACGTTCCTCTAGAGGTAGCCCTGCTAGGTGAACTGGTACGAGCCCCACTAGATCTGGAGGTACCTCTAGAGGTAGCTCTAGAAGTTCTCGTAGTTCTTGACCTTCCTATGGTACCACTACTTCTAGAATTAGATCTCCTACCTATGGTAGATGATCTTGAAGTCCTTGAAGCACGTGAACGCGACAATCTATCTGCTCTTCTATTCATTCTGGAATTACGGGAGTTGATTGCTCGCCCAGATCTTGAATTAATTAATCTACCTCGATTTACGATTCCTAAGTTGTTATTCCCAAATCTATTAAATGCCAGACCCGTATTATAATATGGGTGGTACCCAAAACCGTTGTTGAATAAGAACGGATTGCCAAATCCACCACCCCAACCGAAGCCATTGTTCCAACCGAAGCCACCGCCCCAAAATGGATCATAAAAGTTGCCGCCCCAACCGAAGCCGTTATTCCATCCAAAACCGCCGCCCCAACCAAAACGGTTATTCCAACCGAAGCCGTTGTTCCATCCAAACCCGCCGCCCCAGCCGAAACCATTGTTCCAGAATGGATTGCCCCAAGCCGGACCCCAGCCTCCCCAACCAAATCCATTGTTATAATTGATGTTGACATTACTGGGATTCTCTCCCCAAGCAGGAGCGCCACCACCGTAAGATGCAGTAGCATCTACATCAGTAGGGCTATAACTGGAATTTGTGTAAGAGTCAACATCGGTAAAAAGGCTGTCTGGTTCCACTTCATTGCGTTGATCAAAGTTGCCATATCTTTCTGCTTGATCGCTGAACAACCGCTCATAGTATTCTCCAGAATCATCTACGTAACTTTTTTCCTTTTCTTCCTCTTGCTCAAATAGAGTATCAGATCTGGATGCGGTATCGTAACTGCCGCATGAAGCTAGAAGCAACGATAAGAATAGTAGTTGTATGGCTTGTAGCGTTTTTAAAGGAGATATATTAATCATTGCGGTAGTATTTCAGGTTCTTATATAAAAATAGGTAGTTTTGCAATAGGCTAAAAGCAATTAACAAACTTCTAATTACTGGGTGCAACTATTGTACCAATAATTTAACATATGAGCAAGAAATTGACCACTAGATCAGCAGACTATTCTCAATGGTACAACGAGTTAGTCGTAAAAGCAGATCTTGCCGAGAATAGTGCCGTAAGAGGTTGTATGGTTATCAAGCCCTATGGTTATGCAATCTGGGAAAAAATGCAGGCAGAACTGGATAAGAAATTCAAGGAAACCGGCCACCAAAATGCGTATTTTCCCCTATTTGTGCCTAAGAGCTTGTTTGAAGCCGAGGAAAAAAACGCTGAGGGTTTTGCCAAAGAATGTGCCGTAGTAACTCATTATAGGTTGCAAAATGATCCAGATAATGAGGGTAAACTAAGAGTGGATCCCAACGCCAAGCTTGAAGAGGAATTAATCGTAAGACCTACTAGTGAAGCCATTATCTGGAATACTTTTAAAGGATGGGTTCAATCCTATCGTGATCTTCCTTTGCTTATTAATCAATGGGCAAACGTGGTGCGTTGGGAGATGAGAACAAGGTTATTTCTACGTACAGCAGAGTTTTTATGGCAGGAAGGTCATACAGCTCATGCAACAAAAGAAGAGGCCATCGAGGAAGCAGAAAAAATGAATAATGTTTATGGAGATTTTGTAGAAAACTTCATGGCAATCCCTGTTATACGCGGGGTAAAAACGGAGAGCGAGCGATTTGCAGGCGCGGTAGAAACTTACTGTATCGAGGCTTTAATGCAAGATGGTAAGGCCTTGCAAGCAGGAACAAGTCATTTTCTGGGACAAAACTTTGCCGAAGCCTTTGACGTGAAATTTACATCAAAGGAAGGTAAGCAAGAGCTCGTATGGGCGACATCGTGGGGTGTTTCTACGAGATTGATGGGTGCACTCATCATGACGCATAGTGATGATCAGGGACTTGTTCTTCCACCTAATCTAGCGCCCTATCAAGTGGTCATAGTTCCTATATATAAAGGACTTGATCAGTTAGAAGAGGTCTCAGTCATTGTAAGGAAAATTGAATCTGAGCTTAGATCCCATCACATAACAGTAAAGTATGATGATAGGGATACCTTGAGACCTGGAGCAAAATTTGCCCAGCATGAATTGCAAGGAGTGCCACTGCGCATTGCGATAGGAGCTAGAGATATCAGTAATGGTACGGTCGAGCTAGCTCGTAGAGATATGTTAACTAAGGAGGTAGTTCCCGTTGAAGGGCTGTCCTCTCGGATTGAATTGCTATTAAAGGAAATTCAAACTGCACTTTACGACAAAGCGCAAGGCTTCAGAAACGAGCATATTACCGAGGTTGATTCTTTTGAAGAATTCAAGAAAGTGCTAGAAAACAAAACAGGTTTTATTTCTGCGCACTGGGACAGGACTGTTGAGACTGAGGAGAAAATTAAGGAATTGACTAAGGCTACCATACGCTGTATTCCCATAGATGGCAAAATGGAAAGCGGGAAGTGCGTATATTCTGGAAAAGACTCCCGTAGAAGGGTTTTATTTGCAAAAGCGTATTAGGTAGAAAAAATCTTCCCCGTGTGTTTGCAAATTATAAAAAGAAGTTTATTTTTGCATCCGCTTACGAGCAAAACAATATGGCCCGTTCGTCTATCGGCTAGGACGCCAGGTTTTCATCCTGGTAAGAGGGGTTCGATTCCCCTACGGGCTACTAAATTTATTAGATAGGTTTTTATCTATCAAATTTTGAGAATTAAAGATGGCAAATCACAAAAGTGCATTAAAAAGAATCCGTAGAAATGAAGTGGCTAGGGTACGTAACAAGTACCAGCACAAAACTACGCGTAATGCTATTAAAAAATTGAAGGAAACTGAAGACAAGTCAGAAGCTGAAAAGCTTTTTGTTGAAGTGACTTCTATGATCGATAAGTTGGCTAAACGCAACATCATTCATGACAACAAAGCTGCCAATTTAAAATCTAAGCTTGCAAAGCACATCAACGCCCTTGCCGCTTAATTGAATCAATACTCATTTACTCAACGCCTTCCTTTTGGGAAGGCGTTTTTGTTTTATGATACTTTATACTTTTCTATGTAGAAGGTTTAAAGTTCTCATTAATTCTTCGGTTACCATGTAGAGAATTTGACTGGTAGTCAACAAGCTATTATAACGATGGAGTATATGCATTCTGTAGTCGCGACTATAGCCTTCTCTTAAATACCGACTGCACAACCTGGTGGAAAGGATACATCAAATAACCTCGGCCACCACAAATGTGCTGCCGGTAACTAATATAAAATCTGCTTTCGCTGCCGATTTTTCTGCATTTACAAACGCGTCACTTACCATGGGATAAGACGTATATTCTAGGCCAGCCGCATTAATCAAGCTGGAAAGCAATTCAACCGGCATTCCACGGGGAATATCTGGTTTAGCGAGGTAATACATCGCTTCTTTGGGTAGCAGCGCAATGATTTTGCTGACCTCCTTATCATTCACCATCCCTAGAACTACATGAAGTCGCCCATATTCTTGTGAGGTAACTTGTTTGAAGACTTCAAACAATCCCGCAGGGTTGTGAGCCGTATCTGCCACAATTGTAGGTCTGGTAGAAAGTATATCATACCTTCCTCTCAAACCCGTATTTCTAACCACATTTTGAAGTCCAGTTGCAAGATGCATGGGGTCAATATAAAACTGACCACTATTGTTGAGAACCTTGACTACACTAGCTGCGATCCTACTGTTGTCCTTCTGGTAATCGCCTAGAAGATCGGTATTGAGACTGGATATCCTGTGATCTACCTCGTAATAGACTGCGTTTTTCAGCATTGCGCTTTCGCGAAAGCGAGACCTCAAAAAACCCCTGCGCTCACCTACAACAACCGGAATATGGTGTTTTATAATCCCCGCTTTTTCACTCGCGATAGCAGTAAGCGTATTTCCTAGAATTGAGGTATGATCCCTATCTATTGAGGTGATCACGGAAATCATGGGGGTAATGATGTTTGTAGAATCCAGTCTACCGCCCAGGCCAGTCTCTATGACGGCGATGTCGACCTGCTCCCGTTTAAAATATTGAAAAGCCATACCCACGGTCATTTCAAAAAAAGAAAGCTGTTGTTGCTCAAAAAAACTTTTGTTCACATATACAAACTCCTGGACAAAATCTCTGTCGCACAATTCACCATTTACCCTTATACGTTCCCGGAAATCCTTAAGGTGTGGCGAGGTGTACAAACCCACCTTGAATCCTGCTTCCTGTAGAACGCTGGCGATCATGTGGCAGGTAGAACCCTTACCATTTGTTCCAGCTACATGTATCGTAGGGTAATTGCGGTGTGGATGGCCTAGATGCGCATCCAGTCTTGTGATATTTGATAAATCTGACTTGTAGGCGCTTTTACCGTTGCGCTGGTACATGGGGAGCTGGGTGAACAACCACTCCAGGGTTTGCTCGTAATTCATAAACTGGCAAATCTACTGTCCTACTTGGAAGATAACCTCTACAAAACCAATCTGGGTTGCATTTGCCTTTGGCGCAGCGCTGAATCTATAGGTCTTAGCGCTCTTTTCTGCTGCTTCCAGTAGGCAGGAAGCCTTGTTTGTCGTTCCCTGTTTACCGGCAGTCGCCTTACGCACAATGCCCTGTCGATCAACTTCAATCTCTACAATGACGGTACCCGTTTCAAAGCAATCCTGCTCCACGCCACGTCCAGAAATCTTGCCGCGACCACTCAGGCCAAAACCCTTTCCACCCTTACCGTTACCAGGTGTGCCATAGTAGGTATTTGCGTAGGGATCGCCGTTGAGAACGCCCTTATTGCCAGGGCCATCACCTGGTCCCTCACCATCATTGTCGTCACCATCAATAGGTTTGGAACCCTCAACATTTCTCAATACATCCAGTACGGAGTCGTCTGGTTTTGGATCTGTTTTTTTGACTTCTTTTACTGGTTCTGACTTTACGGGTTCGGTTTTCTTTACTGGTTCCTTTACTTTAGGATCAGATTCTATTACCGGTGCGGCCGTGTTGTCCTGTGTCAATACGTTGTCAGGTTGTTTAGGTGTAGGTTCCTGGACCGGTTGTGGTTTTGGTTTTGGAACCACTTTGGTGGGTTTAGGCTGAATATTACGACCGCTGCCCACATCTGTATTCCCAAAGTTCACGGCGATCCCACTTTCCTGTGGAGGGTCTATAATATTGATGACGGATACAAATTTGAATAGCGCCAGCAAGAGTAATATGATCAACCCACTTATTATGGCAGATCTCTTCTCCTCTTTGGTTTCTAGGTATCTCATAATCAGTCGGGTTGAGTTGCTAGTACGACGAGTATGTTGTTCTTGTTTGCTACGTCCATCACTCTTACCGCTCTTCCCAGATCGGCTCTTTTATCACCGCGCAGAATGATGGATGGTTTGTCCATGCCTCGCGCTATGTCCAGGATTTTTTGCTCCAGTAGGTCATCGCTTACCTCATCGGCATTTACGTAAAATACACCGTCTTCAGATATACTTACCGTGAGCTTTGCCTTTGTTTTAGTCTTTCCACTTGCGCTAGGCAATAGCAAATCTAGAGCTTGCGGTGTGATCGATGGAGATGTGAGCAGGAAAAACACCAGCAACAGGAACACAATGTCTGTCATGGACGACATGCTGAATTCTGGACTGACCTTGTTACGACCTCTTAAATTCATAACTATGCGGGTTCATTAAGTAGGTCAAGAAAATCAACCGCGTTTGCCTCCATCTGGTGCACGACCTTATCTGTTTTAACCACCAGGTGATTGTAACCTATGTAAGCGATGATCCCTACAATAAGACCTGCCACCGTGGTAATCATTGCGGTATAGATTCCCCCTGCCAGGCTGCCCATATCTGCGGCGCCCCCAGCCTCTGCAAGTTGCCTGAATGCCAGTACCATCCCTATAACTGTTCCTAAAAATCCGATCATGGGAGCCGCACCGGCGATCGTGGCTAGAATGCTCACGTTTTTTTCCAGTTTGTAGACTTCTAGCTTACCTGCATTTTCAATGGCGCTGTTAATGTCTTCCAGCGGTGAACCTATGCGGCTAATTCCTTTCTCGGTCAGTCGAGCAACCGGCGAGTTTTCCTTTGCGCACAACATTTTTGCGGCATCCACGCGACCGTTTGAGATGTTGTCCTTGATCTGGTGCATAAAATTGGGGTCTATCTTAGAACTTTTTTTGATTGCCATGAGTCGTTCAAAATAAATGTAGAGGGCGACAAACAGTAGCAGGATCAATACTACGATGATTACTGTTCCTGCGGTGCCTCCCGCGGTAATAAGACTTAAAAGTGACTCAGATTTCTCGTTGACGATGGGCTGGGTATCTGTAGCGGTATCAATGGTTTCCTGTAATAGACTCATGCAATAGAATTTCTGTGGTGGGTTATAAACGCTATAAAGGTACGTAGATTGTTGGGGTTCCGCTTTCGCGAAAGCGTAATTACAACAACCAATTTTAAAAATTTGAAAAGATAATTTTTCCAACAATTACAACATGGGAAGTTGAACTTTCTCAACTGATGCAGAATGATTACTTACTTGAATCAGAACCAATGACAAAAAATGAAGAAAAAAAATGAAAGCTTACTAGTATATATTAGGAATATTGAATTTGTAATTTGTGTTGTAAATTTCTGTAGTAAGTAATGAGTTAGGATTATACTTTTACTTACTTTTCAAACTCTGTTTTAAGTCAGTAATCAGTTTTTCGGATTGCTCAATAATCGAATTAGATAAACTTTCATTCATTCTTCGAGCGTATTTTTTTCCGCTTTTTACTGCGTTAATATTATCAAAATAATTTTCTAATACAACTTCAGATGTTGTTCCCTGTGAGTTTGTACTTACTTTGAAATCTGAAATTGTAATTCTCACTTTATTTTCTTTGAATTCAGTAGATATAGTATAAAGTATCGTATATGTTATTGGAATATTTGAAACGTTCATATTAGCAGGAAAACTGCCATTGTCGTAAAGCTCTTTCTCCGGAATGTCAATAAAAAATTCTCTGTCAGAATGTTTTTTGGTCAGAAATATTTTTGTTGAATTATACAATTTTTTGGCGGTCAAACTGTCCAATTCATAAATTTCTGTAAATCCGTATTTGTCAGTTTCCTCAATCTTTAGGATTTTTATTCCGTTATCTTTTTGTCCGATAGCCAAATTAAAAACGAAAAGTAGTAAAATTAATATTATAGTTTGTTTCATAGTTCAACTTGTGGGTAACTTTCTACAGAAAATACCAAACGCACCCCAGTCCCACCAGCGTTAAAACGATAGTGTAGGGGAGTGCCATTTTTACCATCTTACCATAAGACAGGTTGATAACCGGTGCTAGAGCTGAGGTCAATAAAAACAAAAATGCAGCCTGACCATTAGGAGTAGCGACACTGGGAAGGTTAGTTCCCGTGTTTATGGCAATTGCTAGATGCTCGTATTGTTCTCTAGTGATGGTTCCTGCCTCATATGCATTTGCTACCTCGTTGATATAAACCGTAGCTACAAATACGTTGTCAGAGATCATACTTAAGAAACCGTTTGCCAGATAAAATATAGCGGGCTGGCTGTTGGGATCCTTAGAAAGTGCCCACTCTATGATAGGCGCAAACAGGTGCTGGTCATGGATCATTGCCACGATTACAAAAAATACTACCAGTAAACCTGTAAAAGGTAAAGCTTCCTCAAAAGCCTTACCTAGGCTATGCTCATCTGTGATACCCATGAATGCAGTCTGGATCACGATAAGTGCGAGTCCTATAAACCCGACTGGAGCTACGTGTAAGGCAAGACCAGCAATCAATAAGATGGCAGATACTGCTTGTACGATCAATGCGTATTTTTCTTTATCCGTACGCTCTGCATCACGTTTGATCATCCACCCCTCAATAATTTGTCGTACAACCGGTGGCATCTTTTGTCCAAAGCCAAAGGATTTTGTCGTTTCCAGGAACACGGTGGTAAGAACGCCGGCGACTAGGACAGGCATCGTGATGATGGACATGACTTTAAAGAACTCGATGAAATCCCAGTTGAGCTTGCTACCTATCAATAAATTTTGAGGTTCTCCTACAATAGTGCAGACTCCCCCTAGTGCGGTACCTACTACACCATGCATGACAAGACTGCGCAGGAAGGATCTAAAATCCTCTAGAGTCTTACCGCTCAATTGTTCTCGATCAAGACTTAAATCGTTATTAAGGTCTAGGTCGCTAGAATGTATCTTATGGTAAACATTATAGAATCCCAGCCCTACACTTATTAATACTGCGGTCACGGTAAGGGCATCGAGGAAAGCTGAAAGAACTGCACTGATTACCACAAAAACCAGCGAAAGCACCAGCTTTGATTTAATCTTTGTAAAGAGTTTTACAAAAATGTACATCAATAAGGGTTTCATAAAATAAATACCGGCAACCATGAAGACCAGTAGAAGAATGACTTCTAGATTTTGTGCCACCTCTGCATAGACTCCACCCATAAGGTAGTTACCAGTCTCTTCATCCACCACATACTTATGTGACTCATGATCCACTTTGTACATGGGATGGGTCAAGCCCAATAAGATCACTTGAATTGCCAGTAGTCCACCCGACTGTAACGGGTAGCATTTCAACGCCATCGCAAGACAGAAAATGAATTCCCCTATGAAAATCCATCCTAGTATGTTGCCAGAAATACCGCCAAAATACAAGATGGTATTAGCAATTAAAAAACCTATAATGGTCCATTTAAACCAGCTGGGGCTATTACCTAAAAAGTATTTAAACATTATACGAGTTGTTTAAGAGCAATTTCAAATGCGGTTGAACTGATTTGTTGTTTAGAACTGTTGTGGTTGAAGGTGTTTTGAATGGCATTCCTTATGGTCATGCTGGTATCGTTGAAAATCGCCTCATCGGTCATCTGTACGCGGCGTTCCATGAAGTAGGCAAAAACTCTTGCCATACCACAATTTGATATGAAATCGGGAATTAGGCTTACTTGAGAGTCAGTATGTTCCATAATGGGTCCAAAGAAAATTTCACGGTCAGCAAAAGGTACGTTTGCACCACATGAAATTACTTCCAGTCCAGAATCAATCATCTGGTCGATCTGTTCTTGACTGATTAATCTTGACGCTGCGCAAGGGGCAAAAATTTCTGTTTGAAGCTTCCATATCCGGTTGTTGACCTCATCAAATGGAACGAGATGAGTTGCTCGCAGGGTATTGCCATCTTTATTTAAGAATAGGTCTGTAATTTCATCCTTGGTAAAACCATCTTCCTTGATCAATCCACCTGCGCGATCTATAATTCCCACTACACGGGCACCCATTTGTGATAGGTAATAGGCTGCGGCGCTACCCACGTTTCCAAATCCCTGAATGACAGCGCGCTTACCCATCACATCACCGCCATAGATATCGTAGTAATGTCGTACAGCCTCTGCAACGCCATAGCCAGTTATCATATCTGCAACCGTATATTTTCTGGATAGATCTGGAGAAAAACAAGGATTCTCAATTACCTTGATCACACCCTGTCTCAATTGACCTATGCGGTTTATTTTATCGGCTTCAGTAGGGGAGAAGTGTCCATTGAAAACTCCTTCTTGCGGGTGCCACACGCCACTATCCTCGGTAATGGGGATGACCTCGTGAATTTCATCTACATTCAAATCTCCACCAGTACCGTAATAGCTTTTTAACAAGGGTGAAACCGCTTTATACCAGCGTTCCAACACCCCTTTTTTACGAGGATCGTGCGGGTCAAAGTCGATACCTGATTTAGCCCCGCCTATGGCTGGACCAGAAACGGTAAATTTTACCTCCATAGTTTTGGCTAGTGATAATACCTCGTTTTTATCAAGTCCCTGGCGCATGCGAGTACCACCACCCGCGGCACCACCACGCAAACTATTGATTACTGTCCATCCCCTGGCTTCAGTCTCAGGGTCGTTCCATTGAAATACAATCTCTGGTTCTGCCTGTTCATAGCGTTTAAGTAATTCTTTCATGATTGGTTTTGAGGTAGTGACAAATATAACGGAGTGGTTTAGTCCCTATTTAACAATTTACAATTTCTTAAGGTAAGTAGATCTTGCCGCTTGAATGGTCATGAGACGCGCCCGTAACCGTTGCAAGACAATTGTTTTGGTTACGTAGTCTCAACACTCCCAGTAAGCCAAATATGAGAGCTTCCTTATAATTAATCAAACTGTCGCTAGGCAAGCTGATCACGGCTCCTCTGTAATGTGCTATGCGATCCATGAGATAGCTATTGTATACTCCACCTCCCGTGGCAAGCACTCTTTCATTTGCGGGCAGCGCTTTTGATATTTGCCGGGCGGCATGGTCGGTAAAAGTAGCAATGGCGTCCACCGGGTCCAGCTGCTTTATTAAGGGCATCACCTCGTGGTTTACCCATTCCATTCCCAGCGATTTAGGAGCAGGCGCGGTATAGTAGTCCAGTCGGTTCAGTTGATTGACTACTGGGGTGTTAATAGTTCCCGCTTTCGCGAAAGCGCCACCTTCATCATACTCTTTTCCCAAACGAGTAGCCAGGGTGTTTAAGACCACATTTACAGGGCAAATATCATAAGCGATTCGAGAATTGTTCTTAAGTAGACTCACATTTGAAAAACCACCTAGATTAAGGCAGTAATCATAAGATGCAAACAATAAGTGATCTCCTATGGGAACCAGCGGTGCTCCCTGGCCGCCCAGTTGTACATCCTGGATTCTGAAATCACAAACCACACGTTCTCTGGTAAGCGTTGCAAGTTCTGGACGGTTTCCTATCTGGATGGTGATCCCCTTAACCGGCTCATGCTTTACGGTATGCCCATGGGCACAAATCGCAAGAATGTTGCTGGTCGGGTTGCGCGATTTAAAATCGTTGATGATTCCTGCCAGTAACCGGGTATAATCCCTATCTAGTTGCTCGATTTCTTCAAGGTCCATAGATACCGCATGGGCAAGGCGGGCTCGCCACGCCTGGGTATATGAAATACACTGGGTCGCATGAATTTGAAAGCCCCACTCAGGTTGAGAGACTAATTTGGCGTGAACGATATCCACCCCGTCCAGCGAGGTGCCAGACATGATCCCTATAACGTTGTAATGCTGGTGTTTCATTAAGGAGTAGGGTTGAAATTGAGTCTTTTAAGGCGTAAGTTTGCAAATTGAAAAATACTAATTAAAATAGGAGTTACCACATGGAATTTGGCCTTACAGAAGAGCACTTAATGATTAGAGACGCAGCAAGAGACTTTGCAAAGACAGAGTTGCTGCCTGGTGTCATTGAACGTGATACACACCAGCGATTCCCTACTGAACAGGTAAAGAAAATGGGCGAGCTGGGTTTTCTGGGAATGATGGCAAGTCCAGAGTACGGTGGCGGTGGAATGGATACCATTTCCTATGTGCTGGTAATGGAAGAGCTTTCAAAAATTGATGCAAGTGCTTCAGTTATCGTATCTGTAAATAACTCGCTGGTATGTTGGGGACTAGATACTTATGGCAACGAGGCGCAGAAGAAGAAATATCTTACAAAAATAACTACGGGAGAATCCATAGGAGCTTTTTGCCTTAGCGAGCCAGAAGCTGGGAGTGATGCAACATCTCAAAAAACGACTGCTATTGACAAGGGAGACCACTACGTTCTCAATGGTACAAAGAACTGGATCACAAACGGTAATAGTGCAGACTATTATCTGGTCATTGCGCAAACTGATCGTGAGAAGAAGCACCGTGGGATCAACGCTTTTATCGTGGAAAAAGGTTGGGATGGATTTGAAATAGGTGTCAAGGAAGATAAACTGGGAATAAGAGGTAGTGATACGCATTCCCTAATTTTTAATGATGTAAAGGTTCCTAAGGAAAACAGGATAGGAGAAGATGGTTTTGGATTCAAATTTGCGATGAAAACCCTATCTGGTGGCCGTATAGGTATTGCCGCGCAAGCACTAGGTATTGCAAGCGGTGCGTATGAATTGTCTAGAGAATATTCAAAGGTGCGCAAGGCTTTTGGTACAGAGATTTGTAACCACCAGGCTATTGCATTCAAGTTGGCTGATATGTACACAAGTATTGCTGCGGCACGCCATCTTGTTATGAAAAGTGCCTGGGATAAAGATCAAGGCAACAATTATGATATGAGTGGCGCCATGGCAAAATTATATGCCTCACAAGTAGCTATGGATACCACTATAGAAGCGGTACAGGTTCACGGTGGTAATGGTTATGTAAAAGAGTACCACGTAGAAAGGTTAATGCGTGACGCAAAAATCACCCAGATCTATGAGGGTACCAGCGAGATTCAAAAGATTGTTATTTCTAGGGGGCTGTTGAAAGACTAGTTTCAAATAGATCTACAAAGTAAAAAAAGCCGGCGGTAGCCGGCTTTTTTTGTGTCCGAAATGTAGGCTGGCTTAATCGTCAACGCTTTAACATCTAGATGATACTCACGCTGGATAGTAAACTGACACTATAACTTCCTTGATTATAGAAGCTGGATTATTGTTTAAAACAAACATTCATTTAATGCGACCTAATAAGGCAAGTCCCCGCAAACTATCCTCCTACACTACTTTATAAATTGATATTTTTGCAACATGAAAAAAATTATCGTTACTGGTGGATTAGGCTATATAGGTTCTCATGTGGTTGTAGAACTTCAAGAACTGGGCTATGAGGTTGTTGTCATCGACAACTTATCAAATACATCAATAGAAGTACTGGGTTCCATCGCAAAAATCTCAGGTAAAGAACCAGAGTTTGAAAAGATAGACGTACGCGATAAGCGACTGGTACAAGATTTTTTTTCCAGACATGACGATGCTGCTGGAATCATTCATTTTGCAGCTTCAAAGGCTGTAGGGGAGAGTGTTGAAAACCCGCTGCTGTATTATGAGAACAACATCAACTCTCTGGTCTACCTCCTACAAAACATACAGAATAAAGATATGGGACTCATCTTCAGTTCCTCCTGCACCGTATATGGACAGGCAGATGAGTTACCCATTTCAGAAAAAGCACCCATCAAACCTGCTGAGTCTCCCTATGGCAATACCAAACAAATAGGTGAAGAAATCATACGTGATGTATGTGCGGTAAAAAAGGATCTCAAGGCCATTGCCCTAAGGTATTTCAATCCTATAGGTGCGCATGAGAGTGCAGAGATAGGTGAATTACCCCTAGGCGTTCCACAAAATCTCGTACCGTTCATTACTCAAACCGCGGCTGGGATTAGGGAGCAATTGTCCATCTTTGGCGATGACTATGAAACACGCGATGGAACTGCCGTGCGCGATTACATACATGTGGTAGACCTTGCAAAAGCACATGTAGCCGCTCTTGAAAGATTGCTGGAAGGAAAAGCTAGTTCAAATTATGAGGTTTTCAATGTGGGAACCGGCACGGGTTCAACCGTTCTTGAGGTGGTACAGGGATTTGAAAAGGCGACCGGTCAATCGCTCAACTATAAAATCGTGGATCGGCGTGCTGGCGATATTCAAGCCGCTTATGCTCAAACCGATAAAGTCAATAACGAACTGGGGTGGAAATCAACATTTTCACTAGAAGAATCTTTATCAAGCGCCTGGAAATGGGAGCAAATGGTGAGAAGTCGCAAATCATAGTGACGGTATAGCAACCTAGGAATATTTGGATTTAAACGGTTGTAGTTAAAATTACGCTTTCGCGAAAGCGTAAAAGTTCAATTACATCTGTACTGCGACCTGCTCATTTACCCACTCTAGAAACTGCTCGTCTTCATCATTAAATGCGGCGATGGTATTACTGTCCACATCAATCTGACCAATGTTCTTACCTTCCTTGAACAGCGGTACTACGATCTCGCTTTTTACATGGATACTGCAGGCAATATAATTATCCTGCGCATTCACGTCATCCACAACAAAATTCTGGTTGGATACGGCCACCTGTCCACAAATTCCTTTACCAAAAGGGATCACCGTATGATCCGTAGGTAAGCCTGCCTGGGTGTGTAAATGTAAAGTAGGCTCTGACTCATGAGCCATATAGAACCCAACCCAGTTGTATGTTTCCAGACTGGATTGCAATAACTCACAAATGGATTGCATTTTACTCTTAATCGATTTATCTCCTGAGAGAATGGAAATAATTTGAGGCTTGAGTTCATTAAACGCCATAATCTGCAATAATTAAGTGGGCAAAATTATCTTGCCTGCCATACCTTATCTCTAACTTTGTCATAAATAATAAGGTGTCTCAATTCAAATCATACATACCTATATTCAAATTTGTAGGTGCTTTTGCTGGCATCTATCTCTTGCTGTCGTTATTGTATTACGGTTACACTAGTATAGACTGGCAAGGCATTAACTACCCAGATCCGGTTACCTCGCAGGTAAGTTATCAGACTCATCTTATTCTTGATAGTTTAGGCCGCGATGCTTCTATAATCAATACGCCTAATCTGCCATCGGTTTCACTCTATCTGGGTACGACTCCTGTATTTAGGGTGATTGAGGGATGTAATGCGGTAAGTGTCATGATCTTGTTTGTGGCATTTGTGCTAGCATTTGCAAGATCAGTAAAATCTACCTTGCTTTTTATTGCATACGGTATTGCAATCATCTACATAATGAATTTGCTTAGGCTTGTGGCACTTGCAATTATTTACAAGGATTACCCAGAATTCAAGGAATTTGCGCACGGTATCGCATTTCCCGCAGTAATTTAT
The DNA here is from genome assembly GCA_049647945.1 of Nonlabens sp. Lineage (GTDB taxonomy): Bacteria > Bacteroidota > Bacteroidia > Flavobacteriales > Flavobacteriaceae > Nonlabens. Next base: position 13,095 of record JBARYP010000020.1, on the reverse strand, counting down.
GGAACAACCATATTATTATGGATCTACTGGTTGCGGGGTAAAAAGACGTCAAATGAAATCTAGAACGCTTACGATTTTTGGGGTAATAATTCTGGTGGTTGCCTTGATTCTGGTACGTGTTTTTGAGCGTTATATTTTTGACACCACTCTTATTGATTATTTCCACGGGGCATTTGAACTTAAACCTATACCAGACGGTAATTTTTTATCTATCTACCTAAGTATAAGTCTCAGGTTTTTGATTAATTCGACAATATCAGTTGCTATCCTGTACCTAATATATAGTCGTAAATTTTATTTAAATGCGAGTTTATGGGTATATTTTATCTCTTTTATTGTGTTATCGATAGCATTTTTGATATTAATTCAAGGAGAGGGAGAATTTGTAAAAAGGGCTTTGTTCTATGTGCGTCGCTTTTTGATTCACCCATTATTGCTGTTTATTCTTGCGGCTGGATTTTATTTTATGGATAGAAATACGCAGCGGTAGGCAACTAATTCATAAGTAGCTAGCATAAAATAGTAGATCTATTTACATGCATTTGTTACGAATACTAAACTTGTTTTATGATATAGGTCTTCAAACAAACTAACAATCGAGTTTGAAGAGCCATCGAGAGTCATGCCGTAAAGTGGATAGATTGACAGCTAGCAAATTCAAATTTATAAACTCTACGTCTCGCACCATTAAAAACAAAACCCTTTTCTGATTGAGAAAAGGGTTTGTTGATGGTTACGCTTTCGCGAAAGCGTAGTAATCTACAATCTATCCACGCGGATTTAAAATCATATCAATACGTTCTGAAAGATCCTTCAAATGAATTTTTGACAAACGGTCAGAGGTTCTGTTTGCCGCACGTCTCGTAGTACTCAAAAGTGTTGTGAGCTCTGCTCTAACTACCGGTCTTATATCACTTTGTGATACGTCCACCCTAGAACCACCAAAAAAGCTTCTTCTGGGCTCGTCGTTCTTCATGATGTACTCAAGTCGCTCTACGTAAGCACGTTGTAAATTACGACGGTATCGGTCAATCTTACGTCCTCGTGCCAGCTCAGAAAAAACGCCTTGTCTCAAGTCAGTCATCATGTCCATAAGGCCATAAGCCTGGTTACCATTGACTTCCTCATTTTCCATAAGTCTTGCCATTCTACCAAAATCAAGCAAGTTGTTCAAGGTACGTACTTGGGTACTGCGTATTCTCTCTATACCACCATCTGGCTGGATCTTGTTGAAAATTTCCTGATCAATCAACCATTCTGGAGTTTCAAATAGCTGCTTGTTCAAGAATGCCATAGCTCTTTCCTGTTTTTCACGGGGCGCATGTTCATAGACTGCACCTTCTTGACCATAAGCTTTGTAAGTCTCTTTTACACCACCTACATTACCAGCTACGTGGCCCATATAGCGATTAAACTGACCTACGAGTTGTCCGTACATGTTCTCAAGTTCATCGTAGTTCTGTCCTTCCTCACCAGTCCACTCATTAAGCTTGGGTACGATTCTTTTTAAGTTCTTGATTCCGTATTCACTCGCCTTCATAGAATCGTCTCCTAGATCCTCAGTCTGGCTGGAATAGTCAATAACGCCAAATTGTTGACGACCAAATCTGTACATAGGATCACCCGCTTTTTCAAGAATCCACTGGTCCAGCACTTTCTTCTCTTCTTTGGCGGTCATATCAGGGATAGGTCTGTATCCCCATTTGATGGCGTATTTATCGTATGGTCCTATATTGGGCATGAGTGCCACGTCACCATCTTCTGGTTGCGCCACGTAATTGAAACGAGCATAATCCATTATGGAAGGGGCTGTACCATACTTCTTTGTGAACTCGGGATCTCTCAAATTTTCTACTTTATAAGCCACGCTGCTTCCCATGTTGTGGGGCAGGCCTAGGGTATGTCCTACCTCGTGAGCACTTACAAAACGGATCAAACGACCCATAACCTCCTCGTCAAATTTATTCATCTGTGCCTGTGGGTTAATGGCTGCGGTTTGAATAAAGAACCAGTTATGTAATAACGTCATTACGTTATGGTACCAATTGATGTCACTTTCAAGGATTTCCCCAGTTCTAGGATCGCTTACGTGGGGACCATTTGCATTAGGGATGGGAGATGCTAGATAGCGTACGGTAGAATAACGCACATCTTCAGGGCTCCAGTCTGGATCCTCTTCTTTTGTAGGAGCATCTGCAGCGATGATAGCCTCTTTGAAACCTGCTTCTTCAAAAGCCACCTGCCAGTCCTCGATGCCCTGTTTAATATATTTTCTCCACTCTTGTGGTGTAGCTGGATCAATGTAGTAAACAATTTGCTTTTTTGGGACAACCAGTTCACCACGCTTGAATTTTGCCATGTCCTCATCCTTGACTTCAAGTCTCCAGCGATCCAGATAACGTATCGTTTTAGTCTTTTGTTCATCAAGGCCGTAATCTTGCTGACCGCGAGCAAACCACCCCACACGCTGGTCAAAGTATCTGCGCTTCATAGGGTTGTCTGGTAACAGGATCATGGAGTTGCTCATCTCCAGAGAGATGGACTGTACACTATTGTTTGATGGCGGATCGCTACTTATATAAGTCTTTACATGTCTTGACTCTATGTTGCGAGGGTAGGCTCTCAAAGTATCTATGTAGCTTCTAGCAGCATCAAGACGCGATATTTTATAGGCTCTTCTCCTGAACTGGGGCAGGCCTATAGCTTTTACGTCTTTTGTAAAGAAATCTGTCACATCGATGACTACGTTGTTACTTATGCTATCCTTTCTTTTTGCTTTGATAGGAAAGGAGTATAGAATGGGCTCAAAATTTGAATTTTCAACAGCGATACTTACAGGTAGTGAGTCTGCCGCAACGACCTGGTGAGAAACAACTCTTAAAAGCACGTTGTCATTTTTCTTTTGCCATCTCAGCGTTTGGGTGTTTTGTTTACCTCCACCAAATCCTAGCCCCGATGCAGTTTTAGCAATACGGGTAACCATGAGCATTTCTCGTTCAAAGAGGCTATCTGGAATCTCGTAAAAGTATTTTTGGTCTACTTGGTGCACCGTGAAGAGGCCTTCATCACTTTTGGCCTTGCTGGTAATCACCTTGTTATAAGGTTTTATTTCTCCTTTTTTACTGGGACGTTTTGACGCAGTTGCAGTTTTCGGGGGTGTCTTCTTCTTACCCTGAAAAACCGAACAACCCGTCGTGAGCGACGCAGCAAGTGCGAGAGTCGCAAGCATTTTAATTGTACGCATGTATTGAGATTTGGTTAAGGTTTAAAGTTATTTAGTAGAACGTGACAATTTCTTAAAGATCTGTTAACGGTTTTGAGCTATACCATAGGGGTTTACTCATGTTAATCATTCAGGTAGTTTACATAACTGGGTAGGGGTTTGTGGTTAGTTATTGAGGTTGAACAAAAAAAGCGATCTGTTTCCAGATCGCTTTTGAGCTTAATAGGAAGATGAATTACATCATACCGCCCATGCCTCCTGGCATACCGCCTGGCATACCACCGCCGGCGGGAGCATCTTCTTTGATTTCCACTAGGGCACATTCTGTAGTAAGGATCATTCCTGCAACAGATGCTGCGTTTTCTAGAGCTACACGAGTAACTTTTTTAGGATCGATGATTCCCTCTTCAAGCATGTCCACGTATTTATCATTTTTGGCATCATACCCATGAGCACCCTTGGTCTCAAGTATCTTGCTTATGACTACGCTTCCTTCTCCACCCGCATTTTCTACGATTGTTCTCAGTGGAGATTCTATGGCACGAGCAACGATATTTGCACCAGTTTCCTCATCTGCATTTGCAGTATCGATTTGTTTTAACGCAGCTATCGCTCTAACTAGAGCAACACCACCACCAGCAACGATTCCTTCTTCCACCGCGGCGCGGGTTGCATGAAGTGCATCGTCCACACGATCTTTTTTCTCTTTCATTTCAACTTCACTAGCAGCACCTACGTAAAGCACAGCGACACCACCCGCTAGTTTCGCTAGTCGTTCTTGAAGTTTCTCTTTATCATAATCAGATGTGGTATTCTCCATCTGTGATTTGATCTGACCTACACGTGCTTGAATATCACTAGCCTCGCCAGCACCATTTACTACAGTAGTGTTGTCTTTGTCAATATCGACCTTTTCTGCAGTACCCAGCATTTCTAGAGTGGTATTCTCTAGGGTGAATCCTCTTTCTTCTGAGATTACGGTACCGCCAGTAAGAATTGCTATATCCTCAAGCATTGCCTTTCTACGATCTCCAAAACCTGGGGCTTTTACGGCAGCAATCTTTAGGGAGCCACGCAATTTGTTGACCACAAGTGTTGCAAGAGCTTCACCATCTACATCCTCTGCAATAATAAGAAGTGGCTTTCCTGTTTGAGCTACTGGCTCAAGAACAGGCATCAACTCTTTCATTGTAGAGATTTTCTTGTCAAATAACAAAATATAGGGATTCTCTAGCTCAGTAGTCATTTTCTCTGAGTTAGTCACAAAATAAGGGGAGAGGTAGCCGCGGTCAAATTGCATTCCTTCCACAACATCAACATAAGTCTCGGTTCCTTTAGCTTCTTCTACGGTGATCACACCTTCTTTTCCCACTTTGCCAAAAGCCTTTGCGATAAGATCGCCTACAACTTCATCATTGTTTGCAGATATTGAAGCAACCTGCTTGATCATATCGCTGGAGTCGCCTACCTTTTTAGTCTGCTTGTCTAGATCTGCGGTGATTGCCTCTACAGCCTTGTCGATACCTCGCTTAAGATCCATCGGGTTTGCACCGGCAGCTACATTTTTCAATCCTTCTTTAACGATGGCCTGTGCCAGCACCGTTGCGGTAGTCGTACCGTCACCAGCTAGGTCGTTAGTTCTGGAAGCGACTTCCTTAACCATTTGTGCGCCCATATTTTCCAGCTCATTCTCAAGCTCGATTTCCTTGGCGACACTTACACCATCTTTAGTCACCACTGGTGCGCCAAATGATTTACCGATGATAACGTTGCGACCCTTGGGTCCCAGGGTTACCTTTACTGCGTTAGCTAGCGCATCAACACCACGTTTGATTCCGTCTCTTGCTTCTAGATCAAATTTTATATCTTTTGCCATGTTTTCTTGTTTGTTCCCGCAATGGAATGCGGTTGTTCGTTTTAAATGATTGTGATGGTTCCGCTTTCGCGAAAGCGGAATTCTTAAATTACTTTCTACTATACGATTGCCAGGATATCATCTTCCTTCATGATCATATAATCGCTGCCCTCAAACTTGAGTTCAGAACCGCTATACTTACCGTAGAGAACGGTATCTCCTACTTTAACGGTCATTTCATGATCTTTTTTTCCCTTTCCCACGGCTACTACCTTTCCTTGTTGTGGTTTTTCTTTTGCAGTATCAGGAACGTAGAGTCCAGAGGCTGTTCTTGTTTCAGCAGGTGCTGGTTCAATAATTACACGATCTGCTAGGGGTTGAATATTTAATGCCATTTCTATGTTTTTAGAATGATTAATTTAATGCCTATTGGCTATTAACGTGCCAACGGAAGAATGATGACAAAACTTCTTCTTTGAATGTTTTTCCACTTCTAGCTACGCAAAATTGTCATAATTACTGTCAGATCTCATTGCTCATAAGTCAAATGAAGTGTCCTGCGTTGTCTAGCTCTTGAAATGAAGATAAATTAATCTAGTTCTATGCCGTACTGCATTACGTGCTTGTAGTGATTTGTGTTAATCGAGTAGGGCCAAAAAAAATCCAGCCTTATTAAGGCTGGATCTATAATATCAGTTGTTTTACGTACTTTACTCCGCAGCTGGCTCTTCTTCATCAGTAGTAACTGGAAGCTGTGCAGGTGCTGGTTCTTCTAATCTGGCATTAGGATCTACAATCTGTCTGGTCGATCCTGCTTTTTCTCCTATAAGAGTAGTACTTGCCATCAAGATAAGGACTAAAAGTGCTGTAGAGAGTACCCAGGTACTTTTATCGAGAAAATCTCCAGTCTTCTTTACACCACCTAGCTGTTGTGTACCACCACCACCAAAGCTGGAGGAAAGACCACCACCTTTAGGATTTTGCACCATAATTACAACAATAAGCAAAAATGCCACCAGTACGATAAGTCCCAGGAAAATATAAAAGGTTGTCATCTATTACGTTTTTTGTAAATTCTTAACTTCTTGAATTCGGTCTGCAAAGAAACCACTTTTTTCTGGATGCTGCAACGCCAGTATTTCGTAGGATTTTATGGCTTTTACATAATTCTTTTGAGCTACGTAGACCTGCGCGAGTGTCTCTGTCATCAACTGTTCACCAGTTGAGTTGAGCAAACTTAATTCAATAGCGGGTTGCTTATCACGGCTAGGTTTGATTTTAGGTTGATCTGCCAGGAAGCGATCCACTTTTTTCATGCGCTCCAACCTTAATTCATCCTGTAGGCTTCTTGTGGTAGATTCAATTTGATTTTCTACAACAGCGTCTATGGGTTTGATGGTGGTCAATCTGAGCCATTGACTAAAGCTGTATTCCTCGTTCTTTGTAAATTCAAATGGCGTTTCCACTACTTTCTTCTGGAATAGATCTTTTCTGGTAATACCCGTAAAATCGGTATCGCAATTGAGATCTTCTACAGGTGGGGTAGGAGTAGATTGAATTTCTTGGTGGTTTTCTATAGACTCACTATTCTCTAGTTCTTCAACTTGTTCAGTAATTTGATCACTTATGTGATCTTGGGTGAATAGCGGTGAGGTTATATAATCAAACAGCACCCCACGATCTGTCGTGATAGCAGCTACTTTTTTAAGCTGCTCATTATAGAGGGGACTATTTTCTTCTTTTAAAACTTTTAAGTGTACCGCTGCTATGGCTTGAAAGTAAGGAAATTGTCTACGGATTTGTTCAATCATATCCAGATCTGCCGGCGATGCAGCTTTACTGTCTGCAATCAACTCATTCAGTGCATGGACTTCCTCGCCTACCATTTGTTGAGAGTGTCATTATATATATCCTGGGTAATTTGATCATAGATTACATCCAGTGCCGTATCCAGGGCTGCGCCTTGGAGTTGGGTATTGGCATCATAATCGTAGAAGAAACTGTAAAGTTTATCGTAGCTTTCTTCTTCCACTTTTGTATTGGTAAAAATTAGGTTGATTTCTATGGTCACCCGGTTTTGCGCGGCACGATCATTTGCAGTAGCCGTCATGGGGGCGATGTAAAACCTAGTAATATTGCCTTGATAAATATAGTCTCCATTATTGGTGACTAGACTCAAGCTGCTTTGATCCTGAATCAAGTCCTGAAGCCGCAACGTAAATGTGCGTTCAATCCCAGGCTCTACGATGGCAGCCTGATTACCAAAAAAATCAACTTGAAAGGTTTTTACGTTATCCGGTATGGAGGTAGAATTCAACCGGTAGGATATACATGAAGAAACCATGATCAGTAGGGTGGCAACCAACAGGAAACCTGATATTTTTTTAAAGATCATATTGCTTGATTTTACGGTACAGGGTTCTCTCTGATATCCCCAAATCATCTGCAGCGGCTTTCCTTTTACCCTTATGTCGTTCTAGGGATTTCCTGATCAATTCAATTTCTTTATCTGCAAGAGAGAGTGATTCTTCTTCTTCTACTTCTTGCGCAAAATCATACCGATCAGGGGCGCTGGGCGAAAAATCTTGACTATAGATGGCCTCGTTTGTCAGGCTTTTTTCTGGAGTGGTTTGGTAATCTTCATATACATTATCAATAACATCTTCATAATCACCGCCGTTGCTTGATCCTTCAAATATGCGTTTGATTAAACCTGGATTTTCTTCTTTGACCTCTTGCTTGTCGCTGGTGGTCATCAATTCATTAGTAAGTTTTTTCAGGTCGTTAAGATCATTTTTCATGTCAAACAACACCTTGTAAAGAATCTCTCGCTCGTTTGCAAAATCATTTGATGATTTGTCACCGCCGATTACCGCAGGCAAATTTGAACCTGCATCGGGTAGATATTGCTTTAATCTTGCGGCATCAATACTGCGTTCCTGCTCAAGAACGCTTATTTGTTCTGCTACATTTCTCAATTGCCTTATGTTTCCACTCCAGCGATAATTCTTTAAAAGTGACACCGCATTATCCGTAAGTCGTACCGTGGGCATCTTGTACTTCATGGCAAAATCACTCGCAAACTTTCTGAACAATAGATGAATATCATCTTTACGTTCTCTCAATGCGGGAAGATCAATTTCTACCGTACTCAAGCGATAATATAGATCCTCGCGGAACTTTTCTTTTTCGATCGCCTCAAACATTTTTACATTAGTCGCTGCTACGATGCGCACGTCCGTTTTTTGAGTTTGGGAGGAACCTACCTTGAGAAACTCTCCATTCTCCAGTACTCGTAATAAACGTACCTGCGTGGGCAAGGGTAATTCACCTACTTCATCTAGAAAAATTGTGCCACCGTCTGCCACCTCAAAGTAACCGGAACGGGTGGATGTGGCGCCGGTAAAGGCACCTTTTTCATGTCCAAACAACTCAGAGTCGATGGTGCCTTCTGGTATGGCGCCACAGTTGACGGCAATATATTTGGCGTGTTTTCTAAATGATTGGGAATGAATGATTCTAGGAATGCTCTCTTTTCCTACACCACTCTCACCGGTAACCAGGACTGAAATATCTGTAGGAGCGACTCTTAAGGCTTTTTCTATGGCACGATTGAACCCAGGATCGTTGCCTATGAGCTCATACCTATTTTTGACTGATTGAATCGATTCCATAACTACACGGTTTTGTAGGTTAACGGTCCCACCATGTCTGACAGTCCTGCCGCCTCACCGATAAGTGTGGCGCTGGTACAGTCAGTAATAGACACCATAACAAAATCTCCTACTTTATAATCCCCTTTGGGAAAAACGGCCACGTAGTTTTGGGTATTCCTACCCATCCAGTGCCGATCAGATTTTTTACTTTCTTTTTCTATCAGGCATTCTACTGTTTTGCCTACAAAATACCTAGCTCTTTCATGACCAGTCCTGCGCTGCACGGCGATAATCTCATTGAGCCTTCTTTTCTTGACTTCATCGGGGACATCGTCTTCAAGTTTTCTCGCCGCCATGGTTCCTGGTCGCTCAGAATAGGCAAACATAAATCCATAGTCGTACTTCACATATTCCATAAGACTCAGGGTATCTTGATGATCTGCCTCAGTTTCTGTGGGAAATCCGGTAATCATATCTTGTGATACGGCGCACTCTGGAATAATATCGTGTACTCTATCAATAAGTCTCATATACTCCTCTCGAGTGTGTAGCCTATTCATTTCTTTGAGTATGCGATCACTACCTGACTGCACGGGCAGGTGAATGTAATTGCAAATATTGCGATGGGCCGCAATGGCATGCAGTACATCGTCGCTTATATCCTGTGGGTTGCTTGTTGAAAAGCGTATTCTCATGTTAGGTTGTGCGTTGGCAACCTTGTGCAGCAATTGTGAAAAATCAAACGCGGTAGCTTTTGCCATCTTGCTGGCCTTCTTAAAATCTTTTTTGAGCCCGCCGCCATACCATAGGTAGGAATCGACGTTTTGTCCCAGTAGAGTGATTTCTTTAAATCCTTTTTCAGCTAGATCCTGGACTTCTTCCAGTATGGAATAGGGATCTCTACTACGTTCACGACCGCGGGTAAACGGTACTACGCAAAAAGTGCACATATTGTCGCAACCCCGGGTAATGGAAACAAAAGCTGTCACTCCATTTGAATTTAAGCGTACCGGTGCGATATCTCCATAGGTCTCATCTTTTGAAAGGATTACGTTTACGGCGTCCCTACCTTCATCTACCTCGGCAACAAGGTTGGGGAGATCTTTGTACGCGTCTGGTCCCACGACCATATCAACGATCTTTTCTTCCTCTAGAAATTTTGATTTGAGACGCTCTGCCATACAACCCAGCACACCCACTTTCATATTGGGATTCTGTTTGTTTTTGACTCGATTGTATTTCTCCAGTCTTTTGCGTACGGTCTGCTCTGCCTTATCACGTATGGAACAGGTGTTGACTAGAACCAGGTCTGCCTCTTCCATAACGGTTGTGGTGTTAAATCCTTCTTTTGATAAGATGGAAGCCACGATCTCACTATCAGAAAAGTTCATCTGGCAGCCGTAGCTCTCGATGTACAGTTTCCTTTTGTTATCAGATATATTCTCTAGAACAACCGCAGTCCCCTGTTTTTCCTCTTCAATTACCTTCTCCATGAATGTGTACTCAATTTAAGCCTGCAAAGATACTTGTTCTAGGGGTAAGTGACACAATGTCACATCCAGGTATAAGCACTTGACTTTAGGGTAATTCTGCTTTCGCGAAAGCGGAACCCACAACAGACTGAATAACTCACTACTGGCATCAATAATTACGGTAAGATATAGCTGATCATCAATTTGTAGGAAAAATAAAAATTTTAAACCGTTGAACTTCAATAATTTAAATTAAAAAACATCTCGGTTTAACGTTAGCGGTCCTTATTAATGCCTTTAAAAGCCTATACCTTTGCAGCTCAATAGAAAAATTACCATGCCCAAAAACCTTGTTATTGTTGAGTCTCCCGCCAAAGCCAAAACCATAGAAAAATTCTTGGGTAAGGACTACCGGGTGGCCTCCAGCTTCGGCCATATTGCAGATCTGCCCTCAAAGGAACTAGGTGTAGATGTCGATGGGAATTTCAAGCCTAAATATATTGTCAATGCAGATAAAAAGGATCTGGTAAGAAAGCTCAAGAAAATGGCGGGCGAGAGCGAGACCATTTGGCTTGCTAGTGATGAGGATCGTGAGGGAGAGGCAATTGCCTGGCACCTTGCAGAGCAGCTGGGACTCAAGGACCATAATACAAAGCGCATCGTATTTAATGCCATTACAAAAAGTGCCGTACAACACGCCATAGCAAATCCCAGAACGATTGATTACGATCTTGTGGATGCACAGCAAGCGCGTCGCGTGCTGGACCGCATCGTGGGTTATGAGATCTCACCTATACTATGGCGCAAGGTCAAGGGTGGCGCTAGTGCGGGCAGGGTACAGTCTGTAGCCGTAAGATTGATTGTCGAGCGAGAGGATGACATATTGAGTTTCAAGTCTGATAACTTCTACAGAGTTGATGCCACCTTTACTACGCGTGATGGTTCACTACTCAAGGCAAAGCTGCCTTCTAATATAAAGTCCAAAGACGATGCTCGTGATTTTTTAAATCAAAACATAGGCGCAAAGTTCAAGGTCGCAGATCTTGTGAAAAAGCCGGCAAAAAAATCCCCGGCACCACCATTTACCACCTCTACCTTACAGCAAGAGGCTTCCAGAAAACTCTTTTATAATGTGAGTCGTACCATGCAACTGGCCCAAAGACTCTATGAAGCTGGGCTCATTACTTACATGAGAACTGATTCTGTCAATCTAAGTAAGGAGGCAAAACAAGGAGCTCAAGATGAGATCAAAAAGGCTTATGGCGCCAGTTTTCATAAAGAGCGCAATTACAAGGGTAAGAACAAGGGAGCGCAAGAGGCGCACGAGGCAATCAGACCTACGGATTTTGCAAAACATACCGCAGGAATGGATCGGGATCAAACGCGACTCTATGAACTGATATGGAAGCGTGCCATCGCAAGCCAGATGAGCGACGCACAATTGGAGCGCACTAATGTATCCATAAGTGCAGACAAGCATGATAAAGTCTTTACGGCAAGTGGCGAGATCGTCAAATTTGAAGGATTTTTAAAAGTCTATCTAGAAAGTACCGATGATGAGGATCTGGAGCAACAAGGACTGCTACCAGCACTTACGGTAGGTCAGTCGCTGGATAAAAAACGTATTGTAGCTACTGAGCGGTTTACCAGACCCCCCTACAGATTCACAGAAGCCAGCCTGGTCAAGAGGCTGGAAGAACTGGGGATAGGTAGACCATCCACATATGCACCTACCATTACCACCATACAGAATAGGAAATACGTGGAAAAAGGGCAGTTGGAAGGCGAGGAACGTCCTTATGAGCAACTAGTACTGGAAAAATCTGAAATTAAAGAAAATCAGCTTACTGAAAAAACGGGGAGTGATAAAGGTAAATTGATTCCTACAGATGTAGGTCGAGTGGTCAATAGTTTTCTGGTAGAACACTTCGGCGATATTCTTGACTATAACTTTACCGCCAAGGTAGAGGAATCCTTTGATGACATTGCAGACGGTAAAAAGGAGTGGACAGACATGCTCAAGCTGTTTTACAAGGATTTCCATCCCACGGTTCAAGATGTAGCAGAAAATGCCGAGCGTGAAGTAGGGGAGCGCATGCTAGGCAGACATCCAGAAAGCGACAAACCTATTATCGTGCGCCTGGGAAGATTTGGCGCCATGGCACAAATAGGTCATGCAGACGATGAGGAGAAGCCACAATTTGCAAGTCTTTTACCCACTCAAAATCTCAATACGATAACGCTGGAAGAAGCTCTAGAGCTTTTCAAGCTACCGCGCACGGTAGGAGAATACAATGGTCATCCTGTTGAGGTGGCACAAGGTCGTTATGGACCATACGTAAAGTTTAACGATAGAACATTTGTTTCCCTGGAGAAAACAGATGATCCCATGACCATCACGTTTGAAAGAGCGGCAGAGTTAATCCAGATGAAGGAGAAACAGGATGCCCCTATATATATGTATGATGACCTACCGGTCACAAAAGGAGTAGGGCGCTTTGGACCATTCATAAAATGGGCGGGTATGTTTATCTCAGTCAACAAAAAATACGATTTTGACCATCTTACTGATGCAGATATCGTGGAGATTATCAAAGACAAAATCCAGAAGGAGAAGGATAAGCTGATTGTTGACTGGGAAGAAGAAGGGATCAGGATTGAGAAGGCCCGCTGGGGAAGGCACAACATCATCAAGGGAAAGGTCAAAGTAGAACTGTCAAAGGATATAGATCCAAAGAAAATAACCCTCAAGAAAGCTCAGGATCTTATTGCTAAAAAAATGCCTAAGAAAAAACCCACGGCAAAAAAGAAGGCAGCTCCCAAAAAAAAGGCAACGACTAGAAAAAGCGCTACCCGTAAAACTACCTCAAAGAAATAGTAGCCATGCAC
>JBARYP010000019.1:0-135214 GCA_049647945.1 Nonlabens sp. | reverse complement strand
TTCTAATATAGGTGTCCTTCAATTTGTCTTGCTGCCACTTTCTCACACGTTCAATTTCTTTTTTCTTTTTTGCCAGATCCTTTATCTTTAAGAAGTCACGTTGATAATCTGCTTTGTGATCGGCAATTTTATCATTTATGTAAATTAATTTGAATACGGTAAGTTCTGGATCCAGATCACTACGTTCTGTCATGATGGGACTCACGTCACCTATTTCCATAAATTCTACCTGCGCTGCGAGTTTTGCGGGGATTTTACTAATCTCGAGATAATTCCCTCCATTTTGTGGATTAGTTAATTGACCGCCATTGACCGCAGTTTCTTTTTGATCAGATATTTCTCTAGCCGCATCTGCAAAGGTCATTTCCTTTAATACAATCTTATCACGTATCGCGTCTAGTTCACGTTTTGCTTTGTTGAGTTGCGCTGTAGAGATAAATGGCTTGTTCAAGATATGTCTTACCTCGCGTACCTGACCTCTTACTTTTTGCACCATTAAAATATGCCATCCAAATATTGTTTCAAATGGTTCACTTATCTCGCCCTCTTGTAAACTAAACGCCTGATCCTTAAAGGCGGTAACGTAAGGATCGCTCCTAGTAAGAGTTATGACTCCGCCCTGCTGCTCCGTTCCAGCATCATCAGAGTGCAGGGTAGCCTTGGCAGCAAAACTAGAGCCTTCATTCAGAACAGCATTCCTGTATTCATTGAGGTTTGCAATAGTTTCATCTATGGATTGCTGGTCAGGTTTAGGCTGCACCATGATTTGGGACATATTGACCTCAGTATTGAAGAGCGGTATTTCATCTTCAGGTATTTCTGCAAAAAATTGTCTTACTTCCTCAGGAGTAATTTCAACAGATTGCGTAAGGCGTTGTTGCATGCGATCTGCAAGCAAGCGATCCCTGTTGATAATATTCAATTCTGATTTTACCTCCTCAATATTCTCACGATTATAGAAGTTTGCTACATTTTGATCTGTTCCCAGTTTACTTTTCCATCGATCAATTAGTCTTGCAGTCATACCTTCTACCTCATCATCACTTACGGTAATACTATCCTGGATGGCGTGGTGAGCAAACATTTTTGCTTGGAGAAGACTCTCAATAAGTTCACACTTTGTAAGGCTTAAGTTATTCCCATTGCGCTGCTGCACCTGGACTTCCTTTGTTATATCAGAATCTAGAATTACGTAATCACCTATGACTCCTGCAACCGCATCTATCATTACGCGATTAGTGGAAATTTGCTTTGTAGTATCCTTTCCGACTACCAGCGCGCTGGCCGGCAAAGTGATTAAAGTTGTTGCGAGCGCAGTTTGCGCGATTCCTGCCTGGCTGCAAACTAAGATTATAGCAAGAATGATCGTTCCTGCGATACGTTTTTTAAATTGAGTCAATCCCGATTTTTTTATAGTCAATTTCATTAAGTAGGTCTGTTTTCAATTTCTTGATAAAATCAAGTTTTCTGCGATTTTCTATTATTTGTACGATAGTAGGTCTAACAAAAGGCAACGGGGCCGTTTCACCTCGATCTAGGACCTCGTAAATTTTCAGTAAATATACGCCTGTACTATCCTCTATCGATTGAACGCGGTTAGTCAGTAAAAAGTTGTCCTCATTACCTGAATCTACGGGTAGAATATTATCAAATAAATCCCTTTTTCTGTACCAAACACTATCATTGAATTGGTAGTCTTTGAAACTAAGTTTCAAACTATCTATCTTCAACTTATTAATGCTATCCTCTTTACCAAACCACTTTTTGAGGGTCTTCAGATCCTGATATCGTTTACCTACATGCAGGTACTTATACTTAACCAGATCCTCATTTAAGACAAACTGATTTTTATAGTCGTCATAATAATTGCTAACAACACTATCCACAATGGTAGTGTCCAGTTTTTGTTTGGTAAGCTGGGACAGGTAATCCTGGATCAAAAGCTCAGAACGATAAGCATTTACTAGATCGGTAACCTCGTCTTTCCTTTCTTGTGTCAGGTTTAAGTTTGCATTGTTGAGTAATGCGGTATTAATTAACCACTCCTCAATAATTTCTCGTGCAATAGATAAAGAATCCTGATCCTTATTTGCCTTATCGTAAGCCCTATTATAGGTTGCCCGATCTAGATGCTGACCCAAGTGAGTAGCTACCGTATCTACAGGCTCATCTTTCTTAAGATAACTGCAACTGGCAGACAGAAAAGCAAGTAATATATATATGCTATTTACTGGCTTCAAAATGCTGTTTTACCTTTTTAAGAGTTGATTTGTTGATCTTTATATCCCGTCCATCACGTAAGCTCTCTTCCCACTCCCTTTCAATCGCAACCTGTAAGTCGTTAATCACTTCACCTCGAGCCTCCTTTAATGTTTTTACATTAGGAGCAACGATATCATTTACCAGCACCACTTTATGAAAACTGTCAGAGTCTGAATGGTAAACCTTACTCACACCCATTTTAACATCAAAATTTTTGGGTAGTCTGGAATAGCTCGTTTCAACAAGACCGTTAGAAATTATCACCTTTGTCCTGCCGTCTTGATTGAGTGCCTCCTTGAGCTCATCTGCTGTTGCTCCCTTAAGTAACATTTTGCGTACTGCTTGGGCTACAGAATCTGTGGTACTCTGGGTAATCATAACATCTACCCTTTCTTTCCAGCGGTACTTATCTTTATTTTTTTCATAGTAATCCCGCTGTCTTACTGAGTCTGTCTTAGCCTTATTCCAAATCTTTTTTTCCAGTAGCTCAAAAAGTAGGATACCTTCTTTAAATTCATCATAAATCATCCGGAAATCTTCATTGTCCCGTTCTAGGTTCTCATTATAGAATTCGATCAATTTCACATCCACAAACCGCTGTAGAAGATCTTTAAGTATCTGATCTTTGCTGTTCTTGCCGCGAGAGGCGGCTCCCTGATTTTTAAATGCGTACTCTAGAAACTCTTGCTGTTGGTAGGCTTTATCTTGGATTATGAATAGTGTTTTTTCAAACACCAGATCTTTCTCTTTGTCATAGATCCATTTACCTTTTACAATTGAATCTGAAACGATCTTACTAATGGTTGCAGGTAACTTTACCTCTGTATCAAAGCTGTAAAGCTCTTTCAATTTTGAGGTGAATGCCTCGGTAATCTTTCTAGACCTAGGTGATTTTTTAACCTTCTCCCTTAGTTTTTTAGCTTGCTCGTTAAAGGATGGAAGTGGGTGGCGGTTTTCAAGGCGTATGATGTGCCAGCCAAATTTACTTTGAAAGGGTTCAGAATACGAGCCTTCTTTTTGCATGGAAAACGCCTTATCTTCAAAAATGGGACTGTTTAGACCACCTGTGCCAAATCTCCTGAGCTTCCCCCCATTCTGTGCGCTATTCAAATCGTCAGAGAATTCTCTGGCGACTTCTTCAAACTTTTTACCTTGCTCTAATTGTTGATAAAGTTCCTGAATACGCTTACTTGCGGTTTTAATGCTATCCTTGGGCTTATCAAACGTCATGATGTGGGAGACCGTTACCTCACCTCTAGAATCACGGCGGTCATTAACTTTTAATATGTGATAGCCAAAGTTTGTTCTAAAAGGCTCTGAATAAGAACCTACAGCGGTATGGTAAGCGGCAGTTTCAAATTCATAGATCATTTTAAACGCGCTGAACCATCCCAACTCTCCAGAAACCTTACTGCTGGGTCCCTCGCTTTGAGTTTTGGCAAGTCTGGCAAAGTCTGCGCCCTGGTCTAGTTGATCCTTTATTTTGAGTATCTTGTTATAGGCAGCTAGTGTATCTGTAGGAGTGGCACCGGCTTCAACCTTTATTAAGATGTGGCTTGCATTGACTTCCTCAAGACTGCGATCATAAGCCTCTCGCACTAGAACGTCAGACACCTCATTATCAGTTAGGTATGACTGTGCAAGACTATTGCGGTACTTCTTTATTTCTTCTCTATAGCTGGATGCGGTATCTAACTGGTGCTGGTAGGCCTGTTCTAGCTTTAAGCGATAATCAATGTAAAGTTCCAGATAATTATCGATATCCTTTTGCTCGTCATCCTGGACTATATCCAGGTTTTTGCTGTATATCCTGACAAAGGTACCCGCATCATACTCTTTACCATCAATAGTGATCAGTGTTTTGTCCTTCCATTCCTGCGCATTTACACAGGTAGTGAAACAAATAAGCAGGATCAAGAAATACTTCATAAGTTGTGGTTCTATAACAATTTGCAAAAATAACTGATTCAAAATCTTTCCTCAAACGCAAGTACTACGCCATTGTTATGTTAACTTGATTAAGTTTACTTAATTAGCACGACAGCTATACCATGATCACTACTCAACAAGAAATACAAATAATGCTACCCGTACACGATGTCGTATCCTTGTTACGGGACCAGAACCACTTCAAGAACTGGCAAAAAGGTTTAGTAAGTTTTAAGAACTTGACATCCTCCATAGGCGAGAGAGGCAGTAAACGTAGAATGAAGATCAAGGTTGCCGGCACGATTATCAGTATGACCGAGGAGATTCTAGAAAAGGATTTACCACATTTCTGGAAGGCTGCCTATCGTTCCCGGGGCGTGTTGAATGTGCAGGAGAACCGCTTTCGCGAAAGCGTAACCCAAGAAAATAAAGAGACAACCACCTGGTCCTCAACTAGTACCTTTAAATTTACGGGAATGATGCGGCTCGTTGCCAAAGCAAGACCTGAGGTATTTACCGGCCAGACCCTGTCTTTCATGAATGATTTTAAGACCTTTGCCGAAGAGCATCTTACTAATGAGAAAACTTAAATTAATATGGGATTTTAAAGGTCCCGATAGTCTTGAAACCGCACGGCACCACCTATTACACCTGGATGAATACGTCCAGCAGAATCAAATTGTGATTCTCAAATCTGGAACGGAACCGATTACAGCAAACCATCATATAGCCTACGTAGCCTGTCTAGAATCAACTGTGACTATTTTAAGGGATTCATTGAAACCGCGTAGGGCGCAACTGTTTACGGAATAATTATTATGGACGATTATAGCGCCTATACTAGTAGTCAACTTTTAAGCAGATTAACATCTTTTTTAAAAGCTGATCAAATTTTGACCGGCGATATGCTCAAAGAGCGATACCATCACATCTGGCAAATGGATGAAGGTCTGAAAGCTTTGTGCCTACTGCTTCCCAATAATACTGAAGAAATTAGTTTCATCCTGAAAATTTGTCATGACTATCACCAGCCGGTAGTGGTTCATGGTGGTTTGACTAATCTTGTGGGAGGAACTGAAAGTTCCACCGCAGATGTATGCATCTCACTCGAGCGATTAAACAAAGTTGAAGAGATCGATAGTGATTCCATGACCGCAACCGTGGGCGCCGGTGTAATCCTAGAAGAATTACAAAACCAGCTAAACCATCTAAACCTGCTCTTCCCGCTCAACTTTGGCGCGAGGGGCAGCGCTCAAATAGGCGGCATTATATCCAGTAATGCAGGAGGTTTGCGAGTAGTCAAGTATGGAATGACCAGGGAATTAGTACTGGGTATAGAAGCGGTTTGTGCAAACGGTTCCATCGTGAGTTCACTTAAAAAGATCATCAAAGACAACTCTGGATATGATCTCAAACAACTATTTATAGGCAGCGAGGGCACGCTGGGAATAGTCACCAGGGCAGTTCTAAAATTATGTCACAAACCTGCGGCTCGCAGCGCAGCGTTCATGGCGCTAGACTCATATAGCGATGTTTTAAGAGCTTTGGAATTTGTAAGAATTAATATGGGGGAAGGCTTGAGCGGTTTTGAGTTAATATGGAACAACACCTACCGCAAGATGATCCAGTCACCATCCATCTCTAAAATACCTCTAACCGGTGAGCATAGGTTTTATGTGCTTATGGAAACGGTACGTTCCAGCCGTGAAGCTGACCAAATCAATTCATTTGAAAACGTTCTGGAACATTTACTAGAGAACAACATCATTCAAGACGCCACCCCTGCACATACAGAATTAGAAATTGACAATTTCTTCAAAATCAGGGAGGATGTTAATGTACTGACCGATGATATGGATTATGACCAGCACTTTGACATAAGCCTGCCCATACCAGAAATAGGTAACTATATTGATCGGGTGCTTGAAAATCTTAATCAACTAGATGAGGTATCAGATAGCTTTGCTTTTGGTCACGTGGCAGATGGTAATATCCATATTATGGTCGATAAAACAAATGATTCAGATCAGTTACGGCTGCAAATAAATGATATCGTTTATCACGGTATTGAGGATTTGAAGGGGTCAGTAAGTGCAGAACACGGCATTGGACTTCACAAAAAAAGATATCTAGATCTTTCAAAAACCCCAGCTGAAATTGAATTGATGAAAATAATCAAAAGCAGTATGGATCCACACAATATACTTAATAGGGGGAAGATTTTGTAATAGTTACGCTTCCGCGAAAGCGTAAAAGACCACAGCACAAATGCGACTTGTAAAACAGCCAACATTTAAACTGAATTAAATGGTCTTATTGTTCTACATAAAAAAGCCGATTCTCTTAAGAATCGGCCTTTGCATTGAAATTACTAATTGATTAAATACAACTAGGATTGGGATTTACAGGTATATCCGTAGTTAAAACGTGGTACCATGCCAGCACCGTATCGTTAGCTTGAATGGTACGGAAAACTACCCTATTCTCACTTATCTCAAGAATTTCATATTCACTACTACCTACATACCAGCTCAAGAAATTGTCGTTACCCAAGATTATGGAAGTTCCAGTAGAACGGTCTTCAGGAACGGCGCTATCTACTACGGGAAGAAAGGTAACCATCCCTGGTGCAGGAGTTGGGAATGGAACACAGGCATCTGTCGATCCATCATTACCCGCTGGTGGCCCTCCAAAGTCATTGAAATAAGAGTTGTGGATATAAGAGTTCCCAAAATTTTCTAATTCAAACATTACGTTGTTCCCGACTTTAGTAAAAGTCATTTCATCTTCATAGAAGCAAGTAGCGTCTGCCGCATCAAAACAATACCTAGCAAATGCTGGTGCTGGAAAGAAAGTGGGATCTGCATAACTGGATTGACCAGGAATGGTTGCTGGCGATGCTGCACCCACGCCCCAGTGGGCGTCCTCAGCTACTGACCAGTACCATGTCTTTGAAGAACCACCGGTAAGGAACTGGACCGCTGCATCATCTTGAAATGTACTCAACACCTCAACCAGAATGGTTTCAGTAGTTGAGACTCCTCCAGTACCAGTAGCAGTAACGGTCACGCTATAGGTATTTACTCCCAGTTGAACAAAACGATGTTCCACACGGCCATCTGCACTAAAAGCGGTCCTTCCATCCCCGAAGTCAAAGATGTAGTTAGTCGCATTGTCAGCACTCGCTTGAAACACGACATTACCAGAACCATCACCATTGGGGTTTGCCACGTCTTCTCCTGCTCTTTCAAAATCAACGCTCAGAGAAGTGGGTGTAATTATGGGACCGAATTCAACATCATCTTCTTGACAGGAAACTCCTGTTGCTAGAAGGCAAAAGACTAAAATTTTATAAATATTCCTCATTTGTATATTCTAAAAAGATTGTGTGACATCATCAAAGTAATAAGTCTGCGGGTTTGCAAATGCAGGCTCTGGATCAAAGAACAAAACGATATTTTGAATTAGGCGATTTGTATCGATGTTGAGAGAACTAAAATCAAACACTAGCTCTTCCCACTGGTTAGTTGTGGTCGTAACTGCTGCGAGCTCTTCTGAGTTACCTCCATCAGATGCATTCTCGATTTTAAATAGAACTCTAGTGTTAGGTCTTGTGGAATAAACTTTCACTTTAAAAATACTTCCATTCGTAGTAAAGTTCAAGGGCTCATCTGGAAAATAAACTACTCCAGGAAATGCAAAACCACCCGTAGCCGGTCTTACAAATTCAGTAACGGTAGATGAAGTATTAATTCCACCTGGAAATGGATTGCTAACTACCGCTACAGACGCATTATTGAAGGCAAAATTTGCGTAGTTCACATCTGGATTTTCAAATGTCATGGGAAGTACAAATGCGGCACCATCTGCTAGCTCAATAGTATCAAAGTAGTTGATATCTCCAGTAGGCTGATTTCCTAGATCAAAGAAGATGACAAACTGTGTAAAATCAATGGTGGTATCTATGTCAGACATATCAAAAAATAGTGATTCCCACTCACCTTGTTTTGTAGTAAATGCCTCGTAGTCTCTTGTGGCTGGACCACCAAAACCAACAACGGTCTCTAATTTCACAGTAACCTTAGTTCCTACAGGCATGGGTGACCACACCTTCATACGTAATCCATTAAGTGTCGTAAAGTCTATAGGATCACTAGCAGGAACAATCACTCCACCAAAGACGTCTGCTGTCTTTTGTATAGACACGACTTTTTCAGAATTATTACCACCTATCGCCCTATCTGGATTGTCGATAATACCACCGGTACTATTGAAAAAGGATAAATTATAGTTCAATGTAGGTGAGTCAAAAGTAATGGGTAATTCAACTGGATCTGTAACCGTGATCATTTCAACCCCAGTAGTTACGGCCGCACCACCGCTAAAAGCCGTTACCGTAACATCAAATGTACCGGTGGAACTATATGTGTAGTCCACAGATTCACCTTCCATAAAAGTTACTGGAGCAAGGGCTGGATCCTCACCAAATGTTACCGAGTAGGAAGTTGCAAAATCTGCAGTCGCTGCGACGTTTACTACAAAATTACTTGCAGGATCTCTTGTGACGGTTATCGCTAGGTTTTCTGGTGCTCTAAATGAAACTACCAGTTCCCGAGTAAATTCAATAGACTCACCGCTTAAGGAGTAAGCTACCAGACGCACCTGATAGTTACCTTCTTCATAGGTACGTTGAGCATTCTCTCCTAGATCCAACTCTATCGAGTCTCCTGTACCATCACCGTAAAATACTTCAAACCTACTCACATTTGCTCCTGAGGGCGAGATAGTGACTGATCCCGAATTGTCCTGAGTGATGTTAAATTCAAGTCCCAAGTCAGACGGTACGCCTATTTGACTAGCAAGATCCTGGCGGTCATCGTCCTCACAGCCTACCATGACAATAGCCAGAAATAACGCTGAAATGATATATATAAACTTTTTCATTGTCTAATATTTAGTAATTAGGGTTTTGAGTCCAGCGGTTTCCAGCAAGAATAATTTCTTGTTGAGGTACCGGAAATATTTCGTTCTTGTTAGGTTGGAATCCTGGTATGGTTCCCGCTGCTCTGTTAGTACGAACTAGATCAAAAAATCTGTGACCTTCTCCTGCCATTTCAGATCTACGGTCTGCATAGATATTGTCTAGCAATGCAGTTCCAGAGGTACCTACATTAGGCAAACCTGCACGGTTACGCACGATATTCAAGTAATTTTGTGCTATGGCATCTCCCATTCCTCCTCTTTGGTGAGCCTCGGCAGCCATTAGATAAACATCTGCAAGCCTAATAGATCGGTAGTTGTTAGGGTTGGTAAGGTTAGCATCCCCAGTACCTCTATCGCCTTTCCTGGCAATATACTTGCGATTGTAAAATCCAGTATGCTCAAAACCTACCGCAAACGTGGCGCCATTTTGCGCAGCAAACTCATCGATGTTCAATATTGCAACATCTCGCCTTACATCTCCGGCTTCAAAAGAATCATAAGTTTCTTGTGTAGGAACATTAAAACTAAAACCTGAGTCAAATAGCGGCCCTGAATAGTTGCGAATGCCGTTGAATCCTACGGCTACATTACCCTCACTGCACTGTAAACAACCAAAGCCTGCTCCTTGGACATCTGTATATTGAATTTCAAATACTGACTCAGAATTGTTTTCATTATCATTTTCAAATATGGTTGAATAGTCGGATACTAGTGAGTAGTTTCCAGAATTAATCAAGTCGTCCAGCACAGCCGATGCCTCCTGAAACTTGTCTTGGTATAAATATACTTTACCCAATAATCCCTCTGCACTACCTCTAGTGGCCCTTCCCACATCTGGCGTACTATACTCAAGGTTTGCAATTGCAAATTGAAGATCTGCCTCAATTTGCGCATAGACTAGATCACTAGGTGTCCTGTCGAGCTCAAACTGGTCACCAGGCAATATTCTTTGATCTACCACCAGGGGAACGTCTCCAAAGAACTTGACCAGTTCAAAGTAATAATAGGCTCTTATAAATCTGGTTTCTCCCAGTACTCTCGACTTCTCAGGAAAATCTAGGTTATTTTGAAATTCCATGATATAGTTTGCTCTATTTACTCCTGCGTACATCCATCCCCAAATATCCTGTAATTGCTGGTTAACCGGGGTATGAATCATATCATCGATCTGCTGTATGCCTATAACATCTGTCGCACTTTCACCACCTGCAAGTGTATTGTCACTAGCAATTTCACCTAACATTACGTTCAAATAAGTTGACTGCAGTAGATCATAGGCTCCTATCAATGCAGACTCGTAATCCTGCGGAGTGTTAAAGAAATTGTCAGCGTTTTGATCAGGACTCTCAACATCTACGTAATCTTCACTGCAGCTAGCGAGCAATACCAGCGCAAACAATAGTATGTATGTGATTTTATATAATTTCATCTCTATCTAATTAAAATTTTGCATTAATACCAAACAAGAAGGTTCTAGGCACGGGATAAAAACCATTGTCAATCCCATTGTCGAGAGCACCACCTGAAGTTGCACTAGGATCAAACCCTCTATATTCTGTCAACGTAAATAGATTGTTAACTGACCCGTAAAACCTTAAGCTGCTTACTTTTAGACCGTATAGTTGGTCGTTATCAAAAGTGTATCCTAACTGTACATTTTGTGCTCTGAGGAATGAAGCATCCTCTACAAAAAAGTCAGAAAATACGTTGTTAGATGTAGCTCCAGTAGTCACTCTGGGGTTTGTGTTACTTGTCCCAGGTCCAGTCCAGCGATCTAGCCTGTTGATTGTCCTATTAGTCAATGGTATATCTCTCTCATAATTTCTAACCATATCATTTCCTATTGACGCGTATAGATAAGTCTGGAAATCCCAGTTCTTGTAATTAAAGGTTAGATTGAGCCCCATGGTAACATCTGCGATAGCGTCACCCAGATTTGCGCGGTCATCCAGATCAATTACTCCATCGCCGTTGATATCGCGGTATCTTATATCTCCTGGTTGTGCGTTTGCTCCTAGTGCTAGTTGCGAGGGATGAGCTGCAACCTCGGCAGGAGTCTGGAAAATACCGTCAGTTACAAAACCGTAAAAGTATCCAAGCGGTTGACCTGCTTCAAATCGGGTAATAGGAGGTTGACCTACACCAAAACCGCCACCTTCAAAAAATCCGTTTGAATTATTGACGCTTAGTACTTCATTATCAACTGTTCCTAGATTATAGCTAGCTGAAAAGCTAAAGTCATCACCAAAACTATCTGCATAACCTATTTGAAATTCAAATCCACTATTTCTTATATCCCCACCATTGATAATAGATGGAACTGCGCCCGGTGCAGTTGAGCCTACAAGTGAAGAAATGGGAGGGCTAAATAATAGCTCGCGTGTTTCTCTCACAAAATAATCTGCAGTAATGGATAGTTTGTTATTCAAAAAGTTCATGTCTACACCCACGTTTGTAGTGAACTGTTCTTCCCATTGGATTTCTGGATTACCAGGTCGTCCTACGGCACTACCTAGGACCAATTGATCGTTGAACACGTATTCACCCTCTCCATTGAGACTGGAAACAAAACCAAAGGCACCAATTCTATCATTACCCAATAGTCCGGCAGAAGCTCGAACTTTGAAGAAATTAACAAAATCGCTATCTTTTAAAAACTCTTCATCACTTGCTACCCAACCTATACTACCACTAGGGAAGATTCCAAACTTGTTCTCTGGACCAAAGGCAGTACTCCCGTCGCGTCTTATGACCCCTGAAAACAAGTATTTGCCGTCGTAGTTGTATTGAACCCGTGCAAAGTGAGATAAAAGTCGGCTATCAAATCTATCGCCACCATTTCTAAAGTTATCCTCACGCCTTTCTGCTCCTTGAATACTTGCCTCAAAAAAGTTGTTGCTTTCATTGTTGAAACCAGTAAATCCATTGAATTTTCCGGTTGTTCTAAAAGCACTCATACCTATAGTGGCCTCAAGATTATGACGATCTGCAAAGGTTTTACTATACTTTAAAAACGCATCATAAGTGTAGTCCCTAAAATAGTTGCTATACGTTCCGTAGACATTTTCATTCAAGTTGAACACTTTACCTGAACCGTAGAAAGCTCTGGGCGAAAAGTTTCTTCCATGAGCTCTCGCATAATTGACTTGAATTCTTGCTGTAGCCTCAAAATCTTCAAGGAAACCGTAAGTCAAACCAAAGTTCCCACTAATCTTACCTACATAGTTGCGATTAAATGTATTTTCTAATTGAGCAACAGGGTTGATTACCTCATTACCCAACCCTTCAGCTAGCGAGAAGTCACCGTTTTCATCTCTTACGGGAATTGTAGGTGCCATGTTTATGGCATTGAAGAGAACTGAACCTAAACCGTTATCATTAAAATTTTTTGTTCCCGTCCACGAGTAAAGAACACCCGTCTTCATCTTAAGATTATCTGTCCAGTTATGATCAAAATTTCCTCTAAAGGTGAATCGATCAAAATTTGATCTACTGGTGCTTAATATACCATCCTGAGTAAGATAAGACATACCGGCAGCGTAAACTGATTTCTCAGTACCACCTCTCAAGCTTATGTCATGATTCATAGTAAATGCACTATCAAATAGTTCATCCTGATAATTTGTATCTGACAGCGTGCTCAGGTCAGTAAAGGGAAGCGCCTCACCATTATTGGCAAAAGCCTCGTTAGCCAGCAGGGCGTACTCCTGCGAGTTAAGAACCGGCAATTTTCTAGTAGTTTCTTGCCATCCAGCGTAGGTATTGTATTCTACCTGAAGACTTTGGTTTTTACGACCACTCTTAGTGGTAATGATGATAACACCATTTGCCGCTCTTACTCCGTAAATACCCGCGGTCGCGTCCTTTAGGACCGAAAAGCTTTCTATATCACCAGGATTGATTACACTCAAATCCTCTATGACATTGCCATCTACAAGAATAAGCGGCCTGGAATCTCCATTTGTGGAGATACCCCTGATTCTTATATTCAAAGCTGCGCCAGGAGCACCGCCTGTAGATGTGACCGCCACACCTGGAACCTGACCTTGTAAAGCCTGCTCAATACGCACAGGTTTGAGTGCTTCTATAGTTTCTGCTTTTACAATGCTCACTGCTCCAGTAAGTTCCCGTACTGCTTGCGTACCATAACCTATGACGACCACCTCGTCTAGCGCGGCTACATCTTCAACAAGATTCACATCAATTACGTTTGCGGTGGCTACTATTATGGATTGTGTTATATATCCTATATAGCTTATAACCAACGTATCTCCAGTTGAGGCCACCAGGCTATAGGACCCATCCATCTCAGTGGTAGTAGCTGTATTCTTAGTTTTATTGACTACGGTTGCTCCTAGCAGCGGTTCCTGATATTGAGTATCGTAAACCTTACCGGTAATAATGCGTTCCTGAGCCCATGAAAGCAAAGGCAGCAGTAGCATCATGCAGTAAATCAGTTTTTTCATTTGGTGTTTTAGTTTAGGAAGCGTAAAGATATTTTAATAAGAAATTATAATACATCGTTGTAGTAATAAGTTAATGCTACAGTAAAACAACTACTGCATCAGAAAATATTGAACACAACAATTCCGATTCATATAACTGATAAACAGTAAATTAAGTATTACAAAAATCAATTAATAGAAAATATAAGTTTTTTAATTACTTCTAATGTTGAGTTTATGTTGAGGTCTTATTTATAACAAAAAACTGCTTAAAATAATTGTTGCAATTTATTTCCACAGGTCATTGTGCTTGGTTACACTTTCGCGAAAACATAATTCTAAAATTTCAAGTTTTCATTTTTATCCCATAACCCCCAATAGGCCCCAACGTCTCCTTCATCTCCCGTTTTCCAGGACTCATCAAATGAAGAGAAATAAAAGGTCTCAATATTATGTTGTCGGGCCCAGAGATGAGTTTGAATAAAATAGCGGATGGCATTTTGGTCTCCGGCTACCGCGCCCCTGAGGCTCCCACCCTTACTGGGCCATCCGGTTTCAGTAACGATTACCTTCTTTCCCTTACCTGCTTCCAGCGCCTGATGGTACATACTATTCATATGGTTGAGTGCATATTCATTAGGACAGCCCTCCCAGTAGGGATAGCAATTTGAGAGGATGACGTCGCAAACCTCAGCAAGATCTGGGTGTACCGTGAACTCGTAATAGGCGTCGACATAACCTACGGGTATATCGCTGGGAATTGCTGCTTTTACTCGTTCAATTAGCCGTATAAGATCTTTCTTTTCCAATTCATTCCTATAAAGGACTTCATTACCCACGGCAGCTATGTCAACCATGCCCTCATTTGCGAGTTTGATCAAAGCATTAATTTCAATCTCGTTTGCCTCTACGTCATCACTAAGCCATGCACCTACCATGGTTTTAAGACCATGAGCTTTTGCAACCTCTGGTACAAACTCATTACCCTCGATACAAGAAAAGGATCTGATCCATCTTGTATAGGGCTTCAAGATCTTTATTCTGCGCTCTACTTGCTCTCTAGAGACCTGGTCTCCCGGTTCTTGCCCGTCCTCATACATGCTGAAACAAATTCCATGCATTCCCGTTTTTAGAGTTTTATGCCATTGACTGACCAGATCCTCTCCGTCCAGTTGTAAAACATCTATGTTTAAATCAATACTATCTTCCAGTTCTTGCTTAGAGAACAAATGGTCTGCTCTATACGACATTATATATTAATATTTAAGTTCCTTTTCTTTATCCCAGATGCCCCAGGTGGCGCCCAGTGCACCCTCGGTACTAGTTTTCCAGTCCTCATCAAATGAACTAAAGTAAAACAGTTCTACATCCTGGCTTTTTGCCCAGTCCTGAACATCAATGAAGTATTTCATTGCATTTGACCTATTGGGTATAGCGCTTTCTATAGTTTGTCCTTGACTGGGCCATCCGGTTTCCGTTATGATTACTCTTTTATTGCCAGCCTGTCTTGTAACAACGGCGTGCATTTGTCTTAAGTGAGTTAGAGCACCATCAATATCAAAACCTTCCCAGAATGGATAACAGTTAGCTAGTATTAAATCACAAGCATCAATTAGGTTGGGACGTTTTGCATATTCATAATAGGTATCCACGTACCCTACTTGAACGTCCAGACCTGACAATTCCTTCTTCACCTCACTAATATAATTGATAAGTTCACGCTCTGATATCTCGTCTCTCAACAGCACTTCGTTTCCAACTACGGCTATATCTACAAAACCGTTTTTGGCAGACTCTATCAGCTGATCAATTTCTGCTCTATTACGTTCTAGATCTGAACTGATCCAGGCTCCTACCAGCGTTTTCTTCCCATAACTTTTGGCAGTTTCTGCTATAAACTCATTTCCTTTAGTAACAGAGAATGATCTAACCCAATCAGTATGAGGTGCGATAACTTTAAGCCCTGACTGGATTTTATCTCTTGAAATAGGGTCGTTTGTAGATGCTATATTGTAATAAGGTGAAAAACACAATCCATGGACACGTGTCAACAGATGATTCTTAAATAAAATGCTTAATTCGCTCAAATCCTTGTCTGCAAGGCTAGTCCTTTCATAGTGCTCGAGCACAAAGCCATCCTTAATGATTTTTTTTAAATATCCTGCACCGTAGGCGCTGCTTACTTTTTTACCTAGGGCTTTTCTACGCTTTAACTCTGTCGTGACCTCTTGTGCTTTTGCTTCGGTCACGCTATAGTCTTTCATTACATAAATCGCAATGGCAGTACCTAATATGGGAAGCCCTGAGAAAAATGCCCTTAAGCCTACGATGGCACCTTCCTGATCGACGGTAGCCACACCTTCTTCAAAACCGACCAAAGTCAAAATCAACCCACTTAATGCTCCCGCGATAGCAAAGCCAAATTTTACCATCCACCAGTAAATTGCTCCAAAGATCCCTTCTCTACGTTTACCGGTATTGAGTTCATCGAGGTCGATTACATCAGAGGTCATCGACATCATGAGTGTGAATAGACTCCCTATACCAAATGAGAAGAATGGTAAAGCAAAAATGAACATATATGGCTTACCGGGTATGAGCAAAAACCACAATAGGATGTACCCTATAATTGAAATTCCCTGAGACCAGATAAATGCTTTTTTCTTACCCATTTTTCTAGACATCCAGGTAACAATGGGTATGACTATTATGGTAGTGGACAAAGCACCCAAACATCCAAACAAGGACGGCCAGTAACCGGCGTTTGCAGCTTCGGCATCGCCGTTGAATAGCTGGTAAACTATTATAAAAAAGGTAAAAGTGGCTACGGTATTGAACGCATTGTAGATTAAAAAAGTAGCTATACACAACTTTCTAAAAGGCTTTATTCTTAACGCTTCTTGAAACCCTAACTTGATCGCAGTAAAACTTCCTTTTATATTCTTAAGCGACAACTCTGCATAATCTTCATCAAGAGTTGAATTATCTTTAATAAATAGTGCTGGAACCGCTGCAATGACCATAAAGATCATCCCCACCCAGATAGCTAGGGTTCGGGTTGCCTCCTCGGCAGTTTCAAACCAGCCATCCTCACCGTTGATATACATAATTACCCAGAACCACGGTGCAATTACCCACGCAAATTGACCGATCCATTGTGCAACTGCCATGATACTGGTACGCTCATGGAAATCATCACTCATCTCATAACCCATGGCAACGTAGGGAACACTAAATATGGTTAGACCTAAATAAAATAAGAAGGACCACAGCATGAAATATACAAAGTTGTAGTTCACACCATCATCGACATAGAGCTGCCACATAATCGCAAAGCTGATTCCCATTATGATGGCACCGATCAAGACGTACTGTCTTCTCCTACCCCACTTAGATCTGGTGTTATCTGAGATAAATCCCATGATGGGATCTGTAAACGAGTCAAAAATCCTGGGAAAGAAATAAATGATTCCCCACATCCACCCTGGAAAACCTAGATTTTGAACCAGTACCACCATAAATATTCCCAGTGCAGCAGGAAACATTTGATTTGCGAGCATTCCTAAACCGAATGCTACTTTCTTGCCGAATGGGACTTTGGTGGTCGTGGTGGTCATAATTTTTAGTTGTTAAATTTTGGAATGTAAATGCTGTCCTTTACCGGTGGTAGCTCGACAGTCTTCATTAGTTCGGCTCTATTACCATTGAAGGTTTTGGTTACGGGCGCACCATTACGACCCAGTCCTTTAAATCTTCCCTGGTCAACCATATCCCATAAAGCAAACTTTGCCCTGCCGTCTATGGTAAATAAGCCAAAGAAATTTTCTGATCCTTCTGGATTGTTACCGTCCTTCCATTGCTCGTCAAAAGCCTCAAAATAAAAACAGGACATTTGATTTGCATTAGTCCACTCTCTCATGTGATTATAAAACAACGCTTCTTTATATTCATCATTAGCTCTAGAGCCAGTAATACCATAAAGTTCATTTGAGTAAGAGGACCATCCTGTTTCACCTATGTGTATGGGTTTGTTTGCACCCTGTCGTTTCATATAAGTTTTTACGCTCTCGTATTGCGAGACCGCATAGAGTCTAGTGCGGTTCATCACGGCTTCCAACTGCTTCTCTTTATCAAATTTTGTCTCTTCGGGCTTAGTTCCCCAAAACGCCGGGTTGTAGTGGGTATCATGCATGGGATAGGTATGCATTGAGATAAAGTCCACGGCATGGATCAACTTATTCAAGTCTTCTGTATGATATCGGGTCTCACCACCACCCCAGCTCGCAAAATTGTCTGAACTAGTGATCCATAGATCGTGACTCAATTCTCCTGACCTCTTTAATTCTTGTAGGTGGTTGACCCATTTTAGAATGATGTTAGGCTCTACGTAATAAGAAGTCGCCCATTTTACCATAGCTTCATTTCCCACGGCTATCACCTTAACTATATCGGGATACGCTTTCGCGAAAGCGACAGCCCTAGCGATTTCATCTTTATTCTGGGGGCTTTCAATATTATGAACGGGATTTTTTGCGGTCCAGGCGTTGAGACAGTCTATCCACGCCCCCAGCATCACGTACATCTCAAAACTAGGGTCATCACTTTTTAATTCTTTGATCGCTTGTAGAACGTTTCCAGCATGATCCAGTTGGACATTATAGGTGCGCAATACCCTTATTCCAGCTGCGTGGAGCAATAGCAAATCTTCTTTGATATGGGCCAGCGTGGGTTGATCATCGCTATTGCGAGTTTTCATCCTATAACCACCGTAGGAAATAGCTTGATAATCTGGATTGCCCAGGATTTGCGCAGCACTTTTATCAGTAACCGGCATATTTTTAATAGATTCCTTTTTCAAATGTTGAGATTCTTTTTTATTACAAGAGGATATGATAAGAACACTCAGCATGAGTAACATAATGGTAATTCTATTGGTCATATCTATTAATTTTAATAACTGAGTCCGTAACCCAATGGGTATAGTGGCTCTACATTATGTTGCCAAAAATTTGGACCATACTTTCCTTTAAAATCTTGGGTACTCGCGGGCCAGCTATGTGGCAATTTCCCTTTGAAGTCATATTCACCCATAATTACTTGGGCAACTCCATCACCCTCAGAACCAGGCAACCACGCTGCAATAAATGCTGCAGATTTCTTTATTTCTTCTGTAACGACAAGCGGTCTTCCTGAAATAAGAACCACAACTACCGGGATATCAAGGTCATTGTATGTTTTAATATAACTTTTGTGCACATCTGTAAGCGTCAACTGGTACTTTTTTACCTCGTGGCCTACGTCCCCCATAAACTCTGCATAGGGAGTTTCACCCACTACGATGACGGCAACATATGCATCCTTAACTTTTTTTGAGGCATCTTGATCATAAACTACATTGCCTGGAGCGAGCTTTTCAAAACCCTGCAATATGGTCGTGGCACCTGCATAGTTTTCTTCCCTACCCTGCCACCGTATGGTCCAGCCGCCGGATTGCAGCCCAGAATTGTTTGCGTGCTCACCTACTACAACTATTTTTTGGTCTGTTTTATTTAAGGGTAAGATCTCATTCTTGAGCAACACCATAGAATTGCGTACCGCTTCTCTCGCTACGGCTCGATGTTTACTGCTACCTATACTTTTAATCAAAGAGCTATCGGCAAATGGTTTTTCAAAGAGATTAAGCGCAAATTTTTTCTTTAGGATCCTTCTTACTGCATCGTCAATACGTGCCGTTGAAATGCTATCGCTCTCAACACCTCTCTTTACTCCCTGTTGAAATACCTCCATGTCACCATCCACAGCCATGAACATGTCAACTCCTGCATTGACGACTGCATTGCGACCAAATCTTGAATAGCCTTTCCAATCAGTAAGCACTATTCCTTCAAAACCCAGCTTATTCTTGAGCGTGTCCGTTATCAACTCTTTATGCGCGTGCATGTTTAAACTATCAATAGCATTAAATGATGCCATTACTGCACCTACATTATTATTAATAGCTGCTCTGTAAGGTGGTAACAAAATGTTGTTCATTATTGAGTCACTCACCGCTGTGTTTCCACCCTCTTTGCCATAGTCAGTCGCGCCATCTCCTATAAAATGTTTTGCGGTAGCCATTACACTTGTGCCAGCAGATAGGTTCATCTGGTGACCTCGTATACTAGCTGCGGTCATAGCAGATACCATTGCAGAATCTTCAGAAAAAGCTTCATAAACTCGACCCCAGCGCTCGTTGAACGGTACGGCTACACAAGGAGAGAAGACCCAATTAAATCCTGTGGCACGAGACTCAATTGCAGTTATTTGTGCAGCACGCTCCACTAAAGATATATCACCGGTAGCCCCCATGCCTATATTGTGGGGGAAAATAGTCGCACCGTCAAACGTATTCTGTCCATGAACCGCGTCAACACCAAATAATAAGGGAATGCCCAATCTCGTGCTCAGCGCTTGTCTTTGTAAATTATTAAACCGCTTTTGCCAGTCTGCGGCGGTTTGACCTGGATTTCCTCCATCAGTATGGATTACAGACCCTATCAACTTTCTTGCAACTAGGGTATCATTCTCCATATCCCAGAAATGGCGTATCTGAGTCATTTGACCTATTTTCTCTTCAAGAGTCATCATTGCGAGTAGAGAATCTGCTTTTTGAGTCAAGATTTCCTCCTGAGTAGGCCCGTCATTACCTACTGGTTGTTCCTTGCAAGAAACCACCAGAACGATAATGATCATTATCACAAATATGGATATAGCCGTTTTAATAATTCACCTCGATTTTAGAAATTAAACCTGAGCGATCAAAAATGGAAGGGCTTATACTCTTACCCAGATTCAAACCCTGTATGGTTTCTACCACGCCGTTGCTGCGAGTTACCACCATCGTCCTATCTCCTGTTGCTGAGTATATCACAGGTATCTGGCAATAGGTAAATGCCATTGAACCAGTTTCCAGATCAATACTTTTATGATTTCCCGCCACATTATAATAGTCAAATGTAGTGGCTTGTTTAAGTAACTCTTCCTTTCTCAACATCCTTGGGTTGAAGACGATGGCACCGTTCTCTATGAAAACACCTAGTTCCATCATCCTAGAAAGTATGTCTTCTTTTACCTGGCCCGTCATTCCTGGCTGTTGAGCTCCCTTATTTCCAGGAGTATGTGAATAGGGATCTGTAGGGAATGCGCCATAAAGTTCTGGTGATTTATGGACACCTATTCCTTCATTCATTTCATAATAGTGCTCGAGCAGTTTTCCTATAAGTTCCTCGTCAGTAGTGGTCTCTATCGCTTTTACACAGGTTTCCATAACTGCGAGTACGAGCTTTGAAACCATGTGCCAGTAGATGGAACCTAATCCCTCATAACCGAAAAATGTACCCGACCTACCGGTAAATGCCTTGTGGTTAAAGAGCGTTTCAAAATCATCCAACAATTGGGATTTTTCCTTACTTACGAGATCACGATAACGACTGGGCAGTTCATCGAGCGCATATTCCAGGCTATCTGCGTTATTAAAGGTGCCGTTATAATGATATTGACCTAGAACATCTTTCTCGATGATATCGTTGTTCTGCTCATCTAATAATGTTTGAAGCAATTTAGAAGATGACACCATCTCGTCAGGGATATTATTTTTATCCGTGAACCGCGCGAGATCCTTGTCTGGATAAAGGAGATAACTATACTGGTCTGGTCTGAACAGGGCGCTTGATTTAAGAGCGTCCATGACCTTTAATGATTCTTGCAGGGATATGTATCCCGAACTGAGTACCGCAACCTGTCCCTCTAGCATTTCAGGCAGGTAGTTAATACTCACTCCCTCGCTTTTTATAGTAATTAAATTATAGGAGTGGAACAGATTGTCATTCCTTTTGTTGGCATCAATGGTATGGGCTAGATGTTCCTTCGCAATTTTTACGAAAGAGACCAGATCCTTGGTATTTAAAGACTTTGTCCGTCCAGAAAAACCGTGGGTATAAATCCCGGTTCTATAACGGTCTGCCGCAGTACCTAGGGCGTCCATCGTATTCTTGCGCTCTTGATTGGTTAGCTTTCGCGAAAGCGTATCTCTAACACCCCCCAGTAAATCATTAATCTTGTGGAACAGCTCTACTAGTTCTGTAGATATTTCTACATCACGATGATCCTCATGCTCCAGCGTTTTTCCAAAGAAGTCAAGGAATCTATACAGGTAATTTAAGGTAACCATGCTCACCCCATTTCCTACTAATGCATTATTTGCGTCATTCCATTCAGGGCGCTGGGTATTCATCCATATTCCAGCCTCAGGAACAAAGTTTGAGATTTTTGCCAGTACCGTTGCTAGAATTTTCTCGAGGAAGCTTACCTGGTAGACTT
Organism: Nonlabens sp.; assembly: GCA_049647945.1. GTDB lineage: Bacteria > Bacteroidota > Bacteroidia > Flavobacteriales > Flavobacteriaceae > Nonlabens. The sequence continues at coordinate 113,237 of JBARYP010000019.1, read as the reverse complement.
GGTCCTCAACAAACAGCAGGGCACCATCTGCCCCTAATTTTTCGCGCTTATTTCTAATAGTTTGATCTGCCTCGTGGTCAAAAAGAATGGTATCCTTAGGATCTGCAACGATCTCATGATAGGATTTAATGCGGTAGGGAACGTTTGCATAAACAAAAACATTTCTATCAAGCAAACTGTTTAGGCTGCCTGGCTCGTGTGCCTCAAATGCTTCCAAAAATTTGAGTAGGTAGATGATCTGGTGATCACCCCAGTAACCTATGTACGACCATGGGTCATCTGGTTCAATAGTTTCCCAATCAAAACCGTCCTTTATGACCCGGTATGGATTATAGCCATCAAAGGTTGAGGCATTCAAGAACTTGTAAATCATGTTCTCGAGAAAGTAGGGGTAGGAATAAGCGAGTGCTTCCCAATTTTGGAATATATCCCTCCAGTTACCCTCGTAATCAAGAATTTTATTGCCATCACCATCGGTAGTGTTAATGGAGAATTTATTCCATGGTCTGCTAGGGTCGCCGTGCCTACGGCTGAATTTAAGCGGCAGGTACTCATGTGCAAGTCTAACAAAATCTGCATCATCGCTATTTAACGATAAGTCAATTATAGTTGCTAGATCAAACTGATCCTCGAGTTGAGCAATTTGAGAGTGAAATTTCTCATGGACTTCCTTGTTTGCATTGCGCAGGTATTTGTGAAAATCGCTTTTTTCAATGGTGTAGTTATTATCAAAAATTCCTCCCCGCATGATGTTGAACATCGTGTTTGCAAAGTGGCGTGTGTTCCGCTGTCTATCAGAGCCTAACTGTAAACCATCTGACGCTGCGGCAAGCTTTTTTAAATTAACGGAACCCTTTTCAATCGATTTGATGAGCGCTGTCCTTAATCCTGAAGGGTCTTCCTTGATTGACTTTTTGAGATGGTTGATGTCATTCATACTTTGATTGACCTCGGCAACCGTGTAGAATTCTTTGCTTTCTCCAGATTCTAGCTTCTCGTGGGAACAAATGAAATAGGCACCTTTTTCTGCCTTCACGTCAATTTCTTGTGTGACCTCATGCCCTTTCCTGAAAGTATCCAGTTGTTTTGAAGAAAGTAAGGTCGCTTCATTATCGATTCCAATTGACCAGACCGTGGTCGCCATGAAAGACTCACTAGGTTCTGCCTTATCAACGATGATCGCGCTTAGGGAATATATTCCCAGTCCTTGTTCCTTTTCAAGTTCGCATTTTTTATACGCATCTACCAGGTTGCTCCGACTATTCTGTAAATCAGAACCTACACCGTAGGGCAAAATATTCTGGATACCATCTAGAATTTCGTAATTCAAGGTATTGTTGCCTAGATTAACAACTGTAGATCGCTTTACAAATCCGAATTCGTCGCTATTGCACCACTCGTAAGAAAAGCTTATGCCTAGGTCATGGTTCAATTCCTCAAATAAAACCTTGTTTCCTAGTGCATTCTTATAAAGATTAGTTTCCGTTCTATAGGCCGCCCGATGACATGGTGAAAATGGTTCCCACAAAAAGGTTTTATAATCGTTCTTGATCCTTATAAGGGTGCGGCTTCCGGTAAAGTCTGCAGCTTCTGTTATCTTATCGTCTGTGTAATAAGGAAATAGTGAAGACTCTGCATTTTGTCTTCCCGCGGTAAGTCCACCGTTGCTGGAGACAAACATCCAGTGATTTGAATTACTGATGATGCTCATGAAAAATGGCCGCATCATGTCGCTGTTTGAGATTTTATAATATTTCTCTCCGTTGAGTTCTACCAGTGCTCCTTTGATTTCTGGTGCGGTGGTGTCTATTTTATTGGAACCTATGTACATGTTTAATATCTTGAAATGACTTGATTGTCAAATATTTTAATAATTCTATTAATGCGTCTCAACTAATTCTAATTCCAGTTGTTCTAAAGATTTGCCTTTGGTTTCTGGCAAAATTTTGAATAAAATGAAAAAACCCACAGCCGCAATCACACCAAAGATTAAAAAGGTGAGCGCATTACCCAGGTTTGAAAGTTCCCATGGAAATATGAGTTGAACTATAGAACTGCAGGCAGAGTTTACAAAAGCGATACAGCCTACCGCCAGCGCACGTATCTTCATGGGATACAACTCAGACAATAAAACCCACATTACTGGCCCAAGCGAAAAAGCAAAACAGGCAATAAACCCGAGAATTCCAATCAATACAAGATTTGCATCCATCGTGGTTGCAGCCTCAATAATGTCGCCATCATTGCGATTGTAAGATTGAGTACCCAGAATGGATTTCATCTCATTCTTAAATTCCACATCACTCTTAAATACTCTATCAACTACGGGAATAAGCATGGTTGATTCTTCAAATTGCAGACCTTGAATATCATCTTTACTTAAGGAATAAGTAGCGATATTAAAAGCATAAGCACATAGCATTAAACTTACTGCTATCCCAGCCGTACCCACTAGAAGTAAGGGGCGTCTCCCCACCCTATCAATTAAAAACATGGATATGATCGTAAACACAACTGTCACTGCCGCTAGAAGAACGCTAGAAGCAAAAGCCGCATCAGTTCCTATTCCTGTTTGCTTAAAAATAGAAGTCGCATAAAAATAAATGGCATTGATCCCGGTCACCTGCTGCAGTATGCCTACCACCAGACCTATAACTAAAATGAAGCGTATGGACTTTTTGAACAGATAAGAAATAGGAATCTGCTCCTTGTCCTCCCTACTTATATGACTCTCTTCTATGAGTGTAATTTGACTTACCGCCACCTCTTTTGTGTGAATTTTATTGAGCGTTTGAACTGCTTTTTCCTTATAACTGTTCAAAAAAAGCCATCTGGGGCTGCGCGGTACGGCGAGCAACGCTATGAAGTAAAGCGCTGCCGGGATCATCTCTACCCCCAGCATCCAGCGCCATACATTCTCAATATCGTATATTCCTGCTGTAAGTGATTCATTAAAATGGTAGTTGCTTAAGAAAGCAGCAAAAAATCCAAAAACAATGTTGAGTTGCTGTATAGCTACCAGCTTTCCCCTATTAGCTGACGTAGAAATTTCTGCAATGTAGATAGGTGCTAGAATAAGTGCTGCCCCAAAGGCCAGTCCACCTACCATCCTAGCTATATATAGACTCTCATAAGTCTGGGCATAAGCACTCCATAGTGCAGAAACCGTGTACAATATGGCGACTATAATCAGTAAGGGTTTTCTACCCCATCGATCACTCATTCTTCCAGCAAACAGCATACTGATCATTGCCGCAAATGAAGGGGCACTAGTAACCCATCCTATCTGCCCGTCAGATAAATTAAATTGCGGGCCTGCATAATTCATAACACCAGAAATGATCCCGGCATCAAAGCCAAACAAAAAACCTCCTAGCGATACTACAAATGCTATAAAGACAAGTTTACGAGTCATTTTTGTTTTGGATCTTTAGTGGAAGGGCAACTAATCTTGTTGAAATCGCTAGGCTATTTTGAATTAATAATCAGAGTGTAAAAAATGCATAGGTAAGATCTACCGTAATGGATGCTTCAAACCACTTGAGATTGATCTAGATGACAGCTCCTATAGTAACAACAGCTTACTATTCATAAACTCTTACATAATCTACCTCCATCGTTTGGGGAAATTCTGTATTGGGACCTACCTGACCCACAAACGTTCCTCCCACGGCCACATTCATAATAATGTAGAACTCACGGTCGTTGAATACCCAGTCGCCGTCAACATCTGCTGGGGTGATTTGATTATACAGTTCATCATCCACATAATAATTGATATAATCAGGAGTCCACTCAATACCGAAAATGTGAAAATCTGTATCAAAACGATCATTAAGTAGCTGGTATGATTTAGTCACGGCCTCTCCTCCAGAGTATCCGGGTCCATGCACACTACCTAAGACGATATCGGGTTGTTGTCCACGATATTCCATAATGTCAATCTCGCCTATCTGCGGCCATATGGCGCCGTCTGAATCATCACCCAGCATCCAGAAAGCAGGCCATATCCCCTGTCCCCAAGGTAATTTTATGCGAGCTTCAAACCTGCCGTAGCGTTTTTGAAACTTATTTTTTGTCAGGATTCTTGCAGAGGTATAGGGCGACCCCTGAAATTGTTCCCTTTGTGCGGTAATCTTTAAGACTCCGTCTTCTACCACTACGTTCTCTGCACGATCAGTATAATATTGAGACTCAAAATTTCCCCAACCGTTGACTCCAGTACCTATGTCATATCCCCAAGTGCTCGCATCAGGTGAACCACTCCCGCTGAATTCATCTGCAAAAACCAAATTCTCAAACTGAATTACCTCCTGCTCTTCGTCGTTATCGCATCCTTGTAGGATAAAAGCAACAATTGCTAGACCCGCTAGAATAACTGTCCTTAAAGAACTATAATTTTTTAACCACTTCATAACTTTTCGTATTTACGCTTTCGCGAAAGCGTGATTATCTATCAATCCAGAATCAACCTAATACTAAGCTGATCACTTTTTTTTAATTAATTAATTGAATATCATCTCCATAATATACCGTACCATCTCCCCGTAAGCCAGTAACAAATTCATAGAAAATAACAACGCGTTGATAGTTGACCGCTGGATTGTAGACACCACTAAAATCAAACTCGATCTCGTTCCACTCATTCTCAAAAAGCACTACGGCGTCTTGAACGATTTGACTACCACCACCCAGTTCCTCAAGTGCCATTCTTACTGGAATTCCAGCCTTGGGAGAATAGACCTTCATTCTAATCTTTTGGGTAGTAGAAAAATCAATTGCAGCATCCAGGTCCAGGAATGCTCCAGCAAAAAACTCTGCACCTACAGCTTTCTCAGTCATTATTACATTCCCGCTGGTGTTGATTCCACCAGGAACAGGATTTGAGACTACCATGGTAGGTGCTCCAGCAAACTCAGTAAAGTTATAGTTAAGTGAGCTGCTCTCAAATCCCAGCGGCAATGCTAGTTGAGATGCGGCAGAATCATCTACGTTAGGTGTAGGGTCTAACACATCTTGATAATAATATATGTTGTCAACTAGAATGTTTGAAATTGTACCACCTGAAACAAAAAATATCAATCCCAACTGGTCCCTACCAGCCAATCCTGTAAATGATGATAGTGGTATATCAAACCCCTCCCATGTGTCTGTCGTCAAATCTGAGGCAGGAATTCTCACCGTGCCAGAGGTTTCGTTACCGGTTTGCACTCCATTTAAAAGTTGCACATCGATGTAATCGCCGGGCTGCATATCCTCCTGCACATTAATATCAACGTGCATGTGTGACATTGAGGAGGCGTCCACGGGATTCACATTCAGAAACGTTCCTATACCTACAAAGTTTAGGTTTGTATAGTTAATTACCTGATTATTATTAATAAATAACGGGGGTTCACCACCCTCTGTCGTTTGACCATCACCGTTAAAAAAGCCATTGTAGTAATCTACGGGAACATTGTTGTAAGCATCGCTAAAAATGGAAATTACCCTAGAGGCATCTCTAGTAGGGGTGGGCGCCGCCTCAAAATCTCCTAGCGACACTATACTTAAAGAACCAGATGCCACGTTGGGATCCCCGTTTTCATCCACTCCTAGACTTGCCGTGATAATGGTGGGAATGGGTTCCATATTTGAATCCAGCGGGCTGGCTCCAATAACAGTAATTTCACCAGCGGCGTTGACTGTGGCTACAGCCGGATTGCTGCTCATAAAGGTAAAATAAGCTGGCGCGGCGGCTACTGTTACATCTCCTTGACTTGCTGTGTTTACCGTGGTTGCAAGATCACCTACTTGAAAGGAGGCACCTATGAAGGTTTCCTGCACTATGTCCTGTCCCTGATAAATGGATGGTCTGTATTGTGCAAGCGTACCTAGTTTTTCAAACTGAACTTCGTCTAGCCAAAACGTGTAGCCATCTCCATCTTCCGGACCCTCCGCATACCATAACAAACCATTAACCTGCGTGAGTTTTGAAGCGTCTGGTATGGGAATGATATATTTTCTCCAGTTTGTTGATAGTCTCAAGTTAGGTAGAGCCACTCTTAAAGTATCCCCAGCACCATCAAGCCCGAAACCTATATCATTAATAGTTGCTGCCTTTGTAGCCTGAGCGTAGAATGTTAATGCATCGTACCCCGTTAGGTCACGACCAGCCCCAGTATCGGCAAAATTTGCACCAGCAAAAGCTCCTGCAGGATCGCCTACATTAGGGATATCAAATCTCATCGCAGCTTCACCCTCAAAGACATTTTGCGTATCTACAGAAAATGCCTCCTGGACCGTTCCTCCAAACGGAAAGTAATCCAGGCCACTACTAAAGGTATCTATAAATACAGTACCATCAGAGCTGAAGGTTGCAACAACAGCATCGTCAGATACATCTCTCTCACAACCAGTTATTAAAAGCGCCGCCGTAATAGTTAGCAAGCATTTCAAAATCAAACTATTATTTATACTTGAATACATAAGGTGCTATTTACCAATGTTAATATTTAGATACGTTTTTATTTCCCACTCACTACCGTCAGGAAATCCTACGGGAGCAAGCCTAGGATCTTGAAACTCTGCCGCTGGGGCGTTAGGTGCATAACGTGGTGAGAATTGATCGAGGGATCTCCAGGTACCTCTAATACCCACTACCGTAGTAGGAAGAATGAACCAATCGGGTTTACCTAAGGTAGTACTTAGATCGAGCATTAACTGGACTGGAAAGGTCAGGTTGAAATCACGATGATAATCATAAGGTCCCCAATCATTAACTTTAACATGGGTTTGTAGTTTTAGATTATTATAGATAGCTCGCACATCGCCACCAAAACGTCGCAGCAACCTTTTACTATCACCATTTGCCTGACCATTACCATAATAAAAGTTCCCGATGATCCCAGACTGTTTAGTAGGTTTTGCTACAATTCTGGTGTGTACTTCCCATAAATCCTCTGCTGGAACAGACTCTGGAAATGCAAAAAATGTTCTATTGGCATTAAACCCTATGTGCGCGTCCATTGTAGTAGGTAGATGCTGGTACACAAACCCTAAATTCATTGCAAATCCAGCATCCTCAGTCCGATCGTTGTCCCAAGCGTACATCCAGGTACCAGGTGTGGGGTCATAGGTTAGTAATAATTCTCCAGCTGTAGCTTCCCTATTTCCTTCCCGTACTGAAAAAGGATCGTCTATAATATTACGTAGGCGGCCTGGAGCTCCTACATTATTAGGCATTGCAGCTACTAGTGGTTTGCGCCACATGAAGTTTGGAGCAATTTGAAAGTCATCTACTGAATAGGTGAAACCAGTTAAAAAGTTAGTCTGGTTACCACTTCCTGAATCTCTTAATCGCCACCCGGTAAAGGTTTGAGTAACATCTGCCCCGGCGTTTGCAATAAGTCCCATCATAGCACCTTGCGCATACCAGTTAAATTTACCGCCGTTGTAGGCAATTTTTGCTTTACCACCCCAATTGTCGCCAGAGTTGATACGGTCATTAACTACAATTCCTGCGTCGTTAATATCTTGATAGACACTACCGTTCAATGGACTTCCAGCCCATATACCGCCAAGAGTAATGTCAAATTTACCAACTGAACGTTCTATGGCAAGCGATGCTCTTTCAGTAGGCCATGGAGGTATAACTCCAGATCTTAACTGGTTCTGGTCTAGTACCCTGCGACCGTTGTCGTCAAATTCAAGATCAGTCTCGATGTCTCGATGATAAATCCCTGCGATACTGAACTTGCCTACTTGACGCTGGTATTTTATGAGCGCAGTAGGGTTTGCCCCCCACCATAATTGGGGACCGAATGCAGCTTTTAATCCTTCTAAACCCTTTTTACCGTCAACCTCAAAGCCTAATATTTCACCTCCATAAATATCCAGGTTAGGACCGTAGTTTGCTTCAGGATAAAAACCAAAAAAATCACCCTCATATTGCCAGTGATAGTGACCGGTACGGTAAAACCCCTTTAGATCAAACTCCTCTGAGTTCCATTCAAACTCTCCTTGATAAAGGTTTACACGATTAACATCACCTAGAATCACGTCTCCATCATCAGAATTTACGTTGAGTGGTCTAGACCTATTCTCATAGAATATTTCATTGATAGGGTTTTGAGCTACATTACCCACTACGTTAAGCACCACCTCAGCTCTAACATTTGACGCAGGATTACCTTCTACCCCTATAAAATAGGATTGCATGTGATCAAATCCCAGTTGGTTTGGAAAAATGTTTCCATCTGCTTCAGGATTCTCTGGAGTGGTTATAAGGCTACCTCCAGTAGTGAATGTAGAAAGTTCTGCTCTTAATTGGGAAATTCCTAAAAGTTTTGAACCACCCTGGGCGTCAAGAGCTGCCTTATCACCCCGGGCTCTAAGAACAGCATCCATCAATTCTACCTCTTTAAATTTTGATTCTAGGGAAATTAGATCTTTATCAGCACCATATACGTCAATGTCGTGTACTTCTTTAAGTGCATAATAGGCCGCCCTAGGGTATAGCGTGTATAAACCCTTGGCATTAGAAGGCCCTTTTGCACATATACCAAACCACTCTTCATTCATATTGTTCTTGCCGGGCTCTGCATCTCTTGCGTAACCCCCGTTAGACCATGAGGCTTCCGTATCATGGGTACTCAAATTTTCTGTTTGGCCTCTTTTCCACCATCCATCGCTGAATTGAAATGTGAACCCTCCCAGTGAGTTATTTGCCATACCCAAACCTGCAGCATTTGCGTATATCTCCTTCCAGTTACCCGTCATATAATAAGCCTGCGAGTACTGATCTTCCTGCATTTCTCTTGCGTTATAGGCATCTGCACCGAACTCTGCAAACAAAATAGGTTTATTAATTTCATTTTTAACCCTGGCAAATGCATCTCCAAATGATACGCCGCGATACATATTTGTACCGTAAATGTCAATATCTGGACATTCTTCTTTTACTAGATCCAGATATAACAAATCGCCATTACAAATAGCGATGGGATGGGTAGGATCGATTGCCTTGATGGCCAGCGTGGCCTCGTTAAAGAGTTTGTACATGGCTCTGGCTCGCTTACGGATCGTGGAACTTTCACTATCAATAGGGATATCCTCAGTTTCTGCACCACCCCATGATAGACCGTAATTGTTCTCATTACCCAGCATGTACAATAGTAGACCTGGAGTATCCTTATATTGATTTGCCATATCCCTTGCGGTAGTCATGAGTTGTTCTTTAACCCTGGGATCTGCATATTCTGTATTAGGCATCCACACACCATCTATGGTCAGACCGTACCGACCAAAGGAGTCGTTAAGCATGGTATGAATTCCAAAATTCTCATAAATATATTGTATCCATTTAGGCTGCATTCCAGTATAAACCCTTATGGTGTTTACATTCATATTTCTTAAAAGGCCCATTTCAGCATCTAGTGCTGACTTAATAAATTCATCAGTCTGATTCCAGAGACTGTAGCTGTAATTCGTTCCGATAGGCACATAGTCCCAGTTCATCCCGTTAATCATAAACGGTTTGCCATCTACTGTGAGAACCATTCCATTAATGTCGCTGGCAACACTAACATTTTGAGTCTGAGCTATTACATGGGTAGCAACAAAAAAGCTCAGAAAAACGAGTAATTGTTTCATAGGTGGGTTGTTTAAGTAAAATAACCAAAGATTCAACAAAAGGCACTATGGTTATAGTAGCACTTAAAATTATACGATTACCATGAGCGAAACTCAAAATAAACCTTAACAATATGCCAACATAACTCTTTTAAACGCTAGCAGAGGGTATGAATATAGCTGCAGAACTGACATTTATAAACTGATTATCAATTCATTATATATACATATCAATTATGTAAAAATCTAACGAAAAAAATTTAGCTGTTCAACTATGTATAGCTAACGTTGTGGTAAAAACAAGAAATGTTGTGATTATTACATCTCAATTATGTAGTCAGTCAGGCTAATTTCTTTATCTAACTCCATTTTTTTTCGCAAACGATATCGTTTTATTTCGACACTACGCGGTGAAATGTTAAGTAAGGGAGCAATTTCCTTGGAAGACAAATTGAGGCGCAAATAGGTACAAAGACGTAGATCGCCTGTCGTTAGCTTTGGATGTCTTTCTTTGATTTTCTTAAAAAAGTCCTTGTCTGCATTATTGAAAGCTTCTTCAAACGTTACCCATTCCTGTTTGTTGGACATATTTTTATTTAGAAGTTTGAGCAACTGCTTAACTTCCACATTCTGGGTCATTTTTTTTACTGCCGTATTAATCTCTCCAAGTGCTTCATTCTTTTTTATCATCGCCATGGTAGAAATTGCAAGCTCTTTATTGCGATACTTAATTTCATCTTGAAGTTTCTCGTTTCGCAGCTTCACAACTTCATTTTGATTAGAAAGATTAACTAATTCGAGGTCGCGTTGCTGTTTACTCAAGGCTATGGACTTTTGACGTCTATAATACCGGTTGTAGAAGAGGTTAATCGCAGCAGTTAAGAGGAGGAGAATAATTATATAGGAAATAATGGCGACGGCTGAAAAATACCAAGGCTTTCTAATTTCAATAGTTAACGTAGCGAGATTTGTGGATAGCGAATTATCAATTCTTGATCTCATTTCAAGCAGGTAAGAACCCCAGCTTAAATTTTGCAGCACGATATCTGGTGAATAACTCCAGTCACTCCACTCTTCCTGGATACCACTTATTTTATACTGGAATCTGGGTTTATCCAAGGGATTATAAACTGGAGTTGCCAATTGTACTGTTATAGAGTTTGATCGGTAGGGTAGCAAAATTTCTTCGCCGTCGTAAAAGAATGTTCTTTCTAGACTATCAACTTTTGTTATGATTTTATCTATGTAAACTCTATGCTCCGTGTTAGTTTTAAATATATCGTTAAGCACAATATAACCAGTTGATGATCCTATTAAATAGCCGCCTGGAGTCAATTTAGTCAAACTTTCAAATCCAGTCATCTCCTTCCTCACAGCCTGGCTTAGTGGAAAATTATCCACTTGAAATGTACCGTCCAGTAGTTTGGGTCTTATTCTTTTAATAGAAGATCGGTTAAATATCCAAAGATCCTCATCATCAAGATTGTGCAATCTTCCAGAAGTATAATCATCTGCAGCCAGTAAAGAAGATAAATATTGGTCTATGGTAAAAGATCGTTTGTTTTCATCCCATCGCTGGATTCCCTCGCTGTTAGAATACAGTATGTCTCCTTTATAGTTGATAATGTCAGAAGCGATATCTTTTTGTATGCCTTCAATCTCGTGCTCACTTAACAACTTACCAGCTTCAAAATCAATTTCTAAAGCATAGACTCCCTTATACTCATGATTAACGAAAACCGTATTTTCTTTTAATGCAAAATCTCTGGAACTAATGTCAAAACCATCAATTTCTATAAACAAATTCTTTACCGTGTTGTATAAGGTAAAACCATCATAAGTGCCCATTAGATAAAGATTGGGATTTTGAGGCACCTCTATTATTTCCCACACGCCTACTCGATCGTAAATCAACTTACTCTGATCCCCAGCTATGCGATAGAGTCCAGAGTCGTGGGTACAAAAAAGCTGTCCTCCAATTTCTTTAATCGCCCAGACTTGTCCAGAGGTATTATCAACGAGCTGAAATTCATCGCCAGTTTCGATGTTCTTGACAAACAATCCTTGATTAGTGCCCAGATAAAGCTTTCCATCGTGGAGCTGTGATGTGTAAACCGTTCCTAATAGTCCCTTTTGATCCTTAAATATCTGAAATTGGGAATCCAGATCAACCAGGCTCAAACCATTGTCCAAACCTATCCAGACATTTTGCCTACTGTCTTCAAACAGGGATAGACAAGTATTATTCAATAAACTATTTGATCGATTTAGTTGAAATTGAGTTGCACCATTTGCATCAAGCACAAAAAGACCATGCGATATCGTACCCAGTAATAATAAACCGTCTTCAAGAATTAGTGCACTATATAATTTATAGTCTCGGGCGGGAAGAAGCTGTTTTGTTGTATAATTATTGTTCTCTATTGATAGCATTACTGCATCCTCAAATAGAAACGATGTGACTCCATCTCTCTCAAACATTGAGATCAGCCTATGAGTCTTGAACTTAGGATGATCCAGAATTTTGACTCCCCCACCGTTTTTAATTATGTACAGACCGTCCTCATCAATTTGATAGTAGAATGTATTTGATACTTTGAACATTTTGAGAAGGTTCTTTGCGCTGACGATACGCTTACTCTTGCCGGTCTCTCTGTCATAAGAGTAGATTGAGCTAAGAGTTTGAAATAAAACATACGAGTCCTGGGAAAGTATATTCCAGACCTGCTCATCCTCTTCCATCTGTAATGAGTCATCATTAGTCAATGAAGTATAATCTAAGTCCCCTGTTTTAGATCGAGTCCAGTAGCCATAGTCCATATAAAAACCAGAATAGACTGTGTCATTCACTACATGTACTGATCTTATAATACTACCGTTTGGAGTTTCATTGAGGGTCCATCGGGCACCATCATGGGATAAGAGCCCCTGGTTGTTTGCTACATATAGGTAACCTTTGGAATCTTGTGAAATCATCCAGTTTTGATTTCCCGCAGCATAATCTGATGGAGAAAAATTTTGTACCGGCGGCAATTCCTGAGCTACCGATGTAATAACTGTAGCAAGTGCAATAAGTATTTGTATGGTCAATTTCATGGTCGGATATATAACATCTAAGAAACCGTAGGAATTGCATTCCTACAACATCTATAAAGTTAAGCTATAGCAGCAACCTAACTATCAGGCGATTAAAATTTTCTATAGAAAAGTATAACTATACAACTAGGAATTAAAGCCTCTCAATTTTATAGAGGTAAGAACTTTTTTTGTGTACAGGGGAAAATCTGCATTTTGTATCCAACTATAGTAACCTGGCTCCTGTTTAAGAACGTCTACTACTTTTTTTCCTTTGTGTTTTCCAAAGTTAAAACACTCTTCTCCCTGTTCATTATAGGCCAGCATTCCCGCAAAATCAACTGGCTTCCTGCGAGTGGAGAACTCTGCTAGGGATTTCATGTCATTTTCCAGCTCGTTGTAACGTTCTAGCTGGCCCTTCAGGACTTCATAAGTAGCTATGGTATCAGCCTGGGCACTATGTGCATCAGTCAGGTCTTTATTACAGTAAAATTTATAGGCCGCAACAAGGGTGCGCTGTTCCATCTTGTGAAAAATATTCTGCACGTCGATGGCATTGCGATTCCCCATATCAAAATCTATATTAGCTCTTAACATTTCCTCAGCAAGCAGGGGAATGTCAAATCTATTTGAGTTGAATCCCGCTAGATCTGAATCCTTTATGATATTGTTGATTTCGTGAGCTTTCTCTTTGAATGTAGGCTCATCTTTTACCATCTCGTTGGTAATGCCATGTACGGCAGTCGTTTCTGGCGGTATCTGTACGGTAGGGTTGATCCGGTAGGTGTACGTTTTTTCAGCTCCATCAGGGAAGACCTTATGTATGCACATTTCAACGATTCGATCCTTGGAGATGTTAGTGCCTGTTGTTTCTAGGTCAAAAAAACAAATAGGTCTACGTAGGTTCAGTTGCATTCTGTCATTTATAAGGTTCAAAGATACTGGGTGTACAGCGCAGAATGTAAATGGTGGATTTAAAATTTCTTGTAGTACGCTTGTGTGATTATGATTCCGCTTTCGCGAAAGCGTAACTATTCAACTGAATCAGGAATTGATGCAAAAAGCTCTTTCCTGAGCAACCATAGCAGCACCATGGCGTAAAACACATAATTAGCTAGATGAGCCATTACCACTCCCTCGATCCCATACCTGTTGATGAAGTAGTAGCTGAAGGCTAAAAAGGAGAGCAGGCTCAAAACTTCGGCAATGAGGTACTTCTTAATACTATTGACAGCAATAAACCTGAAAGCAAGTACCAGACAGCAAATTTTTATAAAGTCACCCAGCAATTGCCATTTGAACAAAGGGAGGACCGGGTAAAATTCACTATTAAATAGCTGACCTATAAGTAACTCACGAGAGAAATACACGACAACCATTCCTACTGCGACGAGAGGCAGGATGGTCCTATAAAAATGGGTGGTAGTTTGCCTGTAGTTCAAATAGCCATCATCCCGACTTAATCGAGGCAACACATACATACTGATCAAACTTGTCGCAAACATCATATAATAACTGGATATTCTAGTCATTGCTTCCCAGTAACCCGTGGTCGTATCATCTAGTGTTGATCGCAGGTAATCCCGGACAATTATAGTAACTAGGGGAATCACGATGGCACTAAACAAGGCAAGCGCGCTGTAACCCAACAAGACCTTGAGAGAACCACCATCTATTTTTAATTTAAACAGCTGCGAGATTCTTAAAGGAGTCTGGTGGTTCAAAGTCCTTACAAAAAAAACTGCAATAAAAATCTGTATTACTGGCACACTTATTAAAGCGTACAGTGCTCCCAGAGTTGCAAAAGTTATCGTAAGGTAAACAGATAAACCAAAAGCCAGGAGACTTGCCAAAATATTAAGTGTTATAAACCTGTGGTATAATTCATAGCCCTGTAGTAGCGATGTAATCATGACAAAAACAACGTAAAATGGAAGCGTAATCGCAAAAACCTCAAATACAATTTGGTAGTTTGCCGTTACTACGAGCTGTGCATTTAGCCAGGCAGCGCTTGTATAAATGCATATCCCTATAATAAGGGAAGTAAATAAACTAATCGTCCATCCAGTCGTGAAAAGAGTGGTAACACGCCCAGGATCTTCCCGGTGTTCTGATGCTTTCTTAACCAGCCCATTATTGAGACCCAAGACCGACAAAACTCCTATTCCTTGAACAAAATCACGTAGGTTCCCCAAAATCGTCAGACCTGCTGGACCTACATAATCTGCCAGTATTCTAGACATCACCGCCCCTGTTGCAATTCGTATCAATACCCATACTGAATTATAACTCGCAACCTTAAGCAAGACATTCTTGTTAATTCTATTGAGTAGACCCCGCATTAAAATTTATTGATGGCATCAATCACATGATCGACCTGTGGCAGACTCATACTGGGATTACAGGGAATACTCAATTCAGTTTTATGAAATTGCTCAGCTTGTGGAAAGGAATCCCAACGGTAATCTTGAAGCGCTTCCTGCTTATGAGGGGGGATTTCATAATGGCAGCTGGTCCCTATGGAAAATGACAGTAGATGTTCCCTAAGCGCGTCGCGCTGATCAGTAAAAATGGGAAAGACGTGAAAGACATTTTCTTTTAGGAAACCAGGATGTGCCAGCTGCACCTTTGAATTGGTGATTTTCTTGAAATAATCTCTCGCAATTTGAATACGTAAATTATTTTTTACGTCCAGATCATCTAATCGGTGAGACAGACACGCCGCTTGAATAGGATCCAGTCTGGAATTAAACCCCAGCAGATCATTGCTATACCTAGACACCCTGCCATAATTTGCCAGTCGCCTTATTTTCTGGGCGAGTGATGTTGAATTTGTGGTAACTGCTCCTCCATCACCCAGCGCACCTAGATTCTTTGTGGGGTAGAAGGAGAATGCACTAGCACGCGCCAGGCTGCCTGCTCTCCTACCTGAATCTGTTGTTGCGCCATGTGACTGGGCACAATCGCAATAAATGGGTAAATTGTTCGCTTCCGCGAAAGCGTAAACCTCCTCTCCCACCATCTTGCCATAAATGTCGACCACCACGATGCCATGAGCCTGATCCACAAACCCTTTTATATCGCTAACACATGTGGTGATTGCGGTCGTATCATAGGGAACCGGCTGCAGCCCAGCATGGATAATGCTTAAAAAAGTGGCGATATAGGTGTGCGCGGGAACGAGAATTTTTCCGTTAGCGGGAATATTTTGTAAAAGAACCTCTGCCCTTAAAATTAATGTGAGCGCGTCCAGCCCATTACCTGTTCCTATAGCGTGTGCGGTACCGCAATACCTGGCAAACCTTTCTTCAAAATTATTAACGGCAGCCCCGCCGATCAACTGGCCTGAATCTAAAACATTTTCCATAGCCTTAAGATCCAGATCCCTGTAGGTTTTATTCAACTCTTTTAAATCGAGGTATGGAACTTCAAGCGACAACTAGCGGTGGGTTTTGCTCAAAACTATGAATTAAATACGGTACTCTTTTGTATCTCTAGGTATATTGATTGAATAGCTTAACACACGTAAGCAATGCCAGAATAAAATTAACAGTCATGGCAAAGTACTTCTTGAATCTGTGAGGCTCCCGAATACTGAGCAAACTGAAAAAAAAACCTACCGCTGTACTTACCAGAAATAAAATAATCAAATAGCCGGTTACCTGATCCATCCCAGCGTTGCTCTCGCTGCGTTCAATGGTCATCAATACTGCAAATACCAGCAGTAGCACAAGCGAAATGACTGAAAAATGGAAGGCTCGTTTTGTGTAAGTCATTATTGAGGTAGCTCTAGCGCGTAGGTCATTTGATTAAAAGCCTTGCCGCCCAGTTCCGTTTTAAATTTATATAACCCTTCATCGATACGCCCATCGTCTTTATTTACCGTTCCCAGATCTAGGTAGGCATACCCAAAATCTTTAAAAAACCTCATGCTTTCTAGATAAACAAAGTCCATTGCTCGATTTTTCCTACCCAAATCATTACAGGCCGCATACTGTGACTTTGCGATTCCTTTGAACAGAAAATAAGTGACCCCGGCAACCAGCAAATTTTCATAATACACATTGTGCTGTATAATGTTGTTGGGAAAGCGCTGCGCCAGTAGCTGGATTTCGGCGAGATTGTGTACTGGCTTAGTTTGATGTTTTGACGCAAGTTGTGGGATAAGCAACTGATTCCAGAAAGCCTCAAAATTGGTTTTGCGTTTGATTTGCAGGCCGTCAAATTTACCGTTGCGGTAACCAGCTGTTTTTTTACTGTTTGCCGCTACTGGTCTATCTACTGAGACGGTCACGTTTGTAAAGGTTCCAGTAGGAACAAAATGACTGTTCTCTAGTCCCTGAATTATAGTTGAGATCTGAGGATGATAGGGCGCTATCGGTAACTTAAAATTAATCTGGCGGCAGTTATTATTGAACAAAATATGCTGGATCGATATTATAATCTCTTGCATCATTTCGCTTGAAACGTCTTGGGCAAAAACTAACCCACCGAACGTCAGACCTGCGTGACTGGTCCATTTATTTCCGTCAATACTGGCAGGAATACAGCAAAACAATTCACCTTTTCTATAAATCATTAAAGATGCATCACAGAATCTATCGCTGTGATACTCCATAAAATTGCGATCAAATAAAAAAGTACCTCCAGGAACCTGAGCCACAAAAGTGTCCCAGACATCTCTATATTCAGGTTGGTAATAAATTACTTCTAGCAAAACGATTACAACATTCCATCGACCACCATGCGTTTTGCACGATGAATCAACTCTTTGGTTTCTGGAGTGATTTCTTGATGTGAGAGACCGTCCACCTTGCTGTCTTCCAGCTTACCGTGAACCAGATACTGCATAAAATTCCCGCTACTCTTGACTAATGTCACCACACTATAAAAGCGGTGTTTTGTAATAATAGCTTCTTGCTGGTTTCCCTCCTTGAATTGAATAACGATTTTGAGAGCGTCCAGATTTTCCTGTACGCTTGAACTATCCGTAGTTAGGTATAAACCTTCAAGAACTTTATGATCTGCTTTAAATGGAACGTGCTCGTTCTTTTCAGTTTCTATAGTCAGTAACATGTTTTTTTTTACTAGTATAGGGTATTTGCCTGCTTTGTCACCTTATAAATTGTATAAAATCTATTTTCCAGTAAATTTAGGGGCTCTTTTCTCCATAAACGCGTTAACACCTTCTTGATAGTCTGCAGTAGCGGCACTTTCTATTTGCAACTTACTTTCTAGACGTAATTGAGCCTCCAGATCGTTAGTAAGAGATGCATTGAGTGCGGCCTTGGTATTAGCCAGGGCTACGGTGGGTAAATTGGCAAGCTTGCTTGCGGTAGTTTGTACCGTCGACTCAAACTCTGCAGCGGGAACGCTTTTGTAAATCATTCCCAGCTCCTCAGCCTGCGATGCGGTAATTTTATCGGCAAGCATGGCGATAGCGCTCGCTTTCCCAAACCCTATAAGCCGTGGCAGAAAAAACGTTCCTGCGCTATCTGGTATTAATCCTATTTTAGAAAACGCTTGAATAAAGGAAGCTCCAGAAGATGCAATAACTACATCGCAGCACAGGGCAATGTTTGCTCCAGCACCAGCTGCGACCCCATTAACAGCAGCTACTACCGGTTTATTGAGATTTCTGATTTTTAAAACAATAGGGTTGTAATGGTCGTCAAGGATCGCTTTAAATCCAGGATTCAATGCTGGATCCGTAATTTCCTGAATATCCTGACCGGCACAAAAAGCCTTTCCCTCCCCGGTAATTACAACTGCCCTGACAGCAGGATCGTTTGCACATTCATCTAGCGCATCCTGCATCGCAAATGCCATCGCCTTATTGAACGAATTGAAGACCTTAGGACGATTAAGAGTGATCCTAGCGACCCCATTGCTTACCTTAAAATTGATGGAAGTATCCATTGCTTTTCTTTTTTATAAATCTAACGATGATTACGCTTTCGCGAAAGCGTAATGGTCCAAATACTTCTAATAAAATAGGAATCAACAACTATTTGAACGCACATCAAAACACCAAGAATATCCCACGAAAAAAATTTTGTACTTTTAACAAAACCACCGCTATGAAAAATATCATACAGTTTTTATTCTTTTGCACAGTATTTATTGGTCACGGTCAGGATGTTCTTGATTTTGATATGGATGTTGATGGTGGTGTTATAGGTGGTTATGCCACAATTACATACACTATTAGTAATATATCCACATCAGAAATTGTTACTGATCTGGAAATAAGTCATGATGACGCCATTCGGACTACTACAATCCCATCCACTACAACTATAAATCCTGGAGAGACTATTACTGCAACAAATACGTTAGCGATTTCTGGAGACGTTTTGATACTAAATCAAGGTCTAGAGTTTGCCTATACCCAAGCATCTGTTCAAGGAAATACTCAAAATGGAGTTGTAACAGAATTGTCAGATGGCATCGATTTATGGGGAAATCCCATAGAGGATTTATGGTCAATGTACTTTGCAGGTCGCACCGATACATTTGGTGTTGTTTATATAGATATAAACGGAAACGGAGATTATGATGTAGGAGTGGATAACACGGTGCCATTTGTGGAAATAACAGTAGGAAATAGCGTCAATAATCTAATTGTCACTACAAATGAAACTGGATGGTATGGCTATTCTGGTTTTCCCAATGGCACTCTTGTGATGCCAGAAACTGCCGTATTAGATGAAACGACCCTCCCACTACCCAATAGAACCTATAACATCGTTGATGGCAGAAATCCTACTGAATTCAACAGTATTCTTTCTCTTCAGGATAGAATCGATTTTGGCTATATTGATGGTAATTATGGAGTAATTCAGGCCAGCGCATTTCTAGATAGCAATAATAGTGGCGTCAGAGATGCGGGAGAGCAAGCTTTTCCCGGGGCGAATTTTACTCTTACTGCAAATAACAACGCCAGCACTAATTCTACTATTAATGCTGGCAACTTAGGCGAGGCCAATTTTTTTGACCCTAATCCGGGTGTACAGCTTAATGATATTACTGTTGATCTGGGATCGCTGTCACCGCTATTTAATGTGACCACTCCAGATTATGATGATGTCCTATCTATTGCAAACGATACATTATTTGTACCGTTTGCCGTTGTCGAGGTCTCCTCTTCAAATAGAGATACCAGTATTGATATGGTTTCTGGAAGGCTGCCCAATCCAGGCTTTGAAAGCAGTTTGTACATAGTTGTAAAAAACGAACTGGTCGGTGCTTCTACTGGAACGTTGGAATTCACAAAAGATCCCGCGGCAACTCTAGTAGCTGTAAGAAATACTAGCAACGGCACTGACTTACTGGCTACCGGAACCGCTAGTGTAACAGCTACTGGTTTTACGTTGAACTACTCGCTCACCGATTTTGAAGCTGAGATCATTAGAGTCACCATGGATACGCCTACTTCTTCAATGATCGGTGATGTGTTTAGTCATTCTGCTATTATAATTCCATCTTCAACGGATAGTAATTCTTTGAATAATACGGCTCAACTAGATATGGTTACAGTAGCCTCCTATGATCCAAATGATATTAACGAAGCAAGAGAACCGCGTATTCCCATTGATCAGTTTACTTCTAGCGACTACCTGGAATACACTATTCGATTTCAAAATTTAGGAACTGCTGCTGCTCAATTTGTGAGAGTCACATCACAATTGAACTTTATGCTTGATCTGGATAGTTTTGAAATGCTATCTAGCAGTCATGATTACACCCTTACCCGTTCTTTTAATCAAGAAGTTGAATGGCTTTTTGAAGATATACAACTACCAGCAGAACAAGATGATGTCGCAGGCAGTAATGGTTTTATTAAATATCGCGTTAAACCATTACCAGGCTATGACGTAGGTGATATTATACGTGCGCAGGCATTTATTTATTTTGACTATAATGCACCAGTCGTGACAAATGAGTACATGACTACTTTTGATATGGCTGCTAGTATTAATGACCAAAAAGTTAATGCCAGTATTTATCCTAATCCGCTGACTGAGACATTACTTAAAACCAACTTACAAAATGGAAGGTTTACAGTTCACAACCTACAAGGACAACAGGTAAAATTTGGCAATTTCAATAATAGTCAGATTGAAGTGGAATTAGAATCGGGGTTTTATATACTGACTATAGAAAGTGAAGAAGATAAGCACAGAATAAAACTGATCAAGAAATAGTTTGACCAGTTCCATCATACCAGCGTTTCATACTGATAAATATAAAATCTAATCAGTCTTTGAAACGATTTTTTAAATATGATAATAGCAAAACGGCAAACCGGAACATTCACCATTTTATATAAAGAGTAAAAAATAATCTAGGCTACTATTTTAAACACTTGAAATAGTCAAAGGGCTCTTGACAATCTTCACATTGAAACATAGCCTTGCAAGCTGTAGAACCGAATTGGCTCACCAATATGGTATTGCTGGAACCACAATTGGTACATTTTACCAATTTCTTATGGTTGAGCAACACATCCTTGTCAGCTTCTGGACTTAATGGTGCTGCAATTCCATATTCTTCAAGTGCTGCACGACCTCGAGGGGTGATCCAGTCAGTAGTCCACGGCGGACTCATAATAAGCTGGACTGAAGTAGTATAGTTATGTTGAGCAAAGGCGCGCTCTAGATCATCTCCTATCATATCCATGGCAGGACAACCACTATAAGTAGGAGTTAGTTTAATAAGTACGTGCTTATCTTTTACTATTACATCACGTATAACTCCTAGATCAATAACATTGAGGACAGGTATTTCAGGATCTTTTACTGATTCTATAATTCTTAAGACCTCGTTAGATAAGTCAAGGTGTTCTGTTCCGTGAGTTACCATTTGCTATCGGGGTAAGTACGTTGCATATACTGCATTTCAGCTAGGATTCTACCCATGTGTTCGGTGTGGATACCTTGCTTTCCGCCTTTTTGAAAATACGGTACCTCGGGAACTTGAAGAGTAGAAAGTTCGAGTAATTCCTCAACTTTTGTATAATAAAATTCTCGCAGTTGTATCATATCTGGGGCAACGCCGGCTTTAATCATCGCCTGGTCTGCCTGAGTAACGTGAAATAGCTCATCTGTATAAATCCATAGATCATCAACTGTTTGTTGGGCTCTTTCATTACTCTCTGTGGTGCCGTCCCCTAGTCGCTTGAGCCAGTCACCAGAAAATCGCTCATGGTAGGCAGCTTCCTTAATACCCTTAAATGCAAGTGCTCGCAAGGTTTCATCTGCGCTGTGCTGCAGCTCTGTCAAAAAAAGCTTGTTGTACACATCAAAAAAGTACTGTCGGACAATAACGTACCCAAAGTCCGTATTAGGCTGCTCAACTAGCAGCACATTCCTGTACTCACGTTCCTTGCGTAAGAACGCAATATCATCCTCAGTTGTGCGGTCTCCCTTAAGTTGAGAGATGTATTGATAATAACTGCGCACTTGACCTAGAAGGTCTAGTGATATGTTAGTGAGAGCAATATCTGGCTCTAAATTAGGACCATGACCACATAACTCTCCCAACCGCTGGCCCAAGATCAAATAATTATCTGCAACCCCCAGCAAATACTGAATTAGATGTTCTTTGTTTTCTGTAGATTCGAGAAATTGTGGATTAAGTTCTTTGATGGGTTTCATAGTGGACTGATGAAAATTAAATAAGTGGCTATCTAGTTAATTGTAATTGGTTAATTCAATTACAGGCTACGTGGACAATTTAAAACCTACTTAAAGTCAAGATTTAAATACTTTGTGTATCTAATTTACTAACAAAAGATGGCGATGAAATTATTCTTTAGAGAGTTCAAATCATTTGAAAGGATTTGTTCTTTTGTTTAGAGTCTTATGAGACCTTCTAAAATTGAAATGAATTTGAACTGCTTGTAATTATTTTCTTGAACCCATCCCCATAACAAAACTCCGTTTGTACTGGAAAAATCACATGTGTTCCAACTCGTCGGGTAAATCATAAAATGTAGGATGTCGATAGACTTTGTCAGTAGCCGGTTCAAACAATGCCTCACTATCGGCTGGGCTGCTGGCGGTAATGTTAGTGGACTCCACTACCCAGATACTAACTCCCTCGTTTCTTCTCGTGTAGACATCGCGGGCGTTATTTAGTGCCATTTCAGCGTCCTCGGCATGGAGGCTACCACAATGACGGTGCTCCAGACCATTCTTTGATCTTACAAATACTTCCCAGAGTGGAATTTCATCGTTCATTTAAATACTATTATAGTTGTTAAGGCTACGGGTTCGAATTTTATGCTTTGAATTATTCCAGTAGTTATGAGGCTTGTGCAATAGTCGTTTTCCTCACGCGATGTTTTGCCGCATAGGCCGTCGCTGCATCCCGCACCCATTTACCTTCATTCCATGCATTTCTTCTTGCATCCAGTCTCGACTTGTTCATAGGCCCGTGTCCTTTTACCACCTGCCAGAATTCATCCCAGTTAATAGCGCCAAAGTCGTAATGCCCGGTTTCCTCGTTCCATTTGAGATCTGGATCTGGAATGGTCAAGCCTAAAATCTCCGCCTGTGGAACCGTTTGATCGATAAATTGCTGCCTCAGTTCATCATTTGTCTTGCGCTTCAGTTTCCATTTCATGGATTGTGCGGTATGAGTACTGGCATCATCTGTAGGGCCTAGCATCATAAGTGATGGCCACCACCAGCGATTAAGCGCATCTTGTGCCATCTCCTTTTGTTCAGTACTACCATTGCATAAAGAGAGCATAATTTCATAACCCTGCCGCTGGTGGAAGCTTTCTTCCTTACACACTCTGACCATTGCTCTGGCATATGGTCCGTATGAAGTACTGCAAAGTGGTACCTGATTGATAATTGCAGCACCGTCAACCAGCCATCCTATCGCGCCCATATCTGCCCAGGTGACCGTGGGATAATTGAATATGGAGGAATATTTTGCTTTTCCTGAATGGAGGTCCTCGTACATCTGCTCGCGCGTGATACCCAGTGTCTCACAGGCACTATACAGATACAAGCCGTGACCAGCCTCGTCCTGTACTTTGGCTAGCAGGGCGACTTTACGACGCAATGACGGCGCACGGGTAATCCAGTTGCCCTCGGGTAGCATCCCGACGATCTCGCTATGGGCGTGCTGGGAAATTTGCCTTATATGGGTTTTGCGATATTTCTCTGGCATCCAGTCTTTTGGCTCAATCTTCTCGTCTCGAGCGATGCGGGCGTCAAACTGCTCTTCTAGGTTCTTGATTTTCTCGCTTTCCATATCGTTTTATTTGATGATTCTTAAAAATACTATTTATAGTTATGATTCCGCTTCCGCGAAAGCGTAATTATTACACGTCATAATCCACAACCAGCTTTTTACTGGTGGGAACGGAAACACAGCTGAGAACGTAACCCTTCTCTACTTCCTCATCTGTCAAGGCATAGTTGACCTTCATCTGTACGCTACCTTCCCTTACTTTACACTTACAAGTACTGCAAACACCGCCCTTGCAGGCGTAGGGAAGATCTGCACCAGCATTGATGGCACCATCCAAGACATTGTCAATATCGTCTGGTAGTACAAAATGGAATTCCTTGCTACCATCAATAATGGTGATATCAACTCCCTCCACTTTTTGCTCAAGTGCCGCGGCGGCGCGAGCTTTATCTGCATCACTCAACCCACTTACAAATAGTTCATAGTGGATATGATCCTTTTTCATTCCAGCAGCAACTAATTCATCCCTAATCAGAAAAATCATCTCCTCAGGACCACATATAAATGCATGATCAGTATGCGGTGCGTTAATAAGAGTCTGAGTGAGTACACGGAGTTTTTCCTGATCAAACCTACCGTTGAAGAGCGGTATATCCCGGAACTCCCGGCTCAAAAAGTAAAACACCTCAAAACGGTTGATGTACTCGTTCTTAAGCGCCTCAATCTCTTCTTTAAAAATGATTGATTTAACGGTACGATTGAGATAGAAAAGCTTGAATTTAGATTTGGGTTCTTTCTTTAGGTGCGTTTTTATAATACTGAGCATGGGCGTAATACCACTACCTGCTGCAAATGCGATGTAGTTCCTACACTGGGTTTCATCATAACAGTCAATCCCAAAATCACCGCTAGGCACTGCGACTTGAATGGTATCGCCGGTTTTCAGTTTGCGGTTTACATAGGTTGAAAATTTTCCCTCAAATATTTCTTTTACCGCAACTTTTAACTTACCATCCAGCGGACTGCTGCACAGCGAGTAACTGCGGCGCACATCCTCACCATCGATGGTTGCACGCAGGGTCAAGAACTGGCCTTGCCTATAATTGAATACCTTCTTAAGGTGATCAGGAATATCAAAAGCCAATACCGTAGTATCACTAGTTTCCTTGTAAACCTGAGAGAGCCGTATGTCGTAGAAGTCAGTCACCTTTTGTAAGTCGTTATTAGACTGCAAAACTAACACTTGTTAGTTTTACCGCAAATATGATCTAGGTGTTGATTATTCCTCCAGTAATTCCCAGCTCTTAACACCATAATAACCCATATAATAGCAAGCTGCTAGTATATTGCCAGCATGAAGTATTCCAAGCTCGTAGCACCACTCTCCATAATGAACGAGGCAGAAAAAGCCATGTCCTTTTACCCAAAGCTGCACGACACTCCCGTCGAATTCAAATTCAACGATATGGTGAGAAAAAACTTTATGCAGGCGCAACCCAAATGGAAAAGCCTATTTAGATCACGCGGTAACCGATCTTACATTGTTTTGATAAGCAAGAGGTTTAAGGTTGAAAATAGCCTATTTACCATCGATGAAATACCTAGCGATGTACTGGTAGGTTGGTTGGGACATGAGTTGGGTCATGTTATGGACTATCGGGCACGCAGTACTTTTGACATGATTTTTTTCGGTCTCAAGTATTTGTATTCCCACGCCCACATTCAGGAGGTGGAACGCGCTGCAGATGATTATGCCGTACGGCATGGAATGGGTGAATATATTATTAAAACAAAGGAATTTATTTTAAACCATACCAGCTTAAGTGAGCGCTACAAAAAACATATGCGCAGGTTTTATTTATCACCCGAGGAAATACTGGAATTGATAAATCGATACGGTGAGACCGGAGAAAAACCATCTGCCGAAGAACTGGCTCCCAATTAAGTTGATCTACATAATTATCTCATTTAAGATATGCAGATAACGCCTCTTTGAGCTGTGGGTGTTTAAAGCGGTAACCTTTGCTCTCAATTTTGGAACTGCTGGCGTGTTGACTAGCCAGAACAATGGATGACATCTCGCCCAGCATCAATTTCATCACTATTTTAGGTACATTGGGTAAAAAAACAGGTTTACCTATCACAGCTCCTATGGTTTCCATCATGGGCCTGTTGCGTACCGGGTTGGGTGCCACCCCGTTAAAGACTCCCGCTAGATCATTCTTCAATAAGTAGATGAAAATACCGGCGAGATCATCAACAGCAACCCAGCTTTGCCACATTTGACCATTTCCAAAACCGGCGCCCGCATAAAACTTGACAGGTCTCACCATCTGATCCAGCGCGCCGCCTTTGTCTGATAACACAATACCTATACGTACTATAGAATGAGTTAGCCCTAATTCCTTGAATTCCAATCCTATTTTTTCCCAAGCAATGCAGACATCTGCTAGAAAATTATCTGCGGTGGGTGGAATTTCATCTTCCCTTAAAGCAGGACCATCCTGATCATCTGGATAAATCCCTATAGCACTTGCTGTAATTACCTGATTAACAGTATGAGAAGTTTCCTTAAGTAAATTGAGCAGCAATCGGGTACTGTTTATCCTGCTATCCAGGATGCGCTTTTTGGCATCCTCAGTCCAGCGCTGGAAAACCGTTTCTCCCGCAAGGTGTATGATTTTATCGACTCCATCTAGACAACTATTATCAATAGTCTGTTCTCTAACATCCCAAAGAAAACCTTTGTAATCTGCTTCATTCTTAATGGCAGATTCTCGCGTGGTCAAATAATGAACTTGATGACCCTGACCACGTAATCGAGTTGCTATCTTACTACCTACTAATCCTGTTGCTCCGGTGATTAAAACTTTCATGCCTTAAAAATATAGTAGGCTAATCTCAAAGATGGTTTGATTACGTGAATATTAACGCAAGAAGCTCGTGAGAGAATTTCACGAGCTTCTGGTTAAATATGTAGAATTGCTACAGTCTTATTTTTACAGTATGGTCTTTTTTAAGTTCAAACTTTGATTCTTCCCAGTTAGGTGGGCCATATGTAATGGTACCACTGCTAGTCCCATAATCTTCCATAGGTCTTCCTGTATTTTCAAAGTCCATCTTGCCATTGCCATTCAAGTCATGCAATGCGATGATTGCATATTCCCCAGTAGGTACATTCTCAAACATGGCAATGGCTTTACCATCCTCGATAGTTACTTTGGCGGATTTAAATGGTTGAGGTGAACCAAAATCTGCTTTGGTGCTTAATGCGTAGACCATAGCTCCCTTATCTGTGCTTGCGTTAGATACTTCTACTCTTAGAGTATGTGTGGCAGATTGCGCATAGCTGGCAAGTGTCACAAGCAGTAGTGCGATGGTGGTGATCATAGTTTTCATAGGATATGTTTTTGTTTGTTTGTTGAGACAAATATGCGCCTGTACCATAGTCCAGAAAATTGCTAGCTACTGAATCGTCAAATCGCATGACTGAATTGTATTTACTGATTTAATCTGAATTACGAGACGGTTAACTACCTTAGTCCGTTATAAACTTTGAGGAGAGTAATGATTAGATTTGGAATTATAGGTCTAGGCCATATAGCGAACAAGTTTGCCGCAGATCTTTATAATGTGGAAGGCTGTATCCTCGCAGCGGCTGGATCACGTTCTATTGAGAATAGCCAGCAATTTGTAGCTATCCATGGAGGAAAGGCGATGAGTAGCTATGATCAGGTCATCGAGTCAAGAGAAGTTGATGTAGTTTATATAGCCACGCCGCACCACCTACATGCAGATCTTACCCTGCGATGTATTCAAAACGGTAAAGCAGTTTTATGTGAAAAGCCTATGGGTGTTACTATCGATCAAGTAATCCATTGTTTTGCGCAAGCACGTGAGGCTCAAGTTTTTGTAATGGAAGGTTTATGGACGCGGTTTATTCCCTCAATGCAGTACGTTCTGGAAAACATTGCACAAGGTGATATAGGTGAAATTGTATCTATCGATGCAAAATTTGGTTTTAGACTAGGAACCCAGGCGCCTGCTAGATTATTAAAACGCCAGCTGGCAGGCGGCACAATTCTAGACATTGGACTCTATCCCATTTACCTTTGTCAGCTTTTACTGGGCAAACCAACGAAAGTAATTGCCCATGCCGTCATACGGGATGGTGTTGATGTGCATTGTGATATAATATTAGATTATGCCGGTGCACAATGCAATTTGCAGAGCTCATTTCTAGTCAATACGGGTGCGGTTGCTATAATCCACGGTGAAAAAGGAAGTATTACCCTAGAAAACCCGTTTCACCATGCGCATGAGGTGGTGGTGAACTTAGATGGTTTAAAAAAGCAAACGCATGAATTTGGTATAGAGGGTCACGGTTTGTACCATCAAATCGTTCACGTGAGAGATTGCCTTTTGAAGGGAGAGAGAGAAAGCCCAATGGTCAATCATAAATCTTCATTAGACTTGTCGCAAACCATAGCTCAAGTACTGGATCAAATAGGCGTGAGTTATGCAGATATTTAAAAAATCACTTGGGAGCCTACTACTCCCGATTTTACTTATAAGCCTATTCAATTCCTGCAAAACTCAGGTAGCAATTGACGACACTACGGTTTTTAGGTATAATGAACACGCAAACATCACAAGTCTAGATCCTGCATTTGCAAAAGATCAGCGCAATATCTGGGCTTGCAACCTGCTTTATAATGGACTGGTAAAACTGGACCACAACCTAAACGTAATTCCTGATCTCGCACAGTCATGGCTTGTAAGTGACGACGCAATGACTTATACCTTTTATTTAAAAGAGCATCTGTATTTTCATAGTGCTTCGGGTGATACCGCTTTCGCGAAAGCGGAACAAGTCACATCATTAGATTTTAAATTTTCATTAGAGCGGTTAATGGATCCCGACCTTGCCTCTCCCGCTAGCTGGACGATGCAGTATGTAGAACAAATTACGGCACCTGCACCACAAACTTTGATTATCAAGTTAAACCAACCTTATCCCGCATTTTTGGGGGTATTGACCATGAAATATTGTAGCGTTATACCCCAATCGACCTCTAGTGAAGAATTGCGATCTGTCCCGCGTGGCACCGGTCCATTTTATCTTAAGCGCTGGGAGGAAAATGTCAAAATGGTAATGCGTAAAAACCCTTTCTATCACGAGCATGATAAGGATGGAGCACGGCTACCTTACCTAGAAGCGGTTGCGATCACTTTCAAAAATGATAAACAAAGTGAATTTCTGGAGTTTACCCAGGGCAACCTCGATTTTATCAATGGCCTAGATCCCAGTTATAAGGATGAACTGTTAACTACAAACGGTAAATTAAAAGAGAGGTATCGCAGCAGCATTAATCTAGTTAAAGCCCCTTTTCTAAATACGGAATATCTAGGAATGAATTTGTCCAATCCCAATAGCCTTTTAAATAACATTCACCTGCGCAATGCGATAAATCTAGGTTTTGACCGGGTTAAGATGATGAAATATTTGAGAAATAACATAGGCACCCCAGCGACCATGGGGTTTGTACCGGACGGACTTCCCGGCGGCGGCGTTGTAAAGGGCTTCTCCTATGATTTAAATAAGGCACGTAAGGAACTACAGACATTTAAGGATGAAACTGGTATACAGCAACCAGTCATAAACATTGCTACAGGAGCCAATTATCTAGATCTATGCGAGTTTATACAAAAGGAATTACAAAGCGTAGGTATCGCAGTTGTTATAGAAGTCATGCCCCCGTCGTCCCTGAGACAAGCGCGCAAGGCTGGGCAACTGGAGATATTCCGTAGTAGCTGGATTGCAGATTATCCAGATGCCGAAAACTACCTCGCCTTATTCTATTCAAGGAATTATCCACCATCGGGCTCTAACTACTCCTATTTTACAGACGCAGACTATGATCTGCTATACGAGCAGTCCATAAGTATAAAAGATCCTGAGACTAGAAAAAAACTGTACGTACAAATGGACAGCATTATTGTAGCCAAGTCAGCAACCATACCATTATATTATGATCAGAGTGTGCGTTTTGTAAGTAAAGAAGTTTCAGGATTTAGTTCTAATGCTACCAATCTACTGGACCTAACCCGCGTACAAAAGAAATAATAGAAGGTCTTGGTGGTTTTAAAACAATCTTTAGACAAACCATAAGGTTGTCAAAGTAGCTTAGCGGTGTGTTAAGAGCACTTCTAATAATACTCGCCATGACCAATCTAGTAACTCTAGTCAACTTTGAGAAAGCGACCCACCTGGATGACTGGTATGTAGTCAATGACACCGTTATGGGCGGCAGGAGTAGCGCAAAATTTGAATTGAAAGACAACCAATACGCATCGTTTTACGGGGAGGTAAGTACAGCAAACAACGGTGGATTTGCTAGCGTAAGGCGCAACTTTGACCAGATGAATATTAAAGATTGCAGTATCGCTGTCTTACAGGTCAAGGGCGATGGCAAATCTTACCAGCTACGCTTCAAAAAAAATAGCGATGATTATTACTCTTACCTCTATGAGTTTGAAACTACCGGTGAATGGCAAGAAATAAACATTCCTCTAAATGAAATGTATGCGAGCTGGAGGGG
This sequence comes from Nonlabens sp., assembly GCA_049647945.1. Lineage (GTDB taxonomy): Bacteria > Bacteroidota > Bacteroidia > Flavobacteriales > Flavobacteriaceae > Nonlabens. The sequence continues at coordinate 82,737 of JBARYP010000019.1, read as the reverse complement.
ACGCAAGGTTGATCTGGAGAACTTCCACGCAAATCAAATTGAAGAACTCGCTTTTTTGATAGGAAATAAAAGAAACGAAATCTTTAAACTAGACATCAAATCAATTCAAGTTAAGTAAACCGATTCTTGATAAAAATTGTAATCTAGATCAAAACAATACTACACAAACTCTAGGTCGATAGATTTGATCCACATTTTAATAACTGTAAGCGTCCTTCCTTAAATTTTAGAATTACAGAATAACACTCACACTTAAAATGATCTGTTCAGGTCTCGCATCTAGTGAAAATGCACCCGCTCCTACTCTATCACTTATAAAATTAAACTCACTAGCCGTAAAACCGCGCTCGTACCTAACATCAACCCCAAAGTTACCTAAACCAAATGAAAAGCCTGCTTGCGCGCCTACTGTAATCCTGTCTTCTATGTCCTTAAAACTGATGTCATCAATATCTGCTGATACGATGACCTGTGCCGCAGGTCCTATAAAAAATTCAAGTGGTCCAACAACACTAAAACCGGCTAGGACGGGAAGATCAACCTTTCTCAACTTAAAGGTGGCATCATTAAAATCGCTAGAAATGGATGCATACGACAATTCAACTCTTAAATTGATGGGACCTATATCATACTTATTGAATACACCTGCATGAAAACCAAAGTTGCTATCAGGATTTTCTACAATGGCCATAGTCCCTTGCTTAAGGTCACCTACGCCAGAGTAGTTTAAACCACCTTTTAAACCCCATCCATTTTCTGTCTGTGCAAGTGTGCAAGTCATTACCAACAAGGCGACAACCGTAATAAATATTTTCATCAAGATGTTTTATTTTGCGTGCAAATATATACTCTTATTAAAATTTTCTTAATAAAGCTAGTGTAATGTTTTCCTACACTTAAACGATTGATTATAAAGGTATTCAGTAATATCCTTATATTCGTAACAACCAATTGTAATTATGATTACAGAAATGAATCCTATAAAAATCTCTATTTCTCGAGATGTCGTAACTGGAATAATTAAAAGATCCACGCTTTTTGTTGAACAGATTTGTGTTTGTTTAAAGGAATATAATTTGACTATTCAGCAATTTAATGTTCTCAGGATTTTAAAGGGCCGCAAAGGGCGTCCAGCATGTTTGCAAGACGTTAATCGGGATATGATCCATTCCAAATCAAATACAACAAGAGTCATTGATAAGCTCATACAAAAAAACCTTGTAGAACGCGTGCAATCTACTGATGATCGTAGGCAAATTCAACTTACAATCACAAAAAAAGGTTGTGAATTACTGGAACTTATCAATCCTAGGGTGGATGAAGTAGAACAAGAACTTACCAGAAACTTGACTGAATACGAGATGGCGACTATTGTGCAACTATTGAACAAGCTTGAAATTAAAACCGATTGATTATCTAGTTCACCTTACGTAATATCTCTTCTAGATTACCCCTGATTGATTACACTATTTAACGTAGCTCTTTTATCTATTTTGCCTGTATGTGTGTGCTTAAACTCATCTATACACACAATTTCTCTTGGATTTTGGTACTTTGATAACTGGGCATCCTTTATAATTTGATCGTAATCTATATCTTCTCCCTCAATAACTAGTACAACGCGTTGACCTAGGAGCTCATCGTCTGCACTAGTGATAAAAAACTCTTTTTTTAATAGCGATGATAATAGTTGCTCAATCTCTTCAGGATTGACTTTTACTCCACCCGTATTGATAACATTATCTACCCTACCTAGGATCTTAAACCTACCGTTGTCATCTATTTGAGCCAGATCATTAGTAATCAACGTGTCTGGAAGAATCTCGCTGGCACTGATTACCAGACAACCACGATCATCCAGGGCAACATTTATATTAGGAAGTAACTCAAATGTGTCAAAATACTCGGGATGCAGTTTGCGTACCGCAATGTGGGAAGCGGTTTCAGTCATCGCGTATGTATGGTAAATTTTGCTGTGCTTACCGTCCAGTTCATTGATCAGTTGCGTGGAAATGGGTCCACCACCCACTATTATTTTTCTTGATTTATGCAGGTAGTCGAGTGAGTTTTTAAGTTGATAGGTAGTGATTGCCGTAAAATCATAGCGTTTTGTCGCATTTTTAAGTGGACTGGCACAAGGTTCAACCAGATCCAGATCCCAACCGCTGTGCAATGCTCTTACCATCATCATCTTACCCGAGATATAGGAATATGGCAGGCAACTCAGTACAATACTTTCCTCGTGAATATTAAAGCGCTCCTCAGTTAGGGTTGCGCTGTTGACCATGTGTTGCTTATACAGCCTAATAGGTTTTGGAGTACCCGTAGAACCGCTGGAAAGTACCGTTACAAAGTCAAAATCATCCAGCCAATTCAAAAGAAAATCTCCAATCTCACGTTCCCAAGGCTCACCTTCCTTTATATAACTATAGGCAACGATCATGAGTCCCTCATGGTCCAGGGGCCTTCCATTCAATTTAAACAAAGGGTGAATCTTGGGTATCATATTGCGGTTTCTTGTTGTGGGGTATTTTCAAAGCTATAAAATTCTTCTTCACTCATCACCTTGCCAAATAACTTGCTACCCCAATTTTTCCATTTATAAACACGTCCCAGAATCAACAAGATAATCGGGTATCCTATTACGATTGGTAAAACGTCAGTCCAGGAAAAGCTGGGCTCAGAAATATCCAGGTACGCGGAATCTGTTTGCAACGCAGTCCACGTAGAAGTTACCATAAGTGCGGCGACCATATTGTTTGCGGCATGAAATCCCAATGCCAGCTCCAGCCCTTCATCTAGTAATGTCATTGCCCCCAGTAAAAAACCAGTACCTATGTAAAAGATCATAACTTCCCAACCTAATTTTTCAACCTCGGGATTTGCCCCGTGCATCAAACCAAACATAACCGAAGTTACTATAAACGGTACCCAGCGTGTTCCAGTTGCAATGCCAAGACCCTGCATGAATTGACCTCTAAACAAGTATTCCTCAAAACTGGTTTGGATCGGTATTAAAAGTACTACAACAATCAGTAAAGGAATAAACCTACCCCAGTCCAGATTGAAAACAAAGCTTTCTGGTTCTAGATAAACTCCTAGAAGGATCATGGACAGGGACAACACACCCCAAAACACAAACATGAAAAAAACACGTTTACAGTCAATGTGACGTCGGGAGGTGGTGAGACTGGTTATCGATTGCCTATTGATATATTTAGTCCACAAGAAAACCGCGGCCAGTCCTACCGCAAAAACTAGCAAATTAAAAACCAAAAACGGTAATTTACCCATGCTGTTGATCATGGCCTGCATGCTTTCCTCCACACTTTTCCCCTGGTCTGCAAGCGATAGGGCAAAAACGTAATTAACCGCCATAAAGAGAATAAAAAGCACGGGGATGACAATAAAGTTCCAGGCGCCCAAATCACCTTTATAGCCTTGTTCTATATACATTCTAGAAATTTATTTCATTAGTGTTCCACTCTCCCTGCTTGTTACACCACAAATTGCCGCGTTCTATATGGAGAGGTGCCGGTATATTGTTAGTGAATAGCGATCCGGTTCCCAATCCTTGTGGCATTTGTACACCTAGCGTATAGGCAAACTGAGCGATGGCATTGAGTCCCACGTTTGATTCCAGCGCGCTGGTGATCCACCAGCCTGCTTTATGTCGCAATGCCAGGTCGACCCACTCCCGACTACTTGCAAAACCGCCGATTAGGGCTGGTTTAAGTATGATATATTGTGGTTGAATGGTTTGTAGGCAATCCAGCTTTTGCTCCCTGGTATATAGTCCTATAAGTTCTTCATCCAGTGCGATGTCCACGGGTGATTCTTCACACAATCGCGCCATATCTTCCCACTGTCCATGTTTTATAGGCTGTTCAATGCTATGAATGCTGTAATCGGCAAGTTGCTGCAGTTTCTCCATAGCTTCGGCTGGTTTGAAGGCCCCATTTGCATCGACTCTTAGGGTAATCTCGCTTTCGCGAAAGCGTGATCGCACAGAACGTAGCAATTCTAGTTCAGTCTCAAAATCGATGGCGCCTATCTTCATTTTGATGCAATCAAAACCAGCATTGATTTTTTCCTGTATCTGGTCCAGCATATCCTCCTGTTGACCCATCCAGATGAGTCCGTTGATGTTGATACTTGCAACCCCCTCAGTAAACGGTGAGGGAAAAAGAGTGAACGGGTCAGTAGATTGAAAGGATTTTATAGCCATTTCATAACCGAAGAGGATTGAAGGCCATTCTTGCAATGCCGCAATAATTTTTGCGGGTTCTAGAGTAATATGGTCACAGGTCCATTGTAGCTTTTTCTCAAAGCCATCTCTATCATCGATGGAAAGCCCACGGAACAGGTTGACCTCCCCCAGCCCCTTTCCAGTATCGCTTTCTATCACGATAAAATAAGTATCCTTATTCTCAAGAACACCACGGGATGTCCCTGCGGGTTTTTTAAAATTGAGGGTATGTTTTAGATAACGTGCTTTCATGACCACAAAATAGTTATGTGCTTATGAATAGCCGCAACCTTAGATAAACATTAGCAATGAGCTTAAAAAACTAGAATTGTGTGAGGTCGCCATTTACAAACTTTTGGAGGTATGCATACCGCTCAGTAAGTTTACCGTCAGGGGTAGTCATGCGCGCTCGTTCTAGAACTCCATTCTTGTCGCCATTAAAAAAGGCTGGGATCACGTGTTCCATGAACATATCGCCGAAGCCCTCGCTAGCGTCCAGCGGCAATTCACAGGGTAAATTATCTACTGCCATTACGGTAATAACTCCAGCTTTTTTAAAATCTACTTCGCTGGCGGTCGCCGGATCGTAACCGTAAATGGGTTCTGCTATGGTGCTGGGTCTTATGGTACTGGCAATGGGACCATCGATGTCGCAACTTACATCTGCCACCAGGTTGATTTTAAAATCTGGATGCCGTGCATCTTCTCTTGTAAAGAAATAGGGCGCATCACTACCGTAAAAATGTCCCGTTATCAACATATCCGTCACACTGGCAAATTTCATGAAATCACTTTCTAGCAGCTCTGGATTGTTATAGCACTCGGTTTTGGTGGGTTTGTGACCGTCTTTACGTATGTAATAGTCCACTACATCTAGCTGGGTAAATACGGTTTGCGTATTTTTAAATGAGTGCAGTTGTAAATATTCCTTTGGTTTGATTTCACGTATGTTGAGTTGTTCAAGAATTTCACGTATACCACCAGCAACCTTTCCAGATCCTGTCACACAAATGTTGATAGGCGGCAGGAACTCCTTTATTTTGTCCAGTTCTACCTTTACTGCCTTATAGTCTGGCAAGTTCTCGACCTTGGGAAGTTCAAATATCCCGTCCCTCAATCCTAGCGCCCTGAATCCGTTATAGGCGCCTACAATTCCTGCATAACGACCAAAACCGATTAACCTGGATCCATTTTTACGAGTGATGGTCTCGTGATCGTATAATTCAATTTTCTTTTCCAGGATGGCACGTAACAGATCCCTGTTATAGGGCTGCTCCTTAATGGTATGGGAGAAGAAGAAGTATTTCTTGCCTGGGATCAAGGCTGCGACCGGCACTTCCTTGACACCCAAAAAAACATCTGCATTGCTTACATCGTCCACCACCGGGATGTTATAGGCACGATACTCGTCATCACTAAATACTCTTATGGGCGATGATTCTACTATGAATTCCGCTTTCGCGAAAGCGTGATCCAGCTCATTCAACTGTCTGGGAGTAAAGACCACACGCCTGTCTGGTGGGTTCTTGCGTTCTTTAATTATGGCAAACTTCATCTATGCAACGTTAAGTGAGCAAGATAGGAAATCGATTGTATTACCCTGATAGGGAACTATGTAATATAAGTGGGGAATTGACTGCATTTATAGCCGGTCGTGACCTAGCCATCTTTGTACCATAACAACAAACAAAAATTATATTATGAAAAAAGTAATCGCAACCCTCATCGTACTAGCAGCCGGAATCCTTACGGTCAACGCCCAAAAAACTGCTGCTGCGCAACACAGCATGGGCAAATCATCTCAAATGGTTATGAAGAAAGACGCTCCTCAAGTCATTAACCTGGAGCAAATTATAGGAGAATTTGTGCAGAAAAAAGTTACCGTCTCCCCAGGTGATTATATTTTTGAGATAGAGAACAACAACGTGGGCCACAACGTGGGGTTTGTTCTTGTAAAAAAAGGTAGTGATATCTCTAATCCAAAGAATCATATCCAGACTGCCTATGTTACCCAGCAAGTAGCAAACAATAGTAAACAAAGGTCCAAGGTAACCCACCTAACCACTGGCGAGTACTATTACTTTTGCCCACTTAATCCTACGGCAACTGACAATCTATTGATAGTCAAATAGCTTTTAACCCCTAGTTGGTTTTAAACCTCTTTCCCTGCTGGGTAAAGAGGTTTACGTAGTTCACTAGGTCTTATATTTAAAGCACTTATCAATTTACATAAAATCTTAATTCAATGGTACAGCTCAGCTTTTTTAAAATCAAACCATTAATTCCTAGGCAACTGATCTATTGCATTTTACTGGTTACACTTGTTGCTTGTGCAGATAAAATGGATCAGGGAATTTTAAAAAACAGAAAGGGCGTGGAGCAGAGTAATAAAGAGAAAATGATAGCAGAGGTGTCAAGTAGTCTAGTTACCACTCCATGGAGGGAAGAATTTAATGATACACTACTGGATGGTTCCACCTGGAACAGACAGGTAGAAAAAGCCGGTCGCTTCAATAAAGAGTTACAGCGCTACACGGACCATGTGGAGAATGCATTTATTGAAAATGACCAACTCATCATTTCACTAAATAAAAGAAATGACGGTTTGGGAAGTGACAGTTTTACATCTGCTAGATTGAATACCGCGCAGAAGAGAACCTTTCTATACGGTACTATTGAGGCTAGAATCAAGCTTCCTAGAGGTGCTGGTTTGTGGCCGGCGTTCTGGACTCTGGGAGAGAATATTGATGAAAATGGCGGGGATACGCGCTGGCCCATGTGCGGGGAAATTGATATTCTCGAATTGTATGGATCAAGAGATAATGGTGTGGTTGAGGCAAACGCGCATTATGCCAATAGAAAAGAAAATCACTCCAGCATGGGTTCAAAAAGCTATAAGCTCGATAAAGCAGAATTTGCTGATGATTTCCACATTTTTACCCTAGAATGGACCGAGACGGAATTAATCTGGAAAGTGGACGGTACCTCGTATGCTACTTTTAACATTACCGGAGCAGAAAAGACTGAATTTCATCAACCCCACTTTCTGTTATTGAATATCGCTGTAGGAGGCACATGGAGCGGCGCTCCAGATGGAACAACCGTATTCCCCCAACGCATGATAGTGGACTATATCGACTACAAACCACTATCGCATTGAGTAACTAAGTTTTAAGTCCTGCTGCTATGATTTAGGAGCCTATAGAAACTACCATGACCAGTTATTGCTTCAATTTTAAATAGTCATAACAATGACTATTTTATTACAAGCCTCAACCTATCAAATTCAACATGCCTATAAGTATCTTTGAAGAATGATGCGCTTTCTCTTACTTGTTCTTTGTGTTATAACAACCCAGATTGCCGCTGCCCAGCTTGAGGTCAGCAAGTATTCTATAGATAAAATAAAAAAAAGTGCCCTACCGGTCCATTATACGGGCAATGACTCCCTCCTTAATACCTTAATAATTGAACGAGGACAATTACGTCATCTTAGACGAGATATCAATTTACAAGTAGTAGAGGATATCGTCCTTAAAATGCCTAGACTGGGCAATTTTGAAGAGTTCATAACCACTATCGTTAATGAAGATCATTCGGTTTCACTAATTTTTGCAAATTCTCGAAAGAGCAAATTCGCCCAACTCAAATATGATCCGATTAATGGTAGGGTTGCACTGGAAAAATCAGCATTTGAGTTGAAAAAAGAAACTTACTTACACGGACTCACCTATAATCGTAAGTTCTATATTCTGAGCCTAAATCTTCAAAGACAACTTGTACTTCATGAAATTGAGAAAGGCGCAGAAAATGATCAGACCGTCTTCCCTACTCAGGATTATGAATACCATCCGTATAGTTCCTCAAACTCACAATTCATCCACAAAGCACTTAAAACAAAGTCTCAAAGAAGTATAGGCTACACTACCCTGCAAGTACTTGAAGAGGATTTACCTAATTCAATCGAACAAGTTTCCACTAGCAGCAAACTACTCGTGAAAGGAGGGTCACTCATTTTATCCATCGACCTGGACAGAAAAAGGACTGACGTTTTTACCATTTCTCTTGAAGATAAAACGATGTCTATTAAGTCCTACGACCATGCTGTTGATGGTCTAAATGAAGACGGCACATTTAAGTCAAACTCTTATTTGCATGAGGGACTGTTGTATCAAGTAGCTGTAAGTAGTGAGCGCATGCTATTTAAAGTGACCGATGCGGAGACTAGTGAAAAATTAAAAATGCTTACGGTAAACAAACAGGACTCAATCATTCCGTTTGCTAATACACCGATTACTCAACTGGGTGGGGCGTACGCAAACTATAGAGAATTAGACAAACCAAAGCAGCTCTTGCGCAAAATGAAAAATTCTAATCCAGGAATTAGTGTACATCGGGTAAATAATGAACTAGAGGTTACCATAGGCGGCACCAAAGAGGCTGAGAATGCAGGGTTATTTATAGCTGGCGTGGTAATGGGCGCTGCCACAGGAGTTATGCTAGGCGGCAATAATAACATGGACTTTGGATACTATTCAAACCCCTATTTTATGTCCTATAATGCGGGAGTCAATTCAAAATCAGTATATATCATCAGTTTGTTTGACGGCAACTTGCAACATCTGGATGTCGAGGTTGTCGATAACATCTGGGACAAAATAGACCTGTACACAGACAATATCAAACCCTTTCAGGTCGATATATTTAACCATCGCGATACTATTTATTATAGCTATTACAATAGGAAGACGGATGAATACATACTGGTCAGATTTTAATCTTACAAATTGAGATTACCCTCTTCTCCTAGATCCTGTTGCTTACCCGTTACAGCGCCTATACCCATTTTAAGAAATGTAGTCAGTTTACCATTTTTAGTATCCCAATAATATGCTTCTTTGGGAGTAACCTTAATAGCACTTACATTAGGATCTGTAACTCCATTGAACCAGGCATCATCACTACTACTGTAATATCGCCTAATGATGGCTACATCCGTAAAGATCTGGGCAGTTCCATACAGCGTTAGATATTCCATATCGCTGGGCTGCGCGTATATCAATTGAATATCATTTTGCTTAAGGATGTTTGCGTTGTGTGTACTATCCCGTCCGCTTAAAAACCAGATACACCCATCTTGATCCACGTCTTTGGTACTCATGGGAATGATGTGCGACGGCTTGCTATCCAGATCTGTGGACATCATGCAAAAGTCGATTCCCTCTGCAAGTTGTTGTAACTTTTCAACGGCTTGCTGGCTTTGTAAGTCTTTCTGGCTCATGCTAGTTTTTGATTAAAAGTAGCAGTGGCACTTTAAACTGCAAAAGTTTTAACAACTGTTTATTCTTCTGTGCTCTCGTTGATATGGTGCGGTTGTTGTAATATTGCGATGCTGGTAATTTTTACTAGTATGATTATCGGGGTCGACTGGTTTTGACAGCGGGACTGAGTTTGTTGTAAGCATGTAGAGCGCTGGAACATAGCTCTTAAATCTCATGATTCATCTTTTTTAAACGGCGAGAACAACTACGCCCTAGCTGCATAATCTGAATTACAGTAGGATAATGCCTCGGCTTACTAGGTAAGCAAGCGGGAAGTCTTCCAGCAGCCTTGATTTGCGGCGGCTGATTTTTAGACTTCGTAAAAGTAGATCTATCTGTTACAGGGCTTTGATGTAATAGAGAAACTCAATTGAAGCCAAGTGTTATTTTGGTAGTTTCTGACCGGCATGACAACTGAAATCAAACGGAAACTAAACATGTAGAAAGCGATAAAATCGCTCGTTTGGACGAGGGTTCGAATCCCTCCGACTCCACTTAAAAAACCCAGTATCAAACTGGGTTTTTTTATGTTTTGGATTGCTCGATGTAGTCTAGTATCCGACTTTAATCCAGCAGTAACGCATCATTATAATTTTGTAGGTCAAGGTATTGCTGCCGCATGTTTTCCAAATAGTCAACTATCAAAGTGCGATCCTTATAATCTGGATGGAGTGCATCAAATCCATCTGAAGACCTCGCTTCCATAACGATATACCACTTTTCATCGCCGTGTCGCACGTACCCTTGCCTATCTTCTACCACCGAACCTAAGGCGGTTCCTTGTAATGCTTTATCGATGACCATTCCCATTACATTTATTTTACTGCCCACATAGTCTACCTCATAAAAACTGAGGTAAAAGAGCTTCCCGCTTACCTCTACGGCAACGTCAAAATCGGCGTTTTGAATACTAACATCATATTTAGTGCTTATGTATTTGTAAAACTCGAACTCTGGCTTGGGATCTTCAAAGATGAACGCGTGATTACGGGGCAATTCCTTATAAAAATCGTGTCCCCATTCAATTTTATAACGTTTAATTTTGGGCGGTGTTTTAACGGGCACACACCTCACACAAAAAATCAAACTCATTAAACTAATGTAAACAACTTTCAAAATCGATTTTTGAGAAACCCTGATCAACTATTATACCCATTGTTTAAACTATAGTTCACTTTTTTCAAGTGGATTAATAACAGAATGGTTTATAACCTCTTAATTCTGGAATTGTATAATACTCTTGTACCATTTTACTATATTAATATGGTTATTCAAGCTCTTGTAAAACGCTTCCCAATTTAGGTAGGGGTTTGTGGTATCAATTAAAAACTCAAGGATAACATACCGTGAATCGATGCCTAGTGCCAGCGCAGTTAAGTTAAAGCAATCATTATCCAATACTTTGAAGAATATTTACCGCGCAAACATTTTAAAAAATAAACCCACGGAGTACGTGGGTTTAAAATCAATCGAATTAATCGTTAATTAGAAAGTAGTACATTATCAATAACATGCACTACGCCATTTACCGCTGTTACATCATTTGCAATAATGGTGGTATTTCTACTTGCCCCATCAGTAATTACTGGATTTGCTCCAGATGTTGAGATCGTAAATGATGAGTTGGGATTATCAAATAACGGATTAACCGTCATTCCATTCATAATGTCACCCGCTCTCACGGCCGCACCGCTTACCACATGATAGGTAAGTATGTCAGAAAGATTTGAAAGACCCAGTATATCGCCAGCGTTGTCAATATCATCGTTGGGATCTTCATCTATCAGCGCTGTAAATGCCGCATCGTTAGGTGCAAATACTGTAAAAGTAGCATTCTCGTCTTCTAGTGTGTCAAAAAGATTTTCCTGATTGATAGCGGTCAACAATACCGAGAAGTTCTCATCTGCATCCAGAAAATCTGTTATAACAGATGGAGCGAGCACTTCATCAACTAGGTGCACCACGCCATTACTTACCATATTATCAGCTACATCGACGGCCACATAGTCATTGATAAGCACGCCATCTTCATCTGCAAGTACATAAATGTCCAGCGCATCACCCCCTGAGTTTGAAGCACTTGTCTTCACATAACCGGTTGTAAATTGGCTAGCTAGCACTTCACCCTGTATGACATGGTTCAATAATATATTACGTAGGGCTGCAACTGGAACATCTTCCAGGGCTATTCCATCCAGATAACTTGTAAATGCGGTATTATCTGGAGCAAATACTGTCAGGTCAGCGTTAGGGTCTGCGAGGGTAGCAGTAAGTCCAGCAGCATCAACGGCGGCTCTTAAACTAGAGTAATTGGGGCTAGTTAATAAAAGATCGTAGGCAGTAGGCCCTTGATTCAATGCATCGTCGTCGTCAGAACATGAAGCAAACCCGGTGAATAAAATAGCGCAAAGCGCAAATTTTAAAATGTTGTTGAAGTTTTTCATAGTGTTTTTTTTTCAAAACTAATTGGCATATTTGTTTACTTATTTTAAGCAAAAGTTAAACAAAATAGGTTCTAACATCAACTTAACACATCAGCAGTTTAATAAGCTTAGAGTATGAACTTTAAAATTATAGAATGAGGTTTATTACGCTTTCGCGAAAGCGTAAACCCCGCGCTTACTGTGGGAAAACCAACCTGAACAGAGCACCACCCTCTGGTGCATCCTCTACCTGAATCTTGCCCTGGTGTAGGGTCATTATCTGCTTGCATAAACTTAAACCAACACCACTACCTCGATTTTTTGTACTATAAAATGGTATGAAAATATTTTCTTTGATCTCGTCTGGAACACCAGTTCCGTTATCAATAACAACTACATTTATATTGCCTCGAGGGGTTTTGAACGCACTAACCTTAATCTTACCTCCTTCCACGGCCTCTACAGCTTCCATAGCATTAAGCACTAGATTGATCAATACCTGCTCGATCAGATGATGGTCTATAAGTAACTGGAGGCTTTTAGATACATCAAATTCGACAAGAACACCTTTATCGATTATGGTAGGCAGCAATAGATTGTGGATATTCTCAAAAAGATCTGCAACCGTGGTAAGGGATTTATTTACTTGGGTAACCTTGTTGAGACTGCGGTAGGTTTTTGCAAATTGCATGAGGCCCAGGCTTCTATTCTTTATACTACCTATACCGGCAAGAAGATCTGCCTTGTCTATAGTGGTTTCTTGATTCTCAAGATCCTGCTTTATGTGGTCCTCTAGTGTTTCAGCTAGTGAAGAAATGGGCGCGATGCTGTTCATGATTTCATGGGTCATCACGCTCAAAAGCTTTTTCCATGAATCGCTTTCATTTTGATTGAGTGGTCGATCAATGTTTTGCAACACGATCAATTTAAAGGAATTATCATCAAGATTAAAAACGGTATCGGTAATTAAAACCTTGATAAGTTCCTGTCCCACTTTCAATTGAGTGGTCGTGGTGGTGGAATGATAAGTCTCAAAAAGCTCACTATAAACTGATGGCTTGCGTGTTTCCACAAAACTTATGTTCTTAAACAATGGGAAGTCGAGAGTTTCCAGCATACTATCGTTACACCACATGACCTCGCCTGTCTCTACATTATAGGCGATAATTCCCACCTCCACCATTTCTAGGATCTTTTGAAGGTAGAGAAACTGCGCCTGCCTTTCAGAATTAATTGATTTAATCGTACTGTTTACCAGATTGAAGCCAGTATGCAGGGTCCTGATGTCCTGGGAACCTTTAGTTTCCACAAAATGTCTACTGAAATCCCTGTATTTAATGGACTGGAAGAAATCGTCCATTTCCAGGAATCTCCTGATTACAAATTTGTAGATGTTGTAAATCGATATAACACTTAATATGCTACCCACCGCAATCATGTAGGGCTGTGACTGCGCCAGACCAAATGCAAACAATATAATTGCGGTGACTAAAAAGCCTACCCTCCAGGTAAGTGAGAAAATATAACCCTTATAGATCATGCTTGTTCAGTCTCCTGTACAAGGCAGTTCTAGTAAGTCCCAGTTCCTTTGCACTTTTTGTAATGTTGCCGTTGTTGCGTTCAATGACTTTTAAAATCGTGTTTTTTTCCAGTAATTCCAGATTGACCTCGTTTTCATCCATCTGTGGAACGGCAGTTTCTAGACTGGAGAATTGAAGATCTCCAGCGCGCAGGTTCTCGCCATCTGACATGATAATTGCTCGCTCCATAACGTGTTGCAATTCTCTCACATTTCCAGCAAATGGATGTTTTTTGAGCTTTTGCTTAAGATCGGGCGCAAGTTCCATTTTAGGCTTGCCGTATTGCTGTGTGTAGTAATTGACGTAATGGTTTGCTAGTAGGATGATATCTTCTCCCCTGTTACGCAACGCCGGGATGGTAATGTCCACGGTATTGATACGATAAATCAAATCCTTGCGGAATTTACCTTCATCTGCCAGCTGGCTTAGATCCACATTTGTCGCGCACAACAATCTGATGTCGATGGGAACGGGAGTATTTGAACCTAGCGGGATCACCTTGCGATTTTGCAGTACACTAAGCAGCCTAGCCTGCTGCCTGAGTGTGATGTTACCTATTTCATCTAGAAAAAGCGTACCTCCATTTGCAGCTTCAAATCTACCCTTGCGATCTTCACGGGCATCTGTAAAAGCTCCTTTTTTATAGCCAAACAATTCACTCTCAAAAAGCGATTCTGTCAAGGAGCCCACATCTACCTTGATGAATGGACCGTCCTTACGCAACGACTTTTCATGTATGGATTGAGCTACCAGTTCTTTACCTGTACCATTCTCGCCTAGAATTAGAATATTTGCGTCTGTCGGGGCGACTTTTTCAATTTTCATGAAAACATCTTGCATGGACTCACTATCCCCTATAATTTGGGTTTTTGCTGTATGACTAGCAATCCTTTTTGTGCTAGTTGAGTTTTTCTCTTTTAGCACCTCTGTGATTCCTGCCAGTAACTTATCATTCTTCCAGGGCTTTACCATAAAATCTGTTGCGCCACGTTTTAATGATTTTATGGCCAGGTCGATATCTGCATAGGCAGTAATCAAAATAAGCAACATGTCAGGATAGGACTGCTTGATCTTATTGAGCCAGAAAATTCCCTCGTTACCAGTATTTACCAGTCCATTGAAATTCATATCCAGTATGACCAGATCAAATCGCGTTGCCTTCATCAAGTTCAGGATATTGTTGGGATTCTTGTTTGTCACCACCTGGTTGACCCTTGATTTGAGCAATAGTCTTAGCGCAACGAGCACATCCTCGTCATCGTCTATAATAAGTATGTTGGCGTTTTTTAGGAGCATATCACAATGTTACGACAGTTGAGCAATTTTATGCAACAATCTATAAATGAGATTTAGATGTAGAGGTGTTAAGTATAGAGTTCCGCTTTCGCGAAAGCGTAACCTTCAAACTAATCTGTATATCTCTTTGTCTTTGTCTAAGTAAGCTAGCCAGGGGCAGTTTTATTGGGGTCTCAACTTTTATAATTCTAGCTATGGCAGGGCTCCATGTATCGATCACGCACGAAATGTGTATCGCTACCGTACACCCTTATATAATTCCAAGAAGCGTAACTCACTTATTATCAATATAATAATGTTTTGGCATACTTATCACAAAGAGACTGGCAAGATTAAAAGTATTATGGACATTCCCTTAGAAAAAAAGCGATTCTCGATTCAAAAAATCCTAATGGCAGTAGGCGTTCTTGCTATTGTAGGTCTTATTGTTTTTGTCTTGATGTCATCAACTGGCGCCTCAAAACTCAATGTTGATCTTGAACGTGTTTCAGTTAATACCGTACAGCAAGGTGTTTTTCAAGAAAACATACCGGTGAACGGTGTCGTACTTCCTATATCCACCATCTACCTTGACGCTCTTGAGGGTGGTCGGGTAGAAGAAAAATTTGTTGAAGACGGTGCTATTATGAAAAAGGGTGAACCCATCTTGAGGTTGTCTAATACTGACCTTGAATTGAGCCTGGTAAATCAAGAAACATCTGTGTATAACCTGCTTACCCAGATGCAGATTTCTCAGAACCAGGCGAGGCAAAATACCATCAACCGGCTTAATCAGAACACAGATGTAGAAAATAGTCTGATTGAGGCAAAGAGACTGCACGATCTTAACACCAGGTTGTTCGGCAAGGGAGTCATCGCAAAACAGGACTACATACAAAGTAAGAACGCCTATGAGTATCAGGTGGAACGCATGGCACTTTCAAATCAGGTATTGGAACAGGATTCCATTGCTGTCAGGCTAGAAAGTGGGCAGGCGCAAAGTAGTTATGCCCGTACGCAAAACGCCCTAGAACTGATGCGCCGCAAGGTAGCAGATCTTGTAGTGCGTGCACCGGTAGACGGCCAGCTTACAGCGCTGGATGCAGAGATAGGACAATCAATCAACAAGGGTTCACGTCTGGGTCAGATTGATGTCTTAAGTGGATTTAAAGTACGTGCAGACATCGATGAACACTACATATCCCGCATCTACACGGGTCAAACAGCCACCGCAACCATAAACAATGAACCCTATGACTTAAGCATTAAAAAGGTATATACTCAGGTAAACAATGGCCGTTTTCAGGTAGATATGCAATTCATGGGTAATGTTCCTGATGAGATACGTAGAGGACAAACTTTACAAATCAGACTTGCCTTAAGTCAGGAAAAAGAGGCCCTACTAATCGCCAAGGGTGGCTTCTACCAACAAACCGGAGGTAACTGGATCTTTAAAATAAGTGAAGATGGCAAGAAAGCCTTTAAACAAGAGATACGCATAGGTAGTCAAAATACGGAATACTATGAGGTGCTAAGTGGGCTTCAACCTAACGACCGGGTAATTACCAGTAGTTATGACAACTACGGCGACGTGGAAGAACTCGTACTAAAAGATTAAATACAGCAAAGGCGCATGCGATGTGCCACCCAACAGCAAAGGCGCAACGCTTGCGCCACCCAATAGTAACGGCGCATCACATGGGCCACAAAAAAAAGAAAAATGAAAGCAACACAAAACCCACCGCGATACCGCAGTAACTGGAACGAGAAACCTTTTGTAAAGGCAGGAAAGTCATCCTCGAGATTCCGCCCACCGACGGTTTAATGATAGGAACTTAATCTACCTCAAAATCAATCAGAAATACCAACCAACCAAAGTTTTAGCCAACCGTTTTTGAAAGGCGGTCGCAAGGCCGCCTTCAAAACAAAATGTAAAAGCGCACCGCCTGCGCCACAAAACAGTAAAAGCGCATCGCCTGCGCTACCCAGCAGTAACGGCGCAACGCTTGCGCCACAACAAAGAAACCATGATAAAAATAACAGACCTAGAAAAGTATTACGCTACCGAAGAGGTGCGCACCGTAGCCCTTAACAAACTATCCTTCCACGTTGAACAGGGTGAGTTTGTTGCTATAATGGGACCATCTGGATGCGGGAAATCTACCTTACTCAACATATTGGGATTGCTGGACGATCCTGATGGCGGCAGCTTCCTCTTTGACGGGATAGAAGTCGCCGGCTATAACGAGCGCAAGCGTTCACAACTGCGCAAGCACAATATAGGATTTGTCTTTCAAAGCTTTAACCTCATTGATGAGCTCACAGTTTTTGAAAACGTGGAACTACCGTTGATCTATACTGGTGTAAAACCAGCCGAGCGCAAGAAAAGAGTGGATGAAGTACTGGAAAAGATGCAAATCATGCACCGCAGGAAACACTTCCCACAACAACTTTCTGGTGGGCAGCAACAACGGGTAGCGGTAGCGAGAGCCGTGATAAACAATCCAAAATTGATCCTTGCAGATGAGCCTACAGGAAACCTGGACAGCAGCAATGGTAACGAGGTAATGGACCTACTTACAGAACTGAACGCAGCTGGCACCACCATCATCATGGTAACGCACAGCGAGCACGATGCAAAGTACAGTCACAGGGTTATAAGAATGCTTGATGGCCAGAAGGTAACTGAAAACGTCTTGAGTGAATATAAAGCCCAGCCCAAAGCTGCAGCGGCTGTCGTGTAAATGCGTAGAAGTCGCTTTACTGGATAAGCAAGCTAGCAACTACACGATTTATAGCTCAAGAAAATTTTTCACCTGACCGTAGCCCTAAAATATTAAAGTCTATTTTTTTTGATAGGACTCTTCTAGAGTTGCAGTCATTTGTGATTACTACATCAATATTTAGAGGTACGCACCATCTGGATACGATCAAAAAGTGGTCATAACAGATCCTAGAGTTCATGTCCTCGTAGTATTTCATTTGGCTACGTATGAATACTTATAGAGTTCATGAGAATTACGCTTTCGCGAAAGCGGTAACCGATATTCTCACACTAAACAAGTAAGCATATTAATTTATAAGCTCCAGTAGCAAGAATTAAGGAAACACAACTACAACAATGACCACCAGCAATTAGCAACCCAATAACACAACCCACCATGTTCAAAAACTATATAAAACTAGCCTTTAGAAACCTCAAGAAAAGTAAATTTCTTACAATCATCAATGTATTGGGTCTTGCCGTGGGAATGGCAGGCAGCCTACTTATAGCGTTTTACGTTTTTGATGAATTAGGTCACGACCAGATGTTTAAAGATATTGACCAGTTATACCGCGTGGATACTGATATAAAATTTGGCGGTGCCGCAATGAAGGCAAGCCAGACTTCGGCGCCCATGGCTGCGGCAATGCTCAAAGACTTTGCCGAGGTAAAAGAGGTTACTAGACTGCGCGATCAAGGCGAGCAGCTTGCACGAGATTCAAAAACCACCGATAACCTTAAAAGTAGCGACGCAACCTATGCCGATGCTAACGTCTTCACCATGCTGGGCCTAGAACTAAGCGCTGGAAATACGGAGACTGCACTTGAGAAAGCTAATACCGTAGTCATAAGTGAAAGCGTGGCGGCAGCACATTATGGAAAGGAAAATCCCGTGGGACAATCTTTTATAATTGGAAACGATCAAACGTTTCTCATTACAGGCGTAATTCCAGACCTACCTAAAAACTCATTCCTGCGCAATCACGGCATATTTATGTCCATGGAAGGCTATCCACCATCTAAAATGAACTTGTGGGGGAGCATGAACTACTATACCTACGTAAAGCTGCGCGAGGGCAGCGATGTTCAGGAATTTAGCAATAAGGTGGCAGGAATGCTAGAGACCTATATGTTGCCCTGGGTTCAGTCCGTAATGCCAGCAATGACACCAGAGTCCTTTCAGGCATCTGGTGATTATATACGCTACTACGTTGCACCTGTGAGCGAGGTTTATCTGCATTCTGACCGTGATTCTGAAATGAGTGAGACCAGTAGCATTCAAAACATATACATCCTCTCGTTCATAGGTATTTTCTTGATATTTCTGGCGTGTGTCAACTTTATGAATCTGGCCACGGCACACTCGCTTCAACGAGCCAAAGAGGTAGGAATACGCAAGACGCTAGGCTCTAACAAACTGGAACTGGTCTGGCAATTTTTGACCGAGTCTGGTTTGATAGCAGTATTTTCCATGATAGTGGCATTATTACTTTGCATTGCCACGCTACCCGCATTCAATGATCTGGCAGATAAGGAGATTTCATTTCCCTACGACAATCTTATGTTCTGGCTATTGGTCCTAGGCGCAACATTGTTACTGGGTCTTCTATCAGGCAGCTATCCCGCCTTTTTCCTCTCAAGGTTTAAACCGGTTGACACTCTTAAAGGGGAAGGTACCGGCAATGCAGGCGGTGGCGGTATACGTAACGTATTGGTCATTTTTCAATTTGCCATAGCAGTAGTACTTATTATAGGAACGCTGGTAGTGTACCAGCAACTGGATTTTATACAGAGTAAAGATCTAGGGTACAGTAAAGAACAAGTCTTGCTGGTAGACAATGCATTTTCGGCCGGCAAGCGACTGGACGCTTTTAAAGATGAAGTGGAAAGTCTTGGGATGGTATCTAGCGCAACGTTAAGCAGCCAGATGCCCACACCATCAGACAGATCCAACACCACTTTTCTACCCGAGGGTCAAAGTGACATTTCAAACGCTTTACAGATGCAGGAATGGAGCGTGGATGAGTTCTACATCAAGACCATAGGCCTAGAACTTATTGCTGGTCGGGATTTTGACGCATCCATCACCACAGATAAAAATGCCGTCATCCTTAATGAGGCCAATGCCGCAAACATGGGATTTACCCCGCAAGAAGCTATAGGAAAACGATTTGTAGAAATGGCCGAAGAAGATGAGATCATCACCTATACCGTAATAGGTGTGGTAAAAGATTTTCATTACGCAAACATGCGTGAGAATATAGGCGCAGTGGCACTTTTTAATTCCCGATCTACTGGAATGATGGCTATAAAGCTACAGGGTGGGGACATCACCTACTCTATAGATCAAATTGAACGATTGTGGAACAAACATGCCGCCGGTCAACCGTTTGACTACAGTTTTATGGACGATGATTTTAATGAGACCTATAGCGCAGATCAGCGCCTGGGAAGTGTATTCATAGTCTTTACTAGCCTTTCCATCTTTATTGCCTGTCTGGGACTTTTTGGTCTTGCAACGCTCAACGCTCAAAAGCGCCGCAGAGAGATAGGTGTGCGCAAGGTGCTGGGTGCCAGCGTAGGGCAAATTACCTTGAAGCTTACCTATGACTTCCTAAAGCTGGTAGGCGTCGCTACGCTCATCGCATTGCCGCTGGGCTGGTACGCCATGAACACCTGGCTTCAAGACTTTTCATACCGCATCGATATAGAATGGTCCATTTTCATGATGGCGATAGCTCTAGTAAGTATTGTAGCCATTACTACGGTAGGTTTTCAAAGTATCAAAGCAGCACTCGCAAATCCCGTCAAGAGTTTAAGAAGTGAGTAGCTCGATCAAGGTAAATTCTAGACCTATTTAAAAGTATATCGGATTCGGTAATTTCGCTTTCGCGAAAGCGAACAAAAAGCGATGCCATAACTGGTAAATACAGCATCAATACATCCCAAAAACTGCAAATAACATAAAAACTAGTCTTAACACTCTTGCCCTATTCTTCATTATGACTACAGCCATACAAGCATAAGAGGGCAAACAAGCTATTCACACCACTACACTTGAACAGGAAATTATGGGAATGGATAGCCTCCTGTTTGATGTCGCATTTAACAAATGTGATTTTGAATTACACAAAACAATTCTTGTCGATGGACTTTAATTCTACGATGATAGAACTGGGCTAAGCGCAGATATAAAGAAGGATTATGCCTCGTTTAAGGATAACCGTGGTAGACCATTTACAGTCACTAGAAAGTTAATTGATTCTTCTGTTCATCGTCTAGGAGATTACGGTGCGGTACAAACTGGCACCCATGTATTTCTCAACGATGAAAAACTGGTACAAACGGCAAAATTCATTCACGTTTGGGAAAGAAGAGAAAACAGCTGGATTGTGAAAAGAGCTATTAGTTATGAGCATAAAGATTTATAATCGGGATAGAGTTGCCATCTCACTACTGCTGTACTTATTGAGTATAGCTTCTTGCAAACAAGTTAAAGAAGATATTCCGCTAGCCAAACCTCAAGTATTAAAGCGGAATTATATGGCTATTCTAGACTCAATTGTGCCTAGGTTGCTTACCGAGTACGACGTACCATCTGCGGGAGTGTCCATAGTTGAAAATGGTGCAACCAGCTTTGTGAATGTATATGGTGAACATTAAAAAGGACTGATCGCACCCGCTAATACTATCTATAATATCGCCAGCATAACAAAACCCATTGTTGGCACGATGGTAATGAAGCTGGTTGAAAATAAGGATTGGAGCCTAGATGAACCTCCTTATAAGCATTATCTGGATCCAGATATAGAAAAGGATCCAAGAGCAATGCGCATCACAACACGGCATTGTTTGAGCCACACTACAGGCTTTAAAAATTGGCGGTGGAACGAGCAGGATGGAAAACTCAAAATAAATTTTGAACCAGGTTCAAGATTTCAGTACTCTGGCGAGGAAATGGAGTTTTTACGGCAGCACTAGAAGCAAAATTCAACCTTCCCCTAGAGAGGATGATTGATTCCATCGTCTTTACTCCTGCGGGAATGCAAAATGCAGCCATGAAATGGTCACAAATAGACTCCACCAGTTTTGCAAAATGGTATAATTCAAAAGGAGAAGCGCACGATACCAATTATAAGATCGAGAAGGTAAATGCCGCAGATGATATGCTAGTCTCCATGAAGGACCTAGCAAAATTTTGCAAATCCATTCTAAATAATGGAATATTAAGAGCAAGCACTTTTCGAGAAATGACTCAACCACAGTCATCCATAAACCGTAAACTAGATCAGGGTTTAGGCTGGATTATGTTTGACTAAAACCAGGATCTAGACAAGGCTCTTAATCATGATGGTGGCGACCCAGGTGTAGTTGCAACTATCATATTACTGCCGGAACACGATACAGCTATCGCCATATCAATCAATAGTGATAATGGTGCAAATATTACCAATAGTATTGTGAAAAGTATATTTCACGAGGGAAAGCAAATAGTGGAAGGGCTTCATTGGGTCAATACCATTCCGGACAGGGTTGAAATCAATACTGCGCGTCTACATCAACATGCTGGAGTATATAAAACCGACTTAGGTTTTGAAATAGAATTTACGGTGACTGAAAATGGACTGATGACTAAAAGCGATGTATTTCCAAAGATCAGACTCTGGCCAAAATCTGAAAATGATTTTTCCCATTGCCTTTTGAGTTGTATGTCAATTTTCAAGTAAAGGATAATCAGATACACTTAACCGTTCAAAATAGCGATAGCTCGACAGAATTTACGGGAATAAAAGATAATGCGTCAAGACAATGAATAAAGTGACGATGCTTTATTCAGAAACCGCCCGCATAACATCTAACGCTGTTTGAAGGTCACATTGAAGAAGTTACAGCAACGTATTTCTTTTTATTACGCTTTCGCGAAAGCGTCACTTTAAAACTGCTGCCTTCATCTTAAAATTAGCAAACTGTTCTTTGCAGCCATTTATGACTTACTAAATTCTAAATCAATTAATTAAAGTCATAGAATTATTTACTTGTAGTAGGTCATTTCCAGCTTGAAGACCAAAAAGTAATTCTGATCAATTCCGTTCAACTATTAAGTACGCTACCGTACAAATTGTGTATCAAAACCGCACAATATATAAACACCATACCACCTCTACTTATTTCATTTACAACTGGTTAGCACTATGGCATCATAATCACTTAACGTAGAGCAATCACAAATCACCCAAAATGATCCGACTAATTGTATTCGTAATTTTTTATCTGATTTCATTTATCGGGACTGCACAAACTGTAGATGCAGTTCATATGGACGCCGGCCGCTGGAGCTCACAAGAGGTAGATGACCGCAGTCTAGCAGTTCAATTCAAGAAGGCTAACGGCAGCATGACGCGTGAAATTACGATTACGGGAGATTCTGTTATCGATCTTAAGGTGAACTCTCAGCTTAAAAAAGGCAATATGGTTCTGATTCTTTCTGCTGGTAAAAATGAATTATGGACTAAATCATTGAGTAAAAAAGAGGGTAGCTATAAAATTGTTCAATCCATCGATGCCATTACACAGGATCGTGTAGTGCTCACGGCAAAAATGCAAAACGCCAGCGGTACGCTTGACCTGCAATGGGAATCGCTGTAAAGCCTTTTTTGTCCACTATAAAATATTGTCGACGTCTGACCTAAAATTCAAATGATGTTTAAAAACTATCTGAAAATCGCATTGCGCAACCTATGGAAGGAACGCGTATTTACGGGACTCAACATCCTGGGACTGACCACGGCATTTGCAACAGCACTCCTGCTGGGCACCTATGCCTATTTTGACTTGTCCAGCAATAGTAGCCATCCCAATTCAGAAAAACTTTTTCAAGTCTATTCAAATGAGCAAACGCCCGACGGGACGATCTCTGGCAACAGCTATCCCGTTCCATTTGCTCCAGCGCTTAAAAATGAAGTACTCAATATTGAATATGTGACACGCTATGTGGGAGGCGGTCCATCCTTTAAGGCAGGAGATAAAATGTTACGCTTGCAAACCACTTATGCAGATCCAGATTTTGCCCACATGTTTATACCGCCATTGATTGCAGGTTCAAACGATGCGTTATCAGAACTCAACGGGGCAATTATTACCAGGTCCACGGCATTGAAACTTTTTGATACCGAGAACGCTCTAGGTAAAATTGTACAAATACGCAAAAACAACCAATTTGTACCATTAACCATAACTGGAATCACAGAAGACCTAAGCAAGACAAGCAGCATGCGGTTCAATATCGTGGTGCGGTTTGAAAACCTAGACGACGATCGCTATCTCGATAATCTGGAACGGTGGGATAATCATAATCACGAGGTGTACGTACAACTGACAGACAACAGTATCACATCACAGTTTGAAGATGCCACTAGCGGTTTCACCCAAAAAAACTTTGCCACAAACATAAGTGATGCAAAAAGGGATGGAGCCGTCGCAAACGAGTCGGGAACCTACTACCAGCTTAAGTTATTACCTATTACCGATATCAATTTTGTAAGCGGTGCAACTAAGGTATGGACGGTCAACAAG
Source organism: Nonlabens sp. (assembly GCA_049647945.1). Lineage (GTDB taxonomy): Bacteria > Bacteroidota > Bacteroidia > Flavobacteriales > Flavobacteriaceae > Nonlabens. Next base: position 58,552 of record JBARYP010000019.1, on the reverse strand, counting down.
ACGCTGCCGTATGCCATCCTGGCAATAGGATTTTTAATCATATTTATTGCTTGTGTCAACTTTATTAACATGAGCATAGGTAAAGGGTTTAAGAGATTGAAAGAAGTGGGAATGCGCAAAACGCTAGGTGCCAGTAAGAAACAGCTGTTCCTTCAGTTATGGAGCGAGAGCCTCGTTGTATTCATCGTCAGTATGTTGCTGGGAGCGGGTCTTGCTTATCTTTTATTGGGTACCTTTCAGAACCTATTCCTTACCAGGGCAGATTTCTCTATACTCAACCACCCACTAGCGATCGCGTTTGTGCTGGTTTTACTTACCACGGTTACATTAATAGCAGGTGGTTATCCCGCTTCCATCATGAGTGGTCAGAACACCCTGGAGTCATTGAAAGGTAAGGTGGCGTTTACCTCACACAGCACGGTACGCAGTACCTTGATGGTAGTACAGTTTTCCATATCCATTGCCTTGATAAGCGGTACTCTGGTGCTCTATGGCCAGCTGGATTATTTGAAAACCCAAGACTTGGGATTTGACAAGAACCAGGTTATCTCAATTCCATTGCGTACTAACCAGGATAAGGCACAGTTACTTGATCAGCTACGTAATAGATTGAGCAGCAATCCAGATGTATTGGGTATTACAGCCGCAACCAGCAACATAGGAATGGGTATTGATGGCACGTCCAGCCGCAGTTATATGGGTTTTGAACATGAGGGAAGAGAAGTAGGCACCCACTTAATTATGGTGGACTATGATTATTCAGAGACATTGGGACTGGAATTAGTTGCAGGCCGTGATTTTGATAGAACTAGGGACGACGAGCGCTCGCTAATCATTAACGAGAGTATGGCAGCCTCACTTACCGACGGTAACCCGCTAGAAACCATTATCGATCTGGATGGTGACCAGTTTAATATTATAGGCGTTATTAAAGACTTTAACTTCCAGAAAGCAGACCGCGCAATCGAGCCGCTTACCCTGCTTTCATCGGCACATAGTGATATGTATTACGCCTATGTAAAAGTAAGGCCTGGTAATCTGGGCGGTGTTTATAAGGAACTGGAATCCGTATGGAATGAACTGGAACCCCAGGGAGAATTTATGGGCAGCTATCTGGATGAAAACATTAATAGAACGCTGCAAAAAGAAGAGACCATGACCACCATAATCTCTAGTGGCGCTATCGTCGGGATAGTCTTAAGCTGTATAGGTTTGTTTGCCATGTCCATGCTACTGGTCGCCCAAAGAAGAAAGGAAATAGGCATACGCAAGGTAGTAGGTGCAAGCGTGAGCAATGTCACGGTATTGCTCACTCAAGACTTTTTGAAATTAGTAGGAATTGCATTTGTAATTGCGGCACCTCTTTCCTACTGGGCAGCAAGCAAATGGTTGCAGAATTATTCTTACCATCTGGAATTGACCGTTTGGATCTTTGGCCTTGCAGGATTGATTGCCATGGTGATAGCAAGCCTTACCGTTGCTACCAGAACACTTACAGCGGCTACTGCAAATCCAGTAGATAGTTTAAGGTCTGAATAGGTTGCGGATTATTGAGAACTATTCCGCTTTCGCGAAAGCGGATAATACTAAAGTTAAAATTACTTGGAGCCACAGTAGACTTAACAAACAGAATTACCACAGATTAGAAATCAAACCGAACCAATTATGATCAAGAACTACATAAAAATCGCCTTTAGGAACCTTTGGAAATACCGAGGGTACTCTGCTCTTAATATAGTGGGGCTGGCGATAGGTATTACCTGTGCGGGTTTGATATTGCTGTGGATGGAGAACCAGTACAATTACAACGAGTCGATACCAGATAAAGATCTAGTATATGCCGTTCCCACTAGTCAAAAGTATGATGGCGTATGGCGCACATTTGTGGGTGCGACGCCTGGACAACTCGCGGAGGACCTAGCCAAAGAGATCCCAGAAATTGAAACATCTGCGCGTCTATTTAATGCAGATTTAATGTTTACCGTGGCAGACATAGCCATTTACGGGAACAGCGCTTATGCCGACGCAGCGATTTTTGAAATCTTTGGTCATGAATTCATCTTAGGAAATAGTCAGGAGGCGTTTACAGACAAACAGTCCATCGTCATTTCTAAAAGCGTTGCCGAGAATCTATTTGGTTCATACGAAGAGGCATTCGGCAAAGAAATCTTGATTAATAAAACAGATAATTATAAAATTACTGGTATCACTAAGGATTTACCAGAAACATCTACTTACACATTTACCTCTTTTATTCCATTCTCTAACTTTACTGACGGTAGGGAATGGACTCAAGGATATGGCGGGAACTTTGCCACCACTTTTGTAAAGCTCAAGCCTAATGCAGATTTTGCCGCAGCAGACCAGAAAGTAAGAGCCCTAATGCCACCCAATACAGAGAGATCCAATACGATAGCAATATTGTATTCAGCAAACGACTGGCATCTCTGGAACAATTTTGAGAATGGGGAAATCGTAGGTGGTCGAATTGAGTTTGTGCGATTGTTTGGATTGATTGCACTAATCATCTTGTCCATTGCCTGTATCAACTTTATGAATATCTCTACGGCTCGTAGTGAAAAAAGAGCTAGTGAAGTGGGAATGAGAAAAGCATTAGGATCTCGTAAACGACAGTTGATCTTTCAGTTTCTTTCAGAGTCGTTGCTCACAGCTACCTTTTCTGGAATACTAAGTATGATAATGCTGGTCGCCATTATTCCAGAATTTAATGCTTTACTGAATACTCAAATAAGTCTGGATCTAGGGCAGCCGTCACACCTGCTTTCTATTTTTAGTATCATAATCCTTTGCGGTCTTTTGGCGGGTCTGTATCCTGCATTTTACTTATCATCCTTTAAGCCTATTGCTACGCTTAAGGGAACCTTTAAAGCCAAAGGAAGTGCAGCAAATGTGAGGAAAGGCCTTGTAGTGATTCAGTTTTCAGTTTCCATCATCTTTATCATCAGCACTATTTTGATTTACCAGCAGGTACAACATGTAAAAAATCGAGATCTAGGAATCGTTAAAGAGAATCTGGTGCAAATCCCCAATAGCGGGAACATCATTGAGAACTTTGATCTTATCCAGCAAGACCTGAAAACGGCTGGTGTCATTAAAAGCGCGGCGCTCTGCAACTCTGCGGTACTATCAGGGGGAAACAATATTTCAGACCTTGAATGGAAAGGGAAGCCCGCTGACCAGGATATTCTTATATCTCAAAGACAGATAACTCAAGACTATTTCAACACAACGGGAATGAAAATTCTGGAAGGCAAGGGTTTTAGAGCTACAGAGGCGCAGGACTCAATCAGTATTATAATTTCAAAATCCCTAGCCGATCTGATCGGTACACAGCCCATAGTAGGCTCTAAAGTTTACTGGGGTGATTGGGAATTGAATGTGCGCGGTGTCGTAAGCAATTATCAATATGATGATATGTACGCAAAGAGTGATCCCGTGTTTTTCTATCATAGATCTGTCGCCGCAAGATTTCTCTACCTCAAGCCTGTAGATGGCATTGATATGCAGGAAGCCATTGCAAAGATCAAGGAGGTCCTGAGTGTTCACAATGCCGGATTCCCTTTTGAGTACAGCTTTGTAGATGATGCTTTTGAGGCTCGATTTAGAACAGAAAACCTGATAGGCAAACTATCTCAAATCTTTGCACTACTCGCAATATTCATCTCTTGTTTAGGACTATTTGGACTGTCTGCTTACACGGCAGAGCAGAGACGTAAAGAAATAGGCGTAAGAAAAGTGTTGGGATCCAGCGTGAGCAACATCGTGCGCCTGCTATCCCTGGACTTTGTTAAACTTATAGGTATCGCGATTCTGATAGCGATTCCTGTTGGGTATTACCTGATGGAAAACTGGCTTCAAGGATTTGCCTATCGCATAGAAATCAATATCTGGATCTTCCTTGTTGCTGCTTTATCAGCGGTTGCGATTGCATCGGTAACAGTAAGCTTTCAGGCTATAAAAGCAGCAGTAGTCAATCCCATAAAGAGTTTAAAGACAGAATAAAAAGGTGAAGAATGTTAATTACAATATAGATGCTAGTTCGAGCGGCAGTCGAGAACGGTTATTGACTGAGTTGACAACGGCAATCTCAACTGTCGCTGGACTTGACAAACTAAGATTGATATAGTTACGCTTTCGCGAAAGCGGAACAACCCAAATAACACTAAACCAAAAACTGGAGAAAAACCGACAACCAACCATTAAAAACCGCTTCCCCATGATCAAGAATTATTTTAAAATCGCCTTTAGAAACCTGTTGAAAAACAAGGCCTATTCTGCCATCAATATAGGTGGACTGGCGCTAGGTATGGCGGTGACCATACTCATAAGTCTATGGATCGCCGATGAGCTAAGTTTTAACAAGCAATTCAAAAATAGCCAGCGTATTGCCCAAGTGTATCAAAACATGACGTTTAACGGTACCACGCATACCAGCAATTCCATACCCAGACCCCTAGAGTTTGCCCTACGTAACCAGTACAACCACCTGTTTGAAAACGTAGTGATGACCTCATGGCATAGCGCCTCATACCTTAAGAATGGTGATCGCAACCTGTCGATAAGAGGGAACTTTATGCAAGCTGGTGTCATAGACATGCTGGAACTCAATATTACAGCGGGAAATACTAAAGGTTGGAATGACCCCAACAACATAACACTTTCTCATAGCGCGGTGGATCGACTTTTTGGCACAGAAGATCCCATAGGCAAGACGATTATGCGAGGCAATCAATATCCGGTTACCGTTACGGCGGTTTACGAGGATTTCCCGAGTCAGTCCACCTTTGCCGAATTGGATTTTATCATGCCATGGGAATTTTTCACGAGCAACTATGATTGGGTAAAATCGAGTCAAGACGAATGGAACAATAATTCATTTCAACTACTGGTAGAACTAAAAGATGGGGTTACCATAGACCAAGTCAATGACGCCATAGCCGAGGTTAAAATGAACGCTGCCCAGGCAGATGTCCAGCAATTTGAACCCGTCGTTTTCTTACACCCCATGGAAGACTGGCACTTGCGCGGTACCTATAAAGACGGCAAGAATGCGGGTGGACGTATAGAAAATGTATGGCTGTTTGGAACTATAGGGCTTTTTGTCCTGCTGCTCGCCTGTATCAATTTTATGAATTTGAGTACGGCTCGGTCTGAAAAGCGCGCTATGGAAGTAGGTATCCGCAAGAGCATAGGTAGTAACCGATCCCAACTCATAGCCCAATTCCTTAGTGAGTCCCTAGTGATTACCATGATGGCATTTCTCCTGGCATTGATTATAGTTGTAGCCAGCCTGTCTTGGTTCAGCAACATATCGGGCAAAGATTTAAGTTTCGCCTATGACAGTTGGATATTTTGGGGTGGGTCAGCAGCCTTTGTGCTTTTTACCTCTATAGTTGCGGGGAGTTACCCAGCCCTATACCTTTCATCCTTTAAACCTATCAAGGTATTAAAAGGTAAGTTGCGGGTGGGAAAATGGGCGGCATTGCCTAGACAGGTTCTGGTTGTGACGCAATTCAGCATCTCCATAGCGTTGATCTCTGGCACCTTGATAGTAATGCAACAAATAGATTACTCAAAGAGCCGTCCATCAAACTACAACCGGGAAGGATTGATACAGATCCCTACATTAAGTGACGATTTTGAGGGTAAGTTTGAGACGATGCGCAACCGTTTTATCAATAGCGGTGCAGTAACCCATATGGCAGCATCCAGCTCTCCCGCGACTGATGTCTACTCAAATATGACGGGTTATACCTGGGAGGGAAAGCCCCAGGGCTTGCAAGAGGATCTAGCATTTACTTACATCACCTACGACTATATGAGTACGCTGGGCATACCGGTGGTAGAAGGTCGTGAGTTTTCTCGAGATTTCCCATCTGACACGCTGGGAGTTTTACTTAACCGCACAGCTGTAAAGTACATGGGACTCACAGATCCCATAGGCACCGTAATTAGATCTTCTAACCCGGCAGATGATGAAGATCCGGTAGTTGTAGTGGGAGTGGTAGAAGACGCCGTGATCCAGTCTCCCTATCAACCAGTTAAACAACACATGTACGCCTTTGACCGCTGGGAAAACGCGAGCTTTTACAATCTGCGCCTTGCACCAGACCAGCCCGTTGCCACCAGTCTGGCTACCATAGAGAATATATTTAAGAATGCCTTTCCATCAGTACCCTATAGCTATGCCTTTGTGGACGAGAACTATGCAGAGAAATTCAAAAACGAGGAGCAGGTAGCAACACTTGCACGAGTATTGACCATTCTAGCGATCATCATCAGTTGCCTCGGCCTTTTTGGACTAGCCGCTTACGTAGCAGAACAGCGTACTAAAGAAATCGGGATCAGGAAGGTTTTGGGCGCCTCGATCTCCAATTTGTGGGTGCTCCTTTCAAAGGATTTTCTAATACTAGTGACGATAGCATTGCTTATCGCTACGCCCCTCGCCTACTACTTTATGAACGACTGGATTCAAAGATTTAATTATCGAACGAGCATAGGACTAGCGGTATTTGCCATGGCTGGAATATGCGCGATAGCACTTACCATTTTTACCGTTAGTTATCAGGCGATAAAAGCCGCAGTCGCAAATCCAGTTGATAGTTTGAAAACGGAATGAAGAATTTGAACTTTTTATGTTAGTCCGAGCGGCAGTCGAAAGTGATTCTTAAATCGAGGTAAATACGACAATATCGACTGTCGCTCGACTTGGCAATTTAAATTGTTGATGTATAAATATCGCTTTCGCGAAAGCGTTGAGCAAAACAAAAGTGCAAAAGGGAACGGCGTTTCATAAACGCCCGTAAAAAACATAAAATGATTAAGAACTATTTCAAAGTAGCGTTGCGCAACCTATGGAAACATCGAGGATACGCAGCGCTTAATATTATGGGGCTAGCTATAGGAATGGCTGCTAGTTTTCTAATTGTACTGTACCTGATTCAAGAAATGGGCTATGATAGGTTTCACCCTGCGGGAGAGCGTACCTATCGTGTAGTAACTGATTTGAAGACACCGTCTGATAGCTTTCAAACAACCGTGCTAGACTGGAATAGGTTGGAAGAATTTGCTACTGCTTTCCCAGAAATAGAAAGCTACTCCATGGTGATGGGGGCGACTTACGATATTAAAATCGGTAATGATAATTACCGTGAGGAGCTTATGGCGGCAAACGAAGATTTCTTTACCATATTTGGCTACCAACTTCTAGAAGGCAATCCCAGTACTGCACTCAAGGATCCACTTTCAATGGTGTTGACAGAAAGTAGCGCACAACGTTATTTTCCCGATGGAAATGCCATGGGCAAGACCTTTAGAATTAGAGCAAATCAAAATACGGTCACCGTGACTGGTATTATGGAGGATTTACCTCAAAACACTATGCTTGATGGAAACATGATCTTGAGTATTTCCAGTATTTATGAGGTCATCGATCCAGATATAAAAGAGTCTTGGGCAAACTTTGAGAGCTACGGTTTTGCCGTTCTAGCCGCTGGAACTGATGCTAAAGTTTTAGAAGAAAAAATGGCGGGCTTAAATCAGGAAAAGCACGGTGCCCAAATGGAAAGCTCACAACTCACCCTAGAATATTTTCTAGAACCTATTGAGGACATTCACCTGTACTCCGCTAGGGGCCAGAGTCCACAGATTACCAACATTTATATTTTTGCCATCGTAGCTTTATTTATACTGTGTATTGCAGCCATAAATTTCATTAACCTTACTACCGCTAGATCAGTAGAACGGGCAAAGGAAGTAGGTATACGTAAGGTAATAGGAGCACAGCGTGGTCAACTGGCTTCACAGTTTTTAAGTGAGAGCCTTGTGGTCTGTCTCCTGTCATTTGTGCTCGCGCTAGGCATTACCGCGGCCGCACTTCCCTATTTTAATACTCTTGCTGGTAGTGTGGTCGCCACCAGTATATTTGGTCAACCCTATTATATACTTTCTTTACTGGTAGTAGCAATTATTATCGCGGTAGCCGCGGGTAGCTATCCAGCAATTATCCTGTCTTCATATAAACCTATCAAAGTGCTAAAGGGCAAATTTTCAAACAGTTCTAGTGGTGAAGCATTGCGCAAGGGCCTTGTGATAAGTCAATTTACGATCTCGCTAGTAATGATCATCTCGACCATAATAGTTTATAATCAGACAGTTTTTATGCGCGGTCAAGACCTGGGATTTGAAAAGGAACAATTACTGGTTATACCTACTGACAACAGTTCAAAAACCAAGTTATTCAAACAAAAGCTTGCTACTATTCCCCAAATAACCTCGATAAGTACCAGTAGCAATCTACCTGGAAATGGTGGTGACTCTAGTACTGCACTATCGCTGGTTAAAAATAAAAGCGGTCAAAATCAAACTTTAAGTATGAGCCGCTACATCATCGACCATTATTTTATAGATCAACTAGGAATGAAGATTATTGCTGGCCGCAATTTTTCCAAAGAATTCGCTACTGATAGTACCAGCGCGATGATACTCAACCGGAAGGCGGTAAACCTACTAGGTTATGCAAATGCGCAAGATGCTATAGGTGCGAGTTTTGAGCAATGGGGTCGTAACGGTGTCGTGGTGGGTGTGGTGCAAGACTTCCATATGGAATCTCTACAAGATGAGATAGAACCACTATCCATGGTGTACAGTAACAACAGTAATTTGCTGGTTAATATAAAGGTCGCAGGCAGCGTGCTGAATAATGTACTACCTCAGGTAGAGCAGGCATATAAATCGGTATTTATTGACAAATCCTATGATTACTTCTTTCTGGATGAGGACTTTGATGAGCAATATCGATCAGAAGATCAGTTTGCCAGACTATCTCTCAATTTTGCCTTTTTGGCCATCTTCATATCTTGTTTAGGGCTACTAGGCCTAGCTTCCTATAGCACCTTGCAGCGCAAGAGGGAAATAGGCATCCGTAAAGTTCTGGGTGCATCATCTGCGGGGATTGTAAATTTAATGTCTTTAAATTTTTTAAAGCTCGTGGGAATTGCGATTTTAATCGCCTCGCCCATAGCATGGTACCTCATGCACAACTGGCTGGCAGACTTTGCCTACCGCATCGATATCGGTATTTGGGTATTTGTAGGTGCAGGACTCATTGCAATGACTATAGCCGTGGTCACGGTTGCTGGCCAAGCAATAAAAGCTGCAATCGCAAATCCAGTTGATAGTTTGAAAACGGAATGAAGAACTTGAACTTTATATATCAGTTTGAGCGGCAGTCGAGAACGATTATAAATCGCAAAGATTAAAACAGTCTAGACTAGAGCTTGTCTTGAGCTTGTCAAAAGGTTCGACTTGACACACAAGACTTTCATTATCCCGCTTTCGCGAAAGCATATAAATGTAACAGCGCTTCGCAAGCGCCCGATTAAAACCAAAACATCATTTTCCATCACCTAAAAATTGCCTTTAGGCTACTCGTAAAAAATAAATGAATATCGCTGATTAACATCGGTGGGCTCGTGGTGGGAATGAGTGTTTGCCTGACGCTGTTGCTCTATGTCGATTACGAGAGCGGTTTTGACGATTTTCATTCAAGTGACGTTAATATTTATCGGATCTTCCAGCAAAAGCAGTTCCCTGACGATCTGTATTACTTCAATACAACGCCCTACCCACTCGCTCAGGCTTTAGAAAAAGACATTCCTGAATCCAGCCAGACAGCACAATTATCTGGTCCGGTTTCCAAGGATTTAAAGGTAAAAGTCAATGGTGTGCCTAAAATCTTTGCTATACAAAATCTAGCATTTGTAAGCGATAATTACTTCGATTTTTTTTAACGGTATCAATTGGTTGACATCAAAAGCTCAGATGACCGAGCGCAATCAACTTGTGTTGTCTCAAACCGAAGTGGATCGGCTGTTTGGTGCTCAAAACGACTACAATCAAGTTGTGAATCGCCTGGTATAAATTGATCAAAAGTCTTTTCTGATCGCGGGTGTACTTCAGGACATGCCCGCAAATTCCAACTATAGATTTGACGCCGCTTTGAGCTATGCCTACTTTACAGATGCTTACCCTCGATTTGCTCAAAACTGGGCCATGACGCATATGGGTACCGCTTTCGCGAAAGCGGAATACTCATCTGACAACTCGTCCTTATTAAATAAAATCAACTTTTGGAAAGAAAATCCTTTGCCCGAAAATAAGCGTGGGCAGATCCAATATGCCCTTCAACCACTTGCTGATATTCACAATGAAACACTTTACGGCAGCAGTCCTGGCGGCTATGTCACCTCTTCACAAACGCTTTGGATTGCTAGCGGTCTGGCATTTCTAATCCTATTTATAGCAGTTTTGAACTTCATCAATTTGAGTACCGCAAAACAATTGAATCGCAAAAAGAATGTGAGTGTAATGAAAGTTCTCGGGACAGGTAAAAGAGGTTTGATCAACAAAATGTTGTCAGAACATGCGCTTATCATCTTCATTGCGATGATTGTCGCAAGCCTGCTGACCTTTTTGAGTATCGATCAAATCAATAGTTTCCCCCAATTCAATGGGCTTCATATTGCTTTTGATCTCAAGGCGATCAGTTTACTTCTTTGCATAGGAATTGTTATCTTAATAATTTCTACAGCGTTACCTGTTCTGAGAGTTATAAAAATTAATACACTTGATGCGCTGTACAACAAAACGTCAAATACTCAAAGTGGTAAGACCATCAGGTCCGCAGCGCTGGTCATGCAATTTGCCATTCTGCAGATATTCTTGATAGGCTCGCTGATTGTGAGCTATCAAATGGATCTGTTTCAAAATGCAGATCTGGGTTTTAATCAAGATAATGTTTTAATTCTTCCGTTGCCTTATCAGAAAAATTCTAAACAGTTTTCAGATTATCTATCTCAAAACAGCAATGTGATCAATCATAGTTTCGGCTCGGGACCGCCTATGGGTATCAATGATCTATCCTTAGGAACGCAATTTCGACTGCCTCAACAGCCTGAGGATGACGGAGTGTACACAGAACTCAAGGTGGGCGATAAAAATTATGCGGCATTTTATGGTTTAGAAATACTGGCTGGAAAATCATTTACAACAAACAGGGATAAACTTGATAAGTTTATTGTTAATGAGTCATTAATTAAAAAGTTCAATTGGTCACCAGACGAGGCGATTGGTCAAAAAATTGTCATCAATGAAGGGACGGGAACTATTACTGGTGTTGTCACAGATTATCACAACAACGCGCTACAGTACGAACTCACGCCTAGTGTGATTGCCAACTGGAATAGTTTCCAGCTCAATGCCTTTGTAAGGCTGAGTGAAATCAACGAAGCGACACTAGAAAGCATTCGTAAGGAATGGCAAAATATCTTTCCCGAGAGCAGCTATTCACTAAGCTTTCTAGATGAAGATATTGCGCGTGAATATCAAACTGAACAGCTCGTGCATCAAGGTTTTAGAATTGCGGCATTCATATCTATTTTACTGGGCATCATGGGATTGATAGGAATCTTATCGTTCATGATCGTCAACCGCAGTAGGGAAATTGCAATTAGGAAAGTACTGGGTTCCAGCGTGCCTCAAATTTTAAATTTGATCAGTAAAGAATTCCTGATCTTGAGCTTGATTTCGCTATTGATTGCCGTGCCCCTCACCTACTATTACGCCCAGCTCTGGCTTCAAAATTTTGTATTTCACATCGATTTAAACGCCTGGATATTTATTATCGGTAGTCTTGTATCAGTACTCATTGTTGCAGCTGTTTGTGCAGGTCAGATTTATTTCAAAGCTGTTGAAAATCCTACACGCGGGTTGAAGAGTGAGTGAAGTTAAGTCTAAGTTGAAGTTGAAGTTGAAGTCAAAAGAAGTCTTTATTTACGCTTTCGCGAAAGCGTAATTCTCATCCATTTTTCTATAATCGCACATAGCTGTATCAAAAACGGACAAGCTGGTTTATAAAATATATTGTAAACCATTGAAAATTAATAATTTAATTCTGTGGCACAAAAATTCTTATAAGTATATCATATAGGATACTTGAGAAATGACCTGCTCTTTTAAAAGTGCATGAAACTCAAAAGCCTACTGATAGAACCATAGATAAATACAACATCATGCTGACCAACTATTTCAAAATAGCCATACGTAGTTTATGGAAACGTAAATTCTTTTCTTTTATAAACGTAATAAGTCTCTCTATAGGGTTAAGCGCCTCATTCATCATAGGCATGATGGTATACCACGACTTTACCTTTGATAAATTTCATGAGGATAGCGACCAGATCTATAGAGTAGTATCAGAGTCTATATTTAAAGGCGAACAGGGTGGTAATCCTGGGGTACCCATACCGCTGGGACCCGACCTCGAGGCAAACTTTCCCGAAGTCGCCCTGAAAGCCAATTTATTTATGTGGGAGCTGCCTAGAATCACTGCGCCGCTTACAAACAAGGTTTCAAAAATCAATGATCGCACCTTGTTTGTAGAGCCTACCTATTTTAAAATCTTTCAATACGATTGGATAGCTGGTGATCCCGCTACCGCTCTAGATGCGCCTAACAAAGTGGTTCTTACGGTTTCCCGTGCTGCCTACTTTTTTCCTAACCTTTCACCAGACGAGATAATGGGCCAGACGCTGGATTATGAGGAAACCAAAGCAACCATAACTGGCCTGGTTCAAGATTACAAAGAAAATACAGATTTAATTTTTACAGAATTTATCTCTTTGCCTACCGTATTGCAGACTACTGGTAAAGGGATGGCTACACAAGATTACGAGAGCGTAAGTTCTGGTTCACAGCTTTTTATCAAACTTAGAAAAGATGCAGATATTGATAGTTTCAATGAACGACTGGAACAGGTTTCCCGAGACTCATGGGGAGAATTTTCCAAAAAGTATGATTACAAAACGTTTTTCAGGCTGCAGCCACTGGCAGATTTGCACTTTGATACCGTCTATGGAGTTTTTGATGACACCCGTGCACAGGCAGATAAAACCGTACTGCTTTCTCTAGCTGGCGTCGCGCTGTTTTTACTGTTACTGGGTATTATCAATTTTATCAATCTCAACACCGCAGCGGCAACACAACGAGCCAAAGAGATAGGTGTACGCAAAACACTGGGTAGTTCAAGATCACAAATAGTAAAACAATTTCTGGGAGAAACCTTTGTTCTTACCATTATCTCTGGAATCCTATCGCTTGGCATTACTTACCTCCTCCTCCAGATCTTTTCTGAATTTATTGTAGAAGAAGTAAATCTAGGATTGCTGTCAGAGCCTTTGGTCTTAATAGGTGTCGTTTTACTAGTGGTTGTGGTGGCAGTTGTGGCGGGCTTCTATCCCGCCCTAATACTTTCCTCCTTTAAACCCAGCCGCGTATTGAAAGGTGAACGCGTAGCCGAGGGTAAGGCAAACCTACGACAAGGATTGACCATCTTTCAGTTTGTCATTGCACAGGTTTTCATCATAGGAACACTAACCGTGGTAAAGCAGATTCACTACATGCTTAATACTGACATGGGATTCTCACAAGAAAATCGCATGTACGTTCAAATGCCTTGGGGAGTCAAGGACTTTAGTGTAAAGCAAACCTTCCAGCAGCAGGTGGACCGCATTACCGCCGTAGAGATGACCAGTCTGGGAAGCATGGCTCCTGCCAGTACATCTGCTTATACAAATATGATTGAACTAGCTGATGGTGATGATCTGATCAAAACAGATATACGGTTGCTACACGCAGACATTCAATACCTGGATCTCTATGATATAGATCTCGTTGCCGGACGCAAACCACTTAATGACACGCTTATTGAACTAGTGGTTAATGAAACCGCGGTGCGGGCGCTGGGATTTGAAAATACCAGCGATATCCTAAATCAGAACGCAAAGTTCATGGATAAAATGTATCCAGTCGTGGGTGTGATGCAGGACTTCAACCAGCAGTCACTAGCAGATAATATAGAACCCATGATGTATCTAGGCGATACGGCTCGCAAACAGTGGTCGCAATTCGGCACGCTACATATCAAAGCCAGGCCTAATGCAGATATTTCAAACCTGGTAGAAGATGTAGAAAAGGCGTTCCACAGTATCTGGCCTGAAAAGGACTTTACCCTAAACTTTACTGATGAGAAGGTAGCCGCTTTTTACAAAAAGGACCAGCAACTATCAAAATTGCTTACCTGGGCAACGGCTCTTTCCATACTTATCAGTTGTTTGGGACTGCTGGGATTAGTAGTCCACACGACAGAGCGCCGCAAGAAAGAAATAGGAATACGCAAGGTAGTGGGTGCGGGAGTTATCCAGATCAACGCATTACTGTGCAAGGATTTTGTTTACTTGATTCTGATAGCTTTTGTGATCGCCGCTCCCATATCCTACTACTTTTTACGGGACTACCTACAGGATTTTGCCTACCGTACCGATTTAAGTCCACTAGTTTTTATAGGTAGCGTATTAGGTATGGTACTTATAGCTACGGGAATTATGAGTATAAAAACGATTGCTGCAGCAAGACAAAATCCCGTAGACAGCCTTAAAACTGAATAGAAATGTTTAAAGAGATTCCGCTTTCGCGAAAGCGGAATGCCTCAAAACAAATAATTAAATCTACCGATTACACCGTTTCTAAATAAACTTGAGAATATGTTCAAGAATCATCTGAAAATCGCCTGGCGCAACCTAAAAAGTAGTGCATTATTCTCTACCATTAATATTATGGGTCTCACCGTAAGCCTGGGTATTGCTTTACTCCTTTTTATGTTCATAAGTCACGAGACCAGCTTTGATACGATGTACGCGGGTAGTGATAGGATGTATCGCGCGATTACGGTTACAGAAAACGGTGGTGGGACCGCGCGATGGGCAAACGTTCCTTCCATGGTAGGTCCTACAGCACTTCAAGAACTGCCTGAAGTGGTATCTAGTGCTAGGTTTTTAAAACACAATTTTGGGGATGCTGCGTATCTTAACGTAGGCAATCAAGAATTCATTGAAGAATATTTGTATTACACAGAACCTGCCGCGATTTCCATGTTCAACATTAAACTGCTACAGGGTAATCCAGATGCTGTTCTTGAGGCCCCAAATACTGCTATAATATCTGAATCAACGGCAATACAGTATTTTGGTACCGTTGCCGCCCTGGGAAAAACATTTAAAATTAACGACAAGCGTGAAATCACGATTGAGGGAATTTATAAAGACCTACCCCATAATAGCACTCTGGATGCAAACATCTATATTTCCTTTTCTTCCTCAAACTTTTTCAAAAACCCCACGTGGTCAAATGCCAGTATAGAAACCTATCTACTGACCACGCAACCCATGCTTTCCAGCGATCTGGACCGCAAGCTCAATGAGATGGTAGATAAAAATGTTCCTGAAAATAATAAGTGGTACACCCTTGCTTCCCAACCTCTTAACGAGGTTCATCTTTTTTCTGCAGGAATAACCAATTCATACAGCAGCAAAACGGGATCTATAGATCAAGTAAAGAGTCTGTCATGGCTGGCCTTGTTGATTCTGGTCATAGCCTGCATCAATTATATGAACCTAACTACGGCGCGTTCACAAAAACGTTCCAGGGAGGTGGGAGTAAGTAAAATGCTAGGAGCTAGCATCTCAAATCTGGTTACTAGATTCTATGTGGAAACAGGGCTAATCACAGCTATAGCCATACTGCTGGGAATAGGCTTTGTGGCTTTGTTCCTGCCATACTTTAATGACCTAACTGATAAAGATATTCCATTCACCTTACTCATCGACCTGAGATTTGCAGGACTGATCTTACTCACATGGATGGTTGCAACGCTTCTCGCGGGCAGCTACCCGGCTGTGTTTATGTCCAGATTCAGCGCAAAACAGGCACTGGTCTCCGTTATGAGGCAGGGTATTCTAGCCGGTGGAATACGTAAAGGGCTGGTAGTAATACAATTTGCTGCAAGTGCTGTCTTGATAGTGAGCGTATTTATTATCTATGAACAACTGGAATTTATTAAGAACAAAGACCTGGGCTTTGACTCTAATCAAGTAATGGCGGTTTCAGTATCTGGAATTTATGATGCAAACCAGCTGGAATTGATACGCCAAAAGCTGGAATCAAATCCTCATGTGAATCGTGCAGGTTTATCCCAGGGTTATCCCACTAAAAGAGTGAGCGGTAGAAACGTACATAACCCGCTGGCAGACGATGGTGGCCTACCGGTACAGACTAACTATAGTACGGCAGCGTCCATTGACATTCTGGACCTCAAATTCCTAGCTGGTAACAATCTGCCCGCTTTCAAGGCTGCCGGTGACACCCTGGTTGATATTGTAATCAATAAAAAAGTAGCCAGTTATCTGGGGTACTCTCCAGATGAGGCCATAGGAAAGCAACTCTATAGCCTCCCCACTAACCATACTCAAATTGTGGGCGTGGTAGAGGATTTTCATTATAGCTCGCTGCGGGAACCAGTAGGAGGATATTTATTTCACAATTACCCAAAAAGCGAGTTACAGGAATACGTACTGATGGATGTAAACACTAGCGATCTGGCAAGCATGCTACAAGAATTGAATGATTCATATAAATCGGTTGCACCCAGTCTGCCTTTTGATTATAGTTTTATGGATAGCAACGTGCAAGATCTATATCAGGATGAGCAGCGCACCGCAACCATAGGGTTACTTTTTAGTGTCATGGCTATTTGGGTGGCCTGTTTGGGACTATTTGGCCTGGCGGCTTACATGGCAGAACAGCGGGACAAGGAAATAGGAGTACGCAAGGTTATGGGTGCTACGGTGTTGAACATTACGAGTATGTTGAGCCGCGAGTTTGTAATCCTGGTGATAATTTCACTTTTTATTGCGTTTCCCATATCCTACTGGGCAATGGATCGCTGGTTGCAGAATTTTGCCTATCGCACGGCAATACCACTACTACCGTTTGTAGTGACTACCATCACCGCGTTGGGAATAGCCATAATTACGGTAAGTATCCAGGCTATGAAAGCTGCTATGAAAAATCCAATTGAAGCCATAAGAAAAGAATAACCGGCAATTAATTATAGCGCTTTGGATGAGTGGATTGTTTACGCTTTCGCAAAAGCGGAATACTCACCACTAGATAAAATTTTAATTATGTCTCATAATTTACGAACTTTTCAATATAATTCTGTTGCTAACTACATGTGGTGCGAGTGATGTCGATATTGATAGGAGTTAACTAAAAAATAAATAATAAGAAATCAAATATTATGCTATTAGAACTTAACAACATTTTCAAATGGGTAAAACAAGGCGGTAGCCAGGTATTCCTTTTAAAAGATCTGAGTCTTACAGTGGAAGAAGGTGAATTCATTTCCATTATGGGACCTAGCGGGTCCGGTAAATCCACTTTACTCAATGTCATAGGCATGCTGGACGGATTCCAGGAAGGAACCTATGAGTTCCTGGGGGAAACGGTTCACGCCATGAAGGAAAAGCAGCGCTCAAAGCTTTATAAGGAATACATAGGCTTCGTTTTTCAGGCTTATCACCTAATTGATGAATTGACTGTTTATGAGAACATTGAGACCCCATTACTTTATAAAAACGTCAAAAGTGCAGAACGTAAGGCCGCAGTTGCTGATATGCTGGACCGATTCAATATCGTAGGAAAGAAAGACTTATTTCCCAGCCAGCTAAGTGGCGGACAGCAGCAACTGGTAGGCATTGCACGAGCCCTAATCGCAAAACCTAAACTTATTCTAGCCGATGAGCCAACGGGAAACCTCAATTCACAACAAAGTACTGAGATCATGGAACTGTTCAAGGAACTGAATAATGAGGGCGTTACCATTATACAAGCGACACATTCTGAAAACAATGCGTCATATGGAACCAGAACTATTCATCTACTCGATGGCGCCCGGAATCGTAAAGGGTAGATAGTTTAGTATAAGCTAGAATGGCCTCTATTTCTTGATGGGATAGGTTTTGAAAAGAGTTCATGGGCTGCTTGTTCCATTCTGTATAAACGTGTACTGCTGCCGTGTCACCTTTTGATATAAGCAGCTGGGAGTCGGTAATGAATTGATGCAACCATTTGCGGTCATGTTTATCAGTAATACCATATAATGCTGGACCCACCGCATGTTTGTACAGTTTATGACAGGAAGCACAATTAGACTTGAAGAGTCGCTCTCCTTCACGTGCCGTAGTGGAGAGTTTTCTATCTACAAAACTGTTTCCACAAACCGCTACGGCTGGTAAAGGTGTTCCACAGGCTGGAATTTGAGCGCGTTGTAAAGCAATTTGATATGTTGAAAATCCCACAATCAACAAGCAAAATATCGTGATGATAGTTGCTGTCATGATGGTATCAATAAGCAAATTCCAGTTTTTCATTGCTTGCAGTAACAAACTTAAAGATACGCCACGACTATAGATAAGTTTGAAATTATACCGCTATCGTTGATCCAAAGGCAATAGTTGAACTGCGCAAATAAAATCAAGCCCTTCTCCTTACTTTTGCTGTCCATGAATGAAGAGCAACTAAGCAGACTGAAAAGAAAGCTAGAGACTAGGCAGCGCATCGTGCTGGTCCCTCATCGCAGTCCAGACGGTGACGCCATAGGTTCTGTTACGGCCATGTATGGCTTTTTAATACAACAGGGCCACAAGGTTTCCATGATTACCCCCAATGACTTTCCAAAATTCTTAAAGTGGATCAAACACAGCGATCAGTTTATAGATTACGAGAAGCAAATTGACGAGGCAAATGAACTTATTGATCAGGCCGATTTGATTTTTATCCTTGACCAAAACGCACTGCACAGGACTGGCGACATGGAGAAGGTGCTTTCCAGGGCAAGCGCTGATTTTGTGATGATCGATCACCACCAGCAACCCGATGACTTTGCTCAATTCGTTTATAGCGACCCCACGATGAGCTCTACCTGCGAGATGGTATATCACTTTCTGGAAAAAATGGATCAAGTTGATACCATAACCCAGGAGATGGCTTCTAGTATGTACACAGGTATCCTAACTGATACGGGTAGTTTTAAGTTTCGTAGCACGACATCCACAACTATGCGGGTAGCGGCAAATTTAATTGATTTGGGTGCTGATAGTGAGGCCATCAACCGTAGGATCTATGATGTCAACACCCCTTCAAGAATGAAATTGCTGGGAACTGCTCTCAACAATATGGTCATCCTAGAGAAATATCGTACGGCATACATCACCTTGAGCCAGAAGGAACTGGATGAGAACGATTTTAAAAAAGGAGATACAGAGGGTTTTGTAAATTATGCCCTCAGTCTCGACAACATAGTTATGGCTCAAATCTTTATTGAAAAGGAAGACGGCCAGATTATAAAAACCTCGCTCAGGTCTAAGGGCGATTTTGATGTCAACAAAGTAGCCAGGCAGCACTGGCAGGGAGGCGGACACAAGAATGCTGCCGGTGGCAAGTCTGACGACGACATGAAAACTACTGTTGATAAACTTCATAACCTACTTCCTCAATATGAAAGTGAACTACGCTCGATTATTATCTAGACTGCTTATTGCTTTTGTAGTTTTTGTCACCGGCTGTTCACAGACCGTCCCCAGAAAACCCATAAAGAATACCTCAGGATCCAGCCTAGATCTCTCGATCGAGCTTAATCGCAAGCTCTACCAGCAGGAAGAAGCGCGTATTGAAGCAATCATTTATAAAAACAACCAGCAGTTTGAAAGGTCAGGTAACGGGTTCTATTATCGGTTCATTGCTAGAGATAGTATGAATAACAAAACTCCCGTGCCTGGCGATCGAGTTACTTTTGAGTATAATGTGGTAACGCTGGGTAACGATACTTTGTACAGAACTCGTGACGTATCGCCGGTTACTAATTCATTGGAAAGGGAGTACGGCACTTTTAAGGGGATGCGAGAAGCCCTGCAATTAATGAATAAAGGTGATGTGATGGAGGCTTATTTTCCTTCCTATACCGCTTATGGCTCCTACGGTGATCGGGATGCCATCCCCCCTAATTCGCCATTTAAAAGCCGTATTAAATTGCTGGAGATTAATTAAAGGGATTTAATATTTTTGCCGTGAATTCAAGATGTCATCATTAGAATTCCTGAACCAGTTAATTATATATTTTATGAAAAAGATTTTAAGCCTGTCGGCAGCTATCATATTGATGATGAGCTTCAGTTCTTGTGAAGATGAATACCCAGATCTTAAAGATGGTCTCTATGCAGAGATCAATACGACAAAGGGAACCATGATCGCAGAATTGTATACCGAGGGTGCACCTATGACCGTAGCCAATTTTGTGGCTTTGGCAGAAGGTGATCATCCACAGGTACTTGATACTCTAAAAGGAAAACCTTTCTACGATGGTTTAATTTTTCACCGCGTAATAAAGGACTTTATGATTCAGGGTGGTGATTTCACTGGTACCGGTTCAGGATCGGTAGGTTATAAGTTCCCGCAAGAGGTAAGCGATAGTCTTAAGCACGATGAAAAAGGAGTGTTGTCCATGGCAAATGCCGGCCCTAATACTAACGGGAGCCAGTTCTTTATCATGCATAAGGCAACACCTAGTCTTGACATGAAGTACAATGTTTTTGGGAAGGTGATAGAAGGTCTAGCAGTCATCGATACGATTGCCACCACAAAAACTACTAGAGATCGTCCAGATGAGGAAGTAAAAATGACTAACGTAAAGATCATCAGAAAAGGTAAAGCTGCCAGAAAATTTGATGCGGTAGAAATATTTAAGGAAGAAGTCAAAAAAGCAGAGCTCGTAGTTGAAGAAGCTAAGAGAAACGCACAAAGCCTGAGAGATGTCAAGGTAGCAGAATTTCTAAAATACAAACCAGAAGCGGTTCCCGCTGCTGCTAATAAAGAAGTAAAACTATATTTCCTAGAAAAAGGTGACGGGCATACGCCAGAAGCCGGCAGCAAGGTGCAGGTCAACTACAGCGGTTATCTCAATACGGGATCGATGTTTGACAGCACAAATCTAGACCTTGCAAAAAAATTTGACGCCGTAAATATGCGCAAGGAGGCGATGGGTGCCTATAGACCCATTCCTTTTGAATACACACCAGATGGGCAATCAACTGTTGTAGGATTTAGGGATGCGCTCTTATCGATGAATAAAGGTGACAAGGCAGTTGCTTTTATTCCAGCACACCTAGCCTATGGCGAGCGTGGCAATTCCATAATTCCACCCAATAGTGATATGATCTTTGAACTGGAAATTCTGGACAATTAATCGATAAACATAACTATACAACGCGCCTTGAGGCGCGTTTTTTATGTGTATAACCTAGAATCAACACTAGAACCACGGCCCGGCTCGTTATCTTTGCCGGCTTGTAATTTGACATCATGTACAACAAGAATATTAAAATCGTAATTGCAGTACTTATTGTTGCGTTTGCAGTTTATCAATTTACCCGTAATGAGATTTTGACGGGTATCTCGCTCATTTTGTTAGCTGGAATCTTTGTGTTTTTATATTTTAAAAATGAATTGATACTGCTGGCATTTCTACGTCTAAGGAAACAGGATTTTGCAGGGGCAAATAAATGGCTCGATCGCATTAAGGACCCAGAAACAGCACTAGTAACAAAACAGCAAGGCTATTACAACTATTTGAAGGGATTAATGATCTCTCAAAACAACATGACCAAAGCAGAAAAATATTTTAGACGTGCTATTAAATTAGGTTTGAGCATGGATCAAGATCTAGCAGTAGCAAAGCTCAACCTTGCTGGAATAAGCATGATGAAACGTCGCAAGAGAGAAGCCACTACCCTACTTACTGAAGCTAAAAAATTGGATAAACACGGCATGCTCAAAGATCAGATCCAGCAAATGAAACAGCAAATGAAGCGAATTTAGGGTTTTGCTTTTTGAATATCTATAATCTGAACACCTTATCATCTTGAGCTAGCTGGGTATTTTTAAATACCGGTAAAGCCTCCTCCTTAAACAATTCATAGTTCTTATATCGGGAAGAAAAGTGACCTAGAATCAATAATCCTACACCTGCTTTTGCGGCAATACTCGCAGCTTGCTGGGCGGTACTGTGCTTTGTTTTCTCGCACAGGTGCTCGTGTGATTTGAGAAAAGTACTCTCATGATAGAGCATATCCACATTTTTGATTATGGGAATTATGCTCTCCTGATAGGTTGTATCACTACAAAAAGCATATGATCTGGGCTTGCGACCTGGACTGGTTAACCGATCATTTGCGATTATAGATCCATCCACGGCAGTGTAATCTTTACCTTTTGTGATACTGCGATAATAACTTTTATCCACCTGGTGTTCCTTGCAAGCAACTACATCGAGTTTGCGATCACCTGGCTTCTCAGTAAAGAGAAATCCATGAGTAAAGACCCGGTGGTCCAGCGGTATGGTGGATACTTGCACCTTTTCATCTTCAAAAATTACAGTAGGAGTATTATTTACGCTTTCGCGAAAGCGTAATTCAAATGGTACATGAGAACCTGCCAGCTCTAATTGCAATTCTATCAATTTTTTAACTCCCTGTGGTCCGTAAATGGTAAGCGGCTGGTTTCTACCCAAAAGGCAAAACGTGGATACCAAACCTATCAAACCGTAAACATGGTCGCCGTGTAGGTGGGATATAAAGATGTGCTCAATCCTGGCAAACTTTACCTTGTTCTTACACATTGCCATTTGAGTGCCCTCCCCACAATCAATTAGAAATAGGTGGTTTTTTATCTCAAGAACTTGCGAGGTAGGTCTTGCATTGTCCCGTGGTGTTGCACTATGGCATCCTAAAATGGTGAGTTCCAATTAGTTTTTGAACAAATATATATGGGCATTCTCTCCTGACGATTTAATTTATGATACCATTAAGCGGTAGGCATCAAAGGCAGTTACTTTACTGCAAGTTTTGAATTCTTTCACTATTTTGCGGTAACAATACGTACTTATGCAACCTACTAGACTGTTTGATTTCCCCTATTACATGCTGGACAACTTCCCACGACCAGACGCCCTGGTAACAAAAATGAACGGGAAATGGGTAGAGACTAGTAGTCAGTCTTTTGTAGATCAAGCAAACGAAATTTCCCGTGGTTTATTAAAATTGGGGGTAAAAAAGAATGATAAGGTCGCTATTATATCCAGCGTGAATCGTACGGAGTGGAATATTATGGATATAGGAATCATGCAGACTGGTGCGCAGGATGTACCTATCTATCCCACTATCTCAGAAGAAGATTATGCCTATGTAATGAACCATAGTGAGTCTAGCTATGTATTTGTTTCTGATAAGGAGGTATATAACAAAGTAATGAAGATCAAGGATCAGGTAGCTTCTCTCAAAGAGGTTTACAGCTTTGATGACATTGCAGGTTGCAAAAGCTGGAATGAAGTAAAGCAACTGGGTAAAAGCGAGGATAACCAGCAAGAACTGGATTTAATAAAAGCGGCGATCGATCAGGATGAACTGGCTACTTTAATCTATACCTCGGGAACAACGGGACGTCCCAAGGGTGTAATGCTCAGTCATAGGAATATCGCCAGCAATGCTATAAATTCTGAAACCAGGTTGCCTATAGAACTGGGACGCTCAAAAGCATTGAGTTTCTTGCCTATATGTCATATCTATGAACGTATGCTGCACTACCTCTATATCTATACCGGTACGGGGATTTATTTTGCAGAATCGCTGGAAACAATTTCAGACAACCTGAAGGAAGTCTCTCCCGAGGTGATGAGCGCCGTACCCAGACTACTAGAAAAAGTCTACGATAAAATTATTGCAAAAGGTGCCGATCTTACCGGCCTTAAAAAGAAGCTGTTCTTCTGGGCGGTGGAACTGGGTCTGGAATGGGAACCCTACCAGGTAAACGGCTGGTGGTATGAGAAGAAGCTAGGGATCGCAAAAAAGATCATATTTTCAAAATGGCAGGAAGCCCTGGGCGGTAATTTAAAAGCCATCGCTAGTGGTAGTGCCGCTCTACAACCTCGCCTCGCCAGAGTATTTAACGCAGCCGGCGTTCCTGTGATGGAAGGTTATGGATTAACTGAGACCAGTCCAGTAATTGCTGTTAATGATATGCGAGGCGGTAATTTTAAAATAGGAACCGTAGGTAAAGCCCTACCCCATACAGATGTCAAAATAGATTCCGATGGTGAGATTATCATCAATGGCCCACAGCGCATGATGGGTTATTATAAAGATGAGGAAAAGACTAATGAAGCCATTGACAAAAATGGTTATTTCCATACTGGTGATATAGGAGAAATAGATAGCGAGGGCTTTTTAAAAATCACCGACCGTAAGAAGGAGATGTTTAAAACCTCTGGAGGTAAATATGTGGCACCACAAATCCTTGAAAACACAATGAAGCAAAGTCGCTTTATTGAACAAATCATGGTCATAGGCGATGGTGAAAAGATGCCCGCCGCCTTTATACAGCCCAACTTTGAATTTCTAGAGGAATGGGCACAAAGAAAAAACATTGCCTATACCGACTGGGAGGACCTATGTGCAAATGAGCGCGTACAACAACGTATTGAACGGGAGATTGAGGAGCACAATACTAAGTTCGGTAAATGGGAACGCATTAAAGCCATTAAACTTACTCCAGAACAATGGACTATAGAAGATGAACACCTTACTCCTACCATGAAATTGAAACGTCGCAACATTAAAGCGCGCTACCAGACGCTTTACGATGAAATTTATGGTTCCAAAATCTAATTACCAAAAGAAAGCTATTTGTACGCAGTTTTAGATATTGAGTCCACAGGGGGTCAATACAATGAAGAGGGAATTACAGAGATCGCTATCTACCGTTTTGACGGTAATGACATCGTGGATCGTTTTGCAAGTCTTATCAACCCAGAAAAACCCATAGATCCGTATGTAGTCAAACTTACCGGTATCAACAATAAAATGCTGTCCAAAGCACCTAAATTCTATGAGGTGGCAAAGCGTATCATTGAAATTACCAAGGATGCAGTATTAGTTGCTCACAACGCACAATTTGACTTCAGGATTTTAAAACTGGAGTTTGACCGCCTAGGCTACCCCTTTGAAATTGAAACCTTGTGCACGGTAGAACTATCGCAAAAACTACTGCCAGAACAAGAAAGTCACAGCCTGGGAAAACTAGTCAGGTCACTAGGCATTCCCATAACTGATAGGCATCGTGCCACCGGTGATGCCCTTGCCACGGTAAAATTATTTAAGCTATTGCTGGAAAAGGATACTCACAAGAAGATTTTACAGTCCAGCTTGAAATACATTAAGATCAAGCAGGTTGACTCAGACTTGAGGCAAATACTTGAGACTCTTCCTACAAGTACCGGGCTATTTTATCTATACGATCAGGAAGATGATATTGTACTTATAGGACTGGGACGCAATATTAGAAAGCAGGTAAATAAATTATTCCTGAGTAATTCCAGTAAAGCTAGAAAAATTACACAGGCGACCTCTAAAGCTACCTTTGAGAAAACAGGCAATGAACTTATTGCGACCCTTAAGGAAATGGGTGAGATTAAAGTCCATACTCCCAGGTTTAATCGGACCCGCAAGAGCAGGAGATCAGTATATTATGTTTTTTTAAAAGACAAAAAGCTGGTCGCGGCTAGAAAATCTAGCATGTATCCAGTACTTTCCACTTTCAGCTCACTAGCTGCCGCAAATAACTTCATGAATAAAATATCCGAAGATCTAGAGGACAGTAAACCGACCAAGGAAGTTGTTGAGAAATGGTTTGCGAGGTATTCTTTTTATAATAGGACTGGGGTGCTGAAACTGCGCGGGCGCAACGCCAGAGAAAAATCAATCGTCTTGATAGTTAACGGGGAGGTAAAGGGATACGCATTTACTGACTTGCAGATACAGGTACTAGATCGGGATATCCTGAATAACCTGATTACACCCGTAGAGGACAGTCTAGAGGTAAGACATGCAGTCTATTCGTTCATGAGAGCTTCTACAAGTTACCAGTTCATGGACTTATAATTTTATTCCGCTTTCGCGAAAGCGTAATTCTCAACCGACAAATAATATGAAAACCGGAAGACTCTATCTCATTCCAGTACCATTGGGTAGTCAAAACCCAGCCGCGGTTTTACCAGCGTCTATTTATAGTGCGGTAAATGAGATTGATTATTACGTTGTGGAAAATGAAAAAACCGCCCGAAGGTTTATTAAACAAATCCAACCAGAAAAAAATCAGTCCTCGCTACATATTGAGTTGCTTAATAAGCATACTGGAGCAATTGATGTCCCCAGACTGTTGGAACCTTGTAAAGCAGGAATGAATGTAGGAGTAATGAGCGAGGCAGGAGTACCGGGAGTTGCAGACCCAGGCGCGGCAATTGTAAGGATTGCTCACCAAATGAGAATTCAGGTAGCACCCCTGGTAGGACCCAGCTCTATTCTACTTGCCATGATGGCCAGTGGCATGAACGGACAAAGCTTTGCCTTTAATGGCTACCTGCCCATGGATGCACGGGAGCGCAAGAAAAGTATCAAAAGTTATGAAAGTCGCGCCCGTAATCTGGAACAAGCTCAAATTTTTATAGAAACCCCTTATAGAAATAATAAACTACTTAACGAATTGATAGGTACTCTTTCTCCAGATACTCTATTGTGCGTGGCAACAGACCTGACACTAGATACCGAGTACATAAAATGTACTACCACAGCATTATGGAAAAACGAATTCATTGATCTTCATAAACGACCTACGATTTTTATTATAGGTAGTTAAGAGTGTGAAAAGAATTTATAAGTTATTTATGACTTACTATACTGTCTGTTAAACTTTTAGTATTTTACATGCTCAAAACAAAAGGATGAAAAGAATACTTTTTCTACTGGTAATGGCAATGCCCATCTTAGGCGTTGCTCAAGGTGAAGCCTCGTGGTGGTTTTTTGGACAGAATGCAAGCGTGGATTTCAACAATGGTTCAGCAATATCTACTACTGGAGGCGCACTAGATACAGACGAGGGTTGTTCTGCAATTTCTGATGAATGTGGAAACCTGTTGTTTTATAGTGATGGTACAACGGTATGGAACCGCAATGACCAGCCCATGCCATCAGCAAACGGTACGCTGGACGGTAACTCATCGTCTGCACAATCGGCTATTATTGTTCCTGATTTGATTACCACTAATCTTTACTACGTATTTACGGTAAGTGGCGGCTCTACTGGTGTAAAGTATACAATAATTGATATGACCCTTGATGGCGGCTTGGGAGACGTGTTTCCCAATAGAATCAATATACCAGTAAGGTCAAATACTCATGAAAAGATTAGTGCAGTACTGTCTAGTGATGGGCAAACCTACTGGGTAATGACTTATGACGACAATGAATATCGTGCCTATCGTGCTGGTGGCGGGGGTGTCAATCCCAACCCAGTAGTTTCCACCATCCCTAGCATATTGACAGATGGGCGGGGAACTCTTAAATTCAGTCCCGATGGTAGACGACTGGCAAACACATCAGTAGGAAATGGAGCCTATATCGCAGATTTTGATAATGACACCGGTATGGTTACAAATCAAATTCAATTGGGAACTACTGGTGCTGCAGACAGTTTTTATGGTACTGAGTTTTCCCCAAATAGTGAA
The DNA here is from genome assembly GCA_049647945.1 of Nonlabens sp. Taxonomy (GTDB): domain Bacteria; phylum Bacteroidota; class Bacteroidia; order Flavobacteriales; family Flavobacteriaceae; genus Nonlabens. Next base: position 30,966 of record JBARYP010000019.1, on the reverse strand, counting down.
CTGCTTTATACGGATATGAATTCCGCCTCTGGGGGTAATTTTTGTAGTACCTCAAATCAACGAGCCATAAACCAATACAACCTCTCCCAAGCTAACTTCCAGAACAACCCCTTCCAGATATTCTCGTCGGGTGGAGAAACTATTAGAGGGGCGTTGCAATTAGGTATTGACCAGAAAATCTATGTCGCCCGCGCTTGTGAACCCTGGTTGGGAGTCATAGACAATCCAAACGTCGTAGGTAATGGTGCTAACTATATTAACAATGGATTGCGTCTTAACAATGGTACAGAGTCTAGAGAAGGACTGCCACCTTTTATAACGTCTTTCTTTACACCAGAGTTCATTACCTTTCCGGAAGGGACTTCCTCATCTAACGTCGATACTACCAGATTTGAGTACTGCGATAATACCCAGATACAATTTGACGCATCTGCAACAGATTTATGCGGTTCTGCGATCACAGAATGGGATTTTGGTGATGGATCACCAATTTCACTAGTGCGTAACCCATTACACGCTTATACTTTACCAGGTATTTACACGGTCACACTTACCGTAACTAGCTCCAATTATACTAATACCAAAACCGAAACAATCACCGTTTACAAAACCCCTACTGCAAATCCCCTTCCAGGACCCATAGAATTGTGTGATGCAGATAATGATGGTTTTGAGCTTGAAGATCTTGATGCTATTGCCACACCCACGATACTTGACAATCAAGACCCTACTGAATTTATTGTTACCTATCACCCGTCACAACTTGCTGCAGATCGCAGTCTAAGCGCCTTCACTTTTCCTAGATCATTTGCTACAGGTCCCACTATCGACGTATTCGCTAGAATCGAAAATATCTCTGGGGACTTTAGCGATGAGTGTTTTGATACAGTTATGTTAGAAATAAACGTGTCGTCTGGTACTGCTGCCTCAAGACCTACTGATTTATTTGAATGTGATGACGATACAGATGGTCTAGCAATTTTTGATCTTACCCAGACTGAAGCTGAAGTTACTGGTGGAACTGGTGGGAATGTAACCTACTATGAAACTCAGGCAGCAGCAACTGCGGGATCAGGCGAGATTATAAATCCTACAACGTATATGACTACCGATCCAGATTCACAAATTATTTATATACGCCTGGGCGTCTCAGGTACTGGTGGATGTAATGCCTCGTTTACTGAGGTTATGCTGACCGTAACGCCTACACCTACTGCAACACCCATAGGTAATTTGTCTTTATGTGATGTAGGAAATGATATGACAGAGGATTTTGTACTGTCTTCGCTTACCCCAACCATTATAGGAACTCAAACTAATCCAGACTTTGCAGTTAGCTACTATGCCACGCAATCAGACGCCGTTGCCGGTGGTCCTACAGTTGCCGACAATCAAACTATCACATCACCGGTTTCATTCTTTGCTAGAATTGAAAATACTACTAGAGATGTTTGTAACGAGATTATAGAAATAGGTTTTGAACTGAGTAATTTTCCAGTAGCAAACACCCCAGAAACCTATATGATTTGTGACGATGTCTCAAACAATGGAAGCGAGGTATTTACCCTATCTACTAGAAATCCCGAGGTTCTAGATACGCAAAATCCAGCTAGCTACAACATCGAGTACTTTACCTCTCAAGCAGATGCTGATTTAGGTACTTCTGGAGGAGCTACCGCTTTACCGGATTCCTATAGTAGCGGGGGTCAAACTATTTTTGTAAGGATAGAAAATGCATTTAACCCGGGTTGTGCCGCAACTACCTCATTTGCTCTCGAGGTCAATGATCAACCTACGGCTAGTGCAGTTATGGACTTGATGCTATGTGATGATCCTAACAACGATGGGACTGAAGAAATTAATCTTGATAGATTTGATATAGAAGTACTAGGCACCCTCCCTGCAGCAAACAATTCAGTTTTGTATTATGCTAATCAGGCAGATGCGGATGGGCGAGTAAATGATCTCACTTCACCTTATTCAATTAACTTGGGCACAACTCAATTTGTAGCACGCGTTTTTAATAATGAAAATGAATTATGTGATAGTACTACATTATTTACGGTAACCCTCTCGCCACAAGCGATTGCAAACCCTATTGAGGACATCAGAATATGCGATGTAGGTAACGATGGGCTTGAAGAATTTGATCTTTCTGTTATTAACTCAGATCTATTAGATGGTCAAAATCCAGCTGATTTTACAATTACTAATTTTGCCAATCAAGCTGATGCCGATCTAGGTGTTGACGGTGGTGCTACACCACTACCCGATTTATTTACCAGTTCTTCCACGACTATTGTCGTCCGTATTGAATCAAATGCAGACGCAAACTGTGCTAGCACATTGCCGTATCAAATCATTGTTGATGAATTACCACAACCCGTGTTAAATATTGAGAGACGGGTTTGTGATGATCTCAATAATGGAACTGAGATTGTCAACCTGCTAGATTTTACTACAAACATCATCGGCTCGCAATTACTGACTAATGCCAGTATTACCTTTTACGACACTAATGCTGATGCGATTGCCGGTAGTAACGATATCTCGACAGATTACACAGCATCCCTGGGAAGTAATTCAGTTTTTGCAAAGCTTACCAATGATGATAATGAGGAGTGCGCGGCTATAAGTGAGATCATCATTTTCCTAAGTCCACAAGCAGTTGCCAACAATCCTACCGCACTGCGCTCTTGCGATGATGACGGGAATGGACAGGAAGAGTTTGATCTGGGCCTGGCTGACGCTGAGGTGTTGCTGGGACAAAATACAGCAGATTTTAGTATCGAGTATTTTGCCACAATGGCTGATGCTGATCTGGGAACCGTAGGTGGAGCTACCGCATTGCCCACTAATTTTGTAACCGGCACCACTACGGTATTTATCAGAATAGAGAACAATGTAAATAGAGAATGTGATGATTCCATACCACTTGAACTATTTGTAGACGCAACACCTACTGTAGGATCTGTAGCAAACCTGACCGTTTGCGACGATCTTAGTAACGACGGTATGGAAGATGTTGATCTTTCTCAATTTGACATAACTGTTTTGGATGGACAGGACCCTGCACAATTTAGTGTCACCTACCATGCAGATCTGGCAGATGCAACATCAGGCGACAACCCTCTTGCTAGTCCCTATAGCGTTAGTGCTACAACACCAGCCATTTTTGCAAGAGTAGAGAACAATGATAACGACACCTGTGTTGCTACAACCAGCTTTGACTTCATCATAAGCCCTACTCCTATTGCAGGTGATGTTGCAGATTTTATAGAATGTGACGATGCGTCTAACGATGGTATCTTCACCTTTGAATTGACAGATGCAAACCCACAAATCTTGGGAACTCAAGATCCAGCCGACTTTGAAATTACTTTCTACGCGAGTCAAGCAGATGCAGATGTCCCAACAAATGCGCTAAATCCCACTTATGTGAGCAGTTCAGGCGGTACCGAAAGTATTGTTGCAAGGATTGTATCGGTTACTAATGCGCAATGTGAAGCATTTTCCTACTTTGATTTGATTATAGATTTACAGCCCACGGCCTTTACCGCTGCAGATGTTTCGGTTTGCGATAATGTACCGTTTGATTTTAGAGAAGAATTTGATCTAAGCCTGCAGACTGCTGATATTCTAGGAAGCCAGAGTTCGACTGACTTCAATGTTACCTATCATGTTTCCATGGATGATGCCATGGATGGACTCAATGCGCTTCCCTTAAATTATACAAACATTACACCCCTGCAAACCATATATGCAAGGATTGAAAACGTAAATAATCCCAATTGTGCAGATACCACCTTATTTGATATTGAAGTACTTGAGCGTCCAGTTATTCAGGACCAGACTCCTAGAGTGATCTGTGCTGGAGTTCCAGAAGTGCTCGATGCAGGACCCGGCTTTGAAACCTATCTATGGTCAACGGGAGAAACCACCCAGACCATAACCGTAAGTGAGGGTGGTGATTATACGGTCACCGTTACAAATGATTTAGGTTGCGATAGTACCGCCGTTGTACGGGTTAGGGAATCTGATATTGCGGTGTTTGATCGCATCGTGGTAGGTGACTTTGAAGTCAATACAAACGAGATTACCGTTCTCGTCACCGGTAGTGGGGACTATGAATATTCACTAGATGACTATAATTATCAGAACAGTAAAGTATTTGATAATCTAGAACCTGGATTTTATACCGTTTACGTGAATGATAAAAACGGCTGTGGAAAAATTGAACGAGAAGTGACCGTGCTAGGTGGTCCAGCCTACTTCACCCCTAACTTTGACGGGTTTAACGACACTTGGCAGATTATAGGGTCAAATGAGATACCCGATGCCCAGGTCTATATTTTTGACAGGCAAGGTAGATTACTTAAACAAATGAGTCCTACTGGCCCAGGTTGGGATGGTACCTACAATGGTAATAACTTACCTTCCAGCGATTATTGGTACGCTATAGAGTTAGCAAATGGGCGCAGGGTAACTGGGCATTTTGCCATGAAACGTTAAACAATCTCTTTTTTATTGAAGAAGCAGCCCCAGGGTTGCTTCTTTTTGTTTAAATATTTACTTTAAGCTTGTCATCTTTACGCTTTCGCGAAAGCAAAACAACCACTAATGGAGTATACCGATAAAGACGCCCTACTAGACCGATTCATAAGCTATGTCACCATTGATGCTGAATCAGACCCCGATTCCGACACTACGCGGAGTACTGCCAAGCAGGGGGATATGGCGAGATTGCTGCACCAGCAACTCTTAGATCTAGGACTAGAAGCTACTATAGATGAGAAATCATACGTAATGGCTACCCTACCTAGTAATGCGGGTAATGATCTTCCAGTCATCGGTTTTATATCGCATTTTGATACCACACCAGATTTTACGGGTGAAGGGATCAACCCGCAAGTGATTGAGAATTATGACGGGAAGGATATTCAACTAGGCACTAGTGGTCTAGTGCTATCACCAGACTACTTTGAAGAGCTTAAAAACTACAAAGGTCAGACACTTGTTACTACTGACGGTACCACCCTACTTGCGGCAGATGACAAAGCTGGTATAACCGAAATAATGTGTGCAGTAAAGTACCTGATAGATCATCCAGAGATAAAACATGGCGCCATTAAAATAGGATTTACACCAGATGAAGAGATAGGTCGCGGCGCTCACCATTTTGATGTCGAGAAATTTGGTGCAGACTGGGCCTATACCATGGACGGGAGTACCCTAGGAGAATTGGAGTTTGAAAACTTCAATGCTGCAGGGGCGGTAATCACCATTTCCGGTAAAATCGTTCACCCAGGGTACGCCAAAGGAAAAATGGTGAACTCAATCTATATCGCCCAGCGATTTATAAACCAACTACCCAAACTAGAAACGCCAGAACATACTGAGGGTTATCAAGGTTTTTTCCACCTGCACCATATGGAGGGCTCTGTAGAGAAAACAGTGCTACATTACATCGTAAGAGATCACGATCAAGACCATTTTGAAGCGCGTAAAAACTTTATTGCATCAATTGCCGTAGATCTTAATGAAAAACTAGGCAAGGAACTTATTACGGTAGAGGTTAACGATCAGTACTACAACATGAAAGAGAAAATTGAGCCCGTGATGCACATTATCGACCTCGCGGCTCAAGCAATGAGAGAGCTAGATATTGAGCCGTTGATCAAACCTATACGTGGCGGTACAGATGGATCCCAGCTTTCATTCAAGGGTTTGCCGTGTCCCAATATTTTTGCCGGCGGTCATAACTTCCACGGTCCCTATGAGTACGTACCGGTAGAAAGCATGGTGGCAGCGACTAATGTGATTATTAAAATTGCCCAGCTAGCAACAAAAAGATAGTTAGATGAATACAAGATTTCTACAACAACTTGCTTTTTTATTTATTTGTTGTTGCGCATGCAAAGCTCAAAACCGGGTTTTCCTAGATGAAAACTTGAGTGAGATTTATGAAGAATATGCCACTTATTATCAAGATAGTGTAGTTGACCTGGACAGTAGACTTACTAAAATTGTTATCTCTTACATGAATGATAGCATTTATAAAACAGGATATAAAGATTTTAGTAAACCATCCCGTAGAACGGGTACGTGGACCACTTTCTATAAAAACGGAAATGTAAAAGATATACGAACCTATTCAAGAGGAAAGTCGGTGGGATCGCAGCAACATTATTTTGAAAATGGATTGCTTAAAGAAGAATTTAGCAATATTAAGTCAAAAAATAATCTAGCTTATCCCAGATATAAAACTCTTAATACAGCAGACGGAACCTCGTTGATTAAAAAGGGAACAGGAAAATTAGTAAAAGTCTCTAGATACAGCTGGTCAGGAGATATCGATAGCCTGTTGGGTAACTACAAAAATGGTGAACCTGTAGGCTTATGGACTAAATACAGGAATGGTAAGCTCATGTATCAAGAAACACTTGAAAAAGGTAAAGCCACCATTGGTTACAGCAACTATAAAGGAAAAAAAATCAACTATACAGGATTATATACTGACGCTAGACCGGTAGACTTGAACTTATTTTTTATAGAACTGAGAAGGAATGTTCAGTTTTATTGGGAAGAAAATCAGATAAAGAAAACTGATTACCGTAAAAAAATCAGTTTGAGTTTTATAGTAACACCATTCGGAGATCTTCAAGACATCAAAGTAATTAATGGCCTAGGTAAAGGTCCAGATGTGGCTTTGATCAAAGGTTTAAAACGATGCAAAACAAAATGGAAACCGGGAACCATACGCGGTAGACCCGTAGTTACACCCGTAACTATACCCTGGAGATTTGAGAGCAGGTTTTTCTAATCATTACTTGCCAGTGCAACCGTTCAAAAAAAATGACAAGTTTAGAGCCCTATAAAATTGTATGAAGTCTAAAGGCTGCGTTTGTCACTAGCATTTTACAAGCAGAGAATTCCCAATTAGCATGTTTGATGACCGCAATCGTTTAACGCACCACTTTATTAATTTATCTTATATAAAATCTAAGTCGACTAGATTACCAGCAATGCCACTAGACAGCTATAAACAATTAATAGTCCGGTAGTAATAGCAATCGTTCCCAAACAGAAAATTGTAAATCTTCTCTACGTCAAGACGACCCAAAATCGTGATCTAAATGCTTTGGATTCTACAACCCTAAGCTGCCATTTATGAATTTTATTCATTAGGATACTTATCCTTTCCCTCTCTTTCATCATTGGGCAATGCTTGTTCTCTAGAGACTTTATTATCGGACTTTTCAGTATAACTTTTTTGCTCTTTCATTGCCGCATTATCTGCATATTCAAGATCCTCTTTTTGCTTTAAGTTATTTGATTGATCAGCTCTTTTTTGGGCTTCTTCAATATCATGAGCGTCACGTATTTGCACCCGGGTAGGAAACGGTAGATCAATCCCGGCATCATCCATGGCGTGTTGGGTTTTTGCAATCACCTCGCTGAATGTTTTAACCACATTGCCACGTTTAGAGTCAGTCCACCAGCGCATACGTATGGTCAACCAGCTATCTGCCTGATCCCAATTCAATATATCTATGGGTTTATCCTTATTGATTCCATCGATGGACTCCAGCGTTTCCCGCAGCACTTTGACCGCTTTGCTGTAATCCTGGTCATAACCCAGACCTAGATCATACTGTGAGCGTATATAGTCATGCGCAGTAATAACCTTTACGGCAGTAGTGTAAATCTCATTATTAGGCACTACAATGTCGATTCCATCATAGGTCGTTATAATAGTAGCTCGTGTCTCGATACGATCTACCCTACCCTTCATATTATTAATTTCAATCTCGTCCCCTATTCTGAATGGCTGGCGAGTCAAAATCAAGATCCCCGCAAGCCAATTTTGCAAAATATCCTGAAACGCAAAACCTATGGCGACGCTGCTCACTCCCATACCAGCGACCAGATCTCCCACACTTAAATTAGGAGCGACTATGGTTAGGCAAACCGCAAAACCCATGAAGATGAGAATCCATTTTGCAAAAGACCCTAGAATCTCTCCAAAATTTGACCTGTTGCGAGCCTTGAAGCGTTTCTTGATAAATCGCCCCAACCATTTTGCTACAAATACTATAATTACCATCAATACGATGGCCACTAGAATATTGGGCAGGTTTTTGATAAACCCATCTAACCAGGAATCGATCTTTTGCCAGATCGATTGGGTATTTAGATCAACCTCTCCCCTCACGTCATTGGGATTGTTCTGGACGGGATCTTGTAAATAAGTAAGCATTGACTATTAATTTGTCGCAACTTATTTGAATCAAGCAATTGATTCCCTTAACAATGCTTCAATAAACAGTTATTTAACTATCGCTTGTTATACTATGAATTTCTAAAGAGAAATTGCGATGTTTAAAAAATCACGCTTTCGCGAAAGCATAACAATACAAAATCACTACTGCTTTTTACTGACAATATGTAACTCATTAAAGTTTTTGTCTACCATGAGTGTATGCTGTCCTGCATCGGATTTAAGCTGGTCCAGCGACATTTTTTTATTATCCAGTTCCACAAAATCAATTTCAAAAGGCAGCCCTATTAAATTGAACTTGACCGTGTCATATTCAGTAATGAACTTGCCGTCCTTATATTGTGAGATGATAAGTTCATCCTCATTTGCGTTGAAGGTAAAATTCCTCAGGCTATACCGACCCTTGCGATAGTCGTATCCATCGTTTGCATCTTCATAAACAGTACTCCTATCCTTACCGTTTTTATAATACACATCTAGAGTCAGGTGTTCAATTTTCTTTTCACCCACGTACTGCATAACCGGATATCGCGGGATAATCGCCCCGGAACGTATGAACAATGGAATCTCATCAATATCTGCGTCCACCCAGGTTTCCTTACCACCCTGGACTAGCTCTCCCGTCCAGAAGTTGTACCATTCACCCCGCGGTATGTACATGCGCCGACCTTTGGCATTAGGTTCTAGGATAGGACATACCAGTATTTTATCGCCAAATATAAATTCATCGTTCCGGTAATGGGTCTGCGAGTCTTCCTGGTCATATACCACCAGGGATTGTAGCATGGGCGTACCTTCCTCTGCATACTTCCAGAACGAGGTATATAGATATGGTAGTAAAGTATAGCGCAGATTGACAAATTTGCGAGTTATGTCAGTTACATTCTCATCAAAGGTCCAGGGTTCTTGATCACCATGGTCACCACTTGAATGAACCCTACAAAATGGATGAAATACCCCCAAAGCTATCCATCTCGCAAAAAGCTCGCCCGTAGGCTGCTCTGCAAATCCACCTATATCAGAACCAGCAAAAGACATCCCTGAAAGAGCCATACGTTGCGCCTGGATATTTGCAATACTCAAATGTTCCCAGGTCGCCACATTATCGCCGAACCAGCTAGAAGTATAGCGCTGGGTCCCAGAGTAGGCTGATCTCGTGATCACAAATGGTCTCTTGGGATAGATGAACTTCTTTACACCCTCATAGGTTGCCCTTGCCATTTGCGCCCCATAAATATTATGTGCCTTCCTATGGGAACAAGGATTACCATCAAAATCATGTCGCACATCGTCGGGAAAGGTCTTGTTGGGAACCTCCATTACGGCAGGCTCATTCATATCATTCCATATTCCAGAAAGCTTATTATCTGCAATAAGACCTTTAAACAATCCAGCCCACCACTCGCGTACCTCTGGATTTGTATAATCTGGGAAGTAACACTGCCCAGGCCATACCTTTCCTTTCATATAAGGACCGTCTGCCCGCTTACAGAAATAGTCTTTTTCCATGGCTTCCTGATAAACGCTGTAATCAGGATCAACCTTAATTCCCGGATCAATAATAGCTATGGTCTTAAATCCGTCTTTTTTAAGATCGCTTATCATCTTCGTAGGATCTGGAAACTTATCATTGTCCCAGGTAAAACAACGGAAACCATCCATGTAATCAATATCCAGATAGATGGCGTCGCAGGGTATTTGTAACTCACGGAATCGTGCCGCTATTTCTCTCACATTACTTTCTGGGTAATACGACCATTTACATTGATGGTAACCCAATGCCCATAAGGGAGGTAATTCTGGTTTACCTGTTAGTTCTGTATAACCGCTTATTACATTATTTACATCGGGACCGTATATGAAATAGTAATCCATACTACCGCCCTGTGCCCAGAAACTAGTAACGTGATGACGCTCTTGTGCAAAGTCAAAAAAGGATCTGAAGGTATTATCAAAAAAGATTCCATAAGCTTGCTTGTTTTGCAAGCCTATATAAAATGGAACATTTTTGTATAATGGATCAGTTTGTTTACCAAAGGCGTATTGATCAGTTCCCCATAGTTCAAACCGCTTTGCCCGCAGGTTATTGTCAGCTGGCTTGTCGCCCAGTCCATAATAGCTTTCCCCTGGTTGCGCCTTTTTTGACATCTTAACGATGTTACCGCCGTACTGATAGCTCTCTTCAAAATGAAATCCGATCTCGTCCTCACATATGATCTTCCCATCAAGATCAAATATTTTTGAACGCAGGTCAACTTTTGAAATATGGCACACGATTTTAAGGGTTCTCACTTCATAGTGATCACCAGTATCAGTTACCTCAAGTTTGTTATAACCCTTATTACTGGATTGATCTACTGCATAGGAAAAGTCATTTTCCATTTTACCACCAGTACCGTACTTAAATCTTAAAACACTATCCCTGAAGACCTGCAGCTTGAGAATCACCCCATTTTCTGTGTGAAATTGTATGGTATCAACAACGTGATCCATACTTATTACCTTGCTGGGAAACTGGTTCCCTATATTACTAACTTCGGTATTGACAATCATTTGTTCTGTATAATTTGTACTTACACTTACCTACAAATCTAGCTATTTGCAAGTCATCAAAAGTATCCTATCAGTAAACCTACTCAAACGATGGAGCAGCCCTATCAATAGATGGTGGATTAAATATAAGTGATAGCAAGCCCACTGTCCTGCCTAGCGATTCTGTAAGCGCTTCTTTTCTGGAATTTGTGTTTACCACATTACTCAAACGTATCAAGATTTGTAAAATGGAGATAGCATACCATTTAAATGCATAACGTAAGGGAACGCTGGGGTGTTTTACTTTCCATACATACCAGCCGTTGCGTACCACCATCTTGCCATAGGCATACTTATTAGGACGGCCTGCCGCGTCATGGTGATGCTCCAGCCTTGCCGCCGTATTTATATACAGCTTACCGATTTTTGACAGCCTAAGAGTAAAGTCTGCATCTTCATAAAGACCGTAACCCACAAAATACTCAGAGAATTTATGCTCCTGTAAAATCTGATAGGGAAAGCTGGACACACCGCCCATAAGCTGTTCCACTCGATAAATTTTGTTAGACGGTGGTAGACTACTCACTGATCTACCATGGCCAGATTTGGGATAGATTGCAGGCGGCAATTCCTCGTGAAGTCCCAGTTTGCGACGCAGTTTCCAGCGACTGCTCTCTTTACGACAGTAACCATCATAACAATAATAACCAGCGCCCGTGTGCCTTGCCGCCCTAGGTTCCCAACTGACTTCATTGGTAATATAACCTCCTACTCCTACAGCTTCTGGAAATTTTTCATAGGTATCGAGAATTTCACTAAAATAGGAAGGTTCCAGGATCGTATCGTCGTCCAGAAAAGAGACGATGTCAATCTCTTTCTTAACTCTGGCAACACCATAGTTACGCTGTTTAGTAAGCCCACGATGTTCTGGAGGGACTTGAAAGTATTCTAGATTCTTATAGCTCTTTTGAGTTAGGACCTCCTTTGTGGCATTGTCTAGTGATCCATCAACCACCAGAATTTGATCTGGATAGTCTAATTGATCATTTACAGAATCCAGTAGCGAGGTCAACGCCACGGGTCTCATGTAGGTGCATATAATCAAGCTTGATTTTAAACTACTCATGAAAGAGAATATATAAAGAATGCATAGTACTTCAACATGGCTAGCTGCAGTTGTGAACGCAATATTACAATATAAGATTTACGCTTTCGCGAAAGCGTACAAATCAACCATTACCTAATTTTTATAAATTATACGGCTCATTTACCACCTGGCAAGGCTCTTTTATAGGAAGCTGTGACAAATGAATCTTTACCTACAGGGATCTTATCTAAAAGCAACATCCTAGTTAATGGTAAATCTACTTTTTATAGCGCTGGATTACAGATTGATAAAAATCCAAATTGGATTGAACCAGTTGCTCGACGCCAAATTTTTGCAAAATGGTGAGACGAGCATTTCTGGCCACTAAATCGTTTTCTGCCGGATGATCCAAGACTTGTAGTAGAGTCAGCCCCAACTTTTCTATGTCGTTGGGATCGACAGCAAACCCATTATTACCGTGCTCGATAATTTCGCTGGACCAGCCCACGTTGCTGGCTACTAGAACTTTCTCTAGAGCCATAGTTTCCAGCCAGGTCATGGGAAAGGCTTCTGCATGGCTGGGCAAACAAATTACACTCGCATTATTGATATAATCTCGCACCTCGTTATAGGGTACTTTTCCACAAAACTTAACCATTTGAGCCGCACCGTCTTCTAGGAGTTCCTCGATCAGCTGTCGAGTGGACTTACCAGTTTTGATATCAACTACGTCGCCGCCTAAAAAATACAAGTAAATGTCTGGATTCTGGGAGTGTACCACATTAAAAGCCTGGGCAAGTTCTAGTACGCCTTTTTTCCTTATAATCGAGCCAAAATTTAAAATGTATCTCCTTACATTAACTGATGGCGTTGTTGCAGGAGAAAATTTATCAATTTCCAGGACATTGTAACAAGTCGGGATAGGTTGTTTAATTTTAAAGAGTCGTGCGGTAAGTTCTCCTACATAATCACTCACACCGCAAATGCCATTTGCATTGTTCAACGCCCATCTTTCAAACAAGTAGTTTTTCTTTTTGACCGGTCGATTACCCAGATGACAGAAATAGGTGTCAGACCCGTGCAGTTTAATCACATGGGGAATATTAAAATTACAAAAAGCAGTTATTCCCGTCCAGTCAGGGGCTTCTAGGATATCAATCCTCTTACAATTTTCATTGATATAATTCTGCACCTCCTTACGATTGAAATAAAAACCACCTAAACGATGAGAACTCCTGGCGATGGAATGAATGTTAACCCCATCTGCTTCAAATTGCCTTGTAAATTCTTGCCAGCATACAAAAACGGTTACCTGATGTCCTCTATCCACAAATGCCGCTGCCAGATTTTTAATACTGGTAGCTAGGCCGGCAGCACTTCCTAACGAGGGGTGTGGATATTCTGGAGTTAGAAAACCTATGTGCATTATGCGGTAGCTTTTTTAAAGGCCTCGATAATACGAGGGACAACGTCTACTGGATTTTGAGGTCCATTAATAATAGAAAACCACTTTTGGGCATTGTCTACTATGGTTTCCTTTTTTGAGTTCAGCTTAGCTAGAACATTATCCCATTGATTCACATTATCTACCCAAAACGCAACGTCTCGATTAGGCATGCTTTTAAAATGCATGTAATTATAACAATTGATTCCATTTCTAGGATAATCGTTAGTACTTGCCACTTGATAATTCACGTAGATGCAAGGTTTGTTGTGTAGTGCAAAATCAAAAAGAACGGTAGACGCCAGATTGCACACCGCATCACAATGATGAGCTATATCTGCCAGGTGGTCAGAATCTGCTATGGTGGGAATTGCCCTATCCCATCTATCTCCTTGATATTCCCATAAGGGCGGCAGCTCGATAATAATGTCTTTATTCTCCTTAAGAACCAGTTCGTACCGGTCGCTTCTATCGACGGGCACTCTGCGGAAGAGAACTTTATACTTTACGCTAGAAGTTGTGTTGAATTTCCTAACCGCAACGGCAAAATCTCTCAGGTATAGGTGATCGTATGGTGATGTTGTAAAATCATCACCTGAAAAACATAAAAAACCATGGTCAGCGGGTAGGTTAAACCGATCTGTAAACTCTTGCCTTGAGAGTCTCCTATCATCTCTAAAATGGGGCAGGAATTGAGGTGTCCCAGTAACTATGACTTTTTCTGGGTCTATATTGTCATAGTGTTTCAACAATTCAGACTTCATATAGTCAGACCACACCGTATAGTAGTCAGTTTCTATAACATTCATCGCTTTTTGAACGTTATCCCAGCTATAAATACTGCAAATAGTCTTAACTCCTAGATCCTGTGCAGCGAGAACAGGTGCAAGAGCCTTAAGGCTGCGCTGGGTGGAACTATAAAATAAGTCTGGCTTCTGTTCTTCCAGTAACTTGATAGACCTGCGATAGTAGTCTGAATTACGCACCTCCTGGTGTAGACGCTTTCTGAGCTGCTCAATCTTATGACTACTGGCTCCCGTTCCTTCAATTGATTTTATGTAGGTGGATTTAATGACGTTCTTGAGTGTGTTCCATTTCAGGGGAAATATGTACGATAGGTACATGGGCTCCTTGAACTTACTGGCAAAAAACTGAAGCGTCGATCTGGTAATAGCCTGATTGAGCAAATCTATTTTTGAATTACCTATGGATGCATCAATTTTTATGCTATCTACAACATCCTTAAGGTCAATATCAGTTGCATTTACATAAGAAACATCCACATCGTTGTCTCTTGCCTGTTGTGCAAAATTGTTATAGATATAATTGCGCAGGCTTACACCATCGCAAATCAAAAGCAGTACTTTCATCCTTGTTTAGTAAATAGTAAGCTCATGTTAATCCATTGCCATATATGAAAACTGCTGTCCCGGTCGCCCTTCATATACATCTCAAGTTCTTTGAGCATGCTCGATTTATTGATAAACGGCATACCTGCGGTACTGTTTAAAACATCATATACCCAGTCTTTCAAATCCTCGCCCAACCATTCCCTTTGAGGGGTTTGCAAAGGTCTTTTGGGAGCAAGGGAAATGGAATTATTCATATAGGGTTTCATCAATTCCCTAACTAGATATTTTTGAACTCCATTGTTAATTTTGTAGTCAAGCGGTTGGCTAAAAGCGAACTCCACTAATCGATAATCCAGGAACGGTTCTCGCAGCTCAGTACTTGCCGCCATAGAAACTCGGTCGTTGAATCTCAACGCCCTGGGAATCTTGTTATAGAATAAATCTCTATATTGAGTATCAAGCACATCGTTATTAAAGGGTTTTGGATAATTACGCTTTCGCGAAAGCGCAACAAACTCATCATCTAAAACGTTGAGTCTAAATGGTGATTTACTCAAACCTTGTATTACCGCCTTGCTCCCGGCTTTATTGTAATAGTCGTATCCTGCCCATTGCTCATCCATTCCCTGCCCGTCAAGTAATACCTTGACACCCAGTTCTCGCGCATGTTTGAATAACTTACCATAAGCGAGAGTAGGAAAACCGCCGTACGGCTCGTCTTGCATATTGCTCATTTGCTGGGCTAGCTCAGGAACATCTGCAGCGGTCATCTTAATGGTATGTAGTGGGTTGCCAGTTGTGGAGATTAACTGTTTGACCCATTTCAACTCATCATATCTATCGTCACCCGTGTAAAAAGTAAAGGCGTTTACGTTCTTGCCGCCATGAATGGAATTTACCATGGCCAGCAATGTGGAACTATCAAGGCCACCGCTCAGGTTAAAACCCACGGGGACATCTGCCCTGAATCTAAGTTCAATACTTTCTTCCAGTAGGTTGAGGTAGTGTGATTTAGCTTCCTTAAAGGGCATGGATTGCTCCTCCAACAATACTCTTTCCGTAAAATTATACCATTGTTTTATGACCGGTTTTGAATTTTTGATGGTCATGTAGTGACCTCCAGGCAATTGCTGAATACCCTTCCAGAACGTCTGGTCTGGAGCACCATAATCTCCTCTAGTCATATAACCTGACCAGACCTCCAGCCATGGTTCACGATCCACACCGGCTGCAAATAAGCTCTTGATTTCTGAAGCAAAAATTACAGAGCGTTCTTGAATATAGTAGTAAAATGGCTTAACGCCAAATCTATCCCGAGCAGCAAAAAACTCCTGTTCGGTATTGTCCCAGACAGCAAAAGAAAACATTCCATTCAAGTGATGAAGGCAATCACAACCCCAGACTATGTATGCAGCAAGCAGTACCTCAGTATCGCTGGAGGTCGTAAATGTATACCTACTTTCAAGTCTCTTCTTAAGCTCCTTGTAGTTGTAAATCTCACCATTAAAGACAAGGACATATCTATTATCTGTACTAAAGAATGGCTGGTGAGCAGCGGCGCTCAAATCAATGATACTTAGACGGTTGTGCCCCAGCGCAATATCGCTGGAACTATATTTTTCAGTATGGTCGGGACCTCTATGCTGCTGTGCATTAAGCATAGCATCTAGTTTACGTTCTCGATCTGATAAACTTCCTATTATCCCTGCTATTCCACACATGATCCAAAAAATTTAATCGCCAGTTCCTCAGCCTGTTCCCAATCACTCTTCGTATCTATATTTACATATCTATCGGGATCAGACTCGATAAAGCCGATTCTATCACCGTAAAGTGAATTCCCTTCCATCAAGGTTTTTGCGGAGGTAATATAAATTGATCCATCACGTATATACGCTGGTGGTAAATCCTGTCGTCGTTTTATAATCTCCCGCTCTCCAGTTGAAATTTGAAGCAAGTCCTCACTAGCTTCAAACACCCAATGGGGATTAAACTCATGTGGGACTTGTTTAACGGAGACTAGACTATCGTAACGTCCGTTCTCAAACTTTTTAAGGGCGTCGTCTATGTCGCTGTCCTTTCTAAATGGATAAGTTACCTGTAGAAGGCATACGGCATCGTACTCCTTACCTTCCTCCTTCAATACATTTACCACATGCTGTAGTACTTGCAAGGTTCCAGCACCATCACCTGATAGGTGTGCGGGTCTTAATTCAGGAACCGTCAAACCTAGATCTCTTGCGAGTTCTACCATCTCTTGATCGTCTGAAGAAAAGAAAACATCATCTATCGACCATGAGCGCAGTGCAGATGCTATCGTATACTCCATCAATGGTTTACCATTGAGAAGTTTGATATTCTTTCTGGGAACACCTTTACTCCCGCCTCTTGCGGGTATGATCGCTAGTATTCTCATGAATTGAAGTAATCGACAATAGGTGTTATTGAAAGTCGCGAAGTTCGATCTTCCAAAAACTTTTTAATAGCACCGCTCTCAATATTCTGATAAGCTCTTCTGGTCAAATCTGGGGTAACGTTCTTGATCCGACAGATTTTTGCCCCTTCGTATTTTTCTTGCTTTACAGGGTTTAAGTCACCATTATAATATGATTCAATCAGTTCTCCTATAACCTTTCCTGATTCTAGAATAACCTTGTTACCTAAATCGTGTAGTGTATCAGAGTGTTCTAATTCTGGTCTTACTTGGTGAAGGATATCTCCTGCATCCACTTGGGCACTAACGACATGTATAGTGGAACCTACACATTCCAGATTACCATCTGCAACCGGGAATAGATTTGTTGCTGATCCCTTGTAATAAGGAGATAAACCTAAATGTAGATTGATCATTTTACCGTCGTATGATTTGAGCAGCTCACCCCTTATTATAGAGGTGCCAAAAAGCATAACCATGTCCGGATCAAGCTCTTTTACTAGGTTGTATACATACGCCTTGTTGATATCACCATGTGGCACACTTAAATGAGGTATCGCCTCTGGAAACTTACTATGTTCTCCAAAATACTCCTGTTCTGACAAACCGCGATCCTCAAAGTGTTTCCTCAAAAAGGACTGATCCTCAGTACTATAGGTTGAGGCGTCTTCGATTTTACGAGATTTGTCCTCTGTGACGATAAGTACCACCTCATGATTTGAATTTAATTGACTGGCTATAAACTTATGCCGGTATGAGGTACTAGTTAATAGGGCTATTTTCATATTATCGGTACCATTGTGATGATACAGTTTTTAGAATATCATTTTTATTATGGAGGAAGGGACTTTTTCCACCCGGCAAGTCATTACAATCAAACCTTCCTAACATATAAGGGCTATCGAGATTTTCATTTATTGCTCTCTCCATAGAAAAGCCAAGTTTAAATCCATTTTGCCTTGCTGCGGCTTCCGTATTTAAGCTTGCTTCAAATGAACCGTATGGGTAGCTGATCGTGGCAACTCCACCGCCTAGATCTGCCTTAAATATCTCTTGGGACCGTTCAAACTCTTTATGGATAAAGCTTGCAGGATACAATCCATAAGGGATATGTTGATGCCCATGAGAACCGATATATCCCTGATTATTGAGTTCAATTATCTGATCTGGTGTCATATAAAGCTGGGCGTGAACTTTTTCAACATCAAAATATTGAGTGAATAATTTATTTACTACCGCGCCTTGTTCATCAATGCTCATTTTAAAGTTCAAGATGAATTTTAAGTACGCAGTATCTGGATCATCATAAGCATAATTGACAACAGCTAATTCCTTATCACTTGTAGTCAAGGAAATTTTGTCTACTGGTAAATTGTTCAATAATTCAGTTGAAGAAATCCTACTTCTTAAAAGATGAATTTGATGAACTAACGATATTTGCTTTTCACTGGTATTAATGGTATTTACAAAAAAAACAAAAGGTATTCCCAGCTGATTGAGAATAGGCGCAGCCATTTCATATTGTTCTTTTAAGCCGTCATCAAACGTGATCATGAACTGAATAGCGTCTTTCTTTATCGCCTTGCCGGATATAAGTGAATCTGCAGAGACAAATTCACCTATTTCACACAGTACGTCGAGCTGATTTTTAAACTGTCGTGGCGTAACTCCAAAAATGCTGGGATAGTCAGACTGGAATGTCTCACGTATGTAATGAAAATTTGCGACAACCAGCATAATGCACTTTAATACGTTATGGTTTTATGAAATGGTAGAT
Organism: Nonlabens sp.; assembly: GCA_049647945.1. GTDB lineage: Bacteria > Bacteroidota > Bacteroidia > Flavobacteriales > Flavobacteriaceae > Nonlabens. Next base: position 12,059 of record JBARYP010000019.1, on the reverse strand, counting down.
TTATACTAGACAACAAATCTGCAATCTTATGTCCAGATTTTCCATCACCGTAAACCTTGCTTCTAGTAATTTCCCTAGTATCAATTTGCTGCTGTATCGCTTTTTTTATCTCATCCTTATCATAAGTTACATCCAGTACGTTGTTACCACGCTCGCGTCTGTTTTGCCTGCTGCCTATATTGACCACCGGTACGCCCATGTACGCGCATTCTCTAATTCCCACACTACTGTTCCCTATAAGACATTGAGAATTAATGAGTAAGCGTAGAAAATCATTAGGTTCCATGTTTTTAAAGAATCGCAATTTGTTGTTCTTGTTCTTCTCACGGAAGGCTCTTATTCCATTACTTGTACCATCACTACCGGCATCTACGTTAGGCCAGAACCAGTAGGTATTGATTCCTAACTCAGTTACTGCTTGCAGCGTTTTTAAGATATCGTTTTTTGCCTCGCTATATTCTGTAGTAACCGGGTGCTGCATTACTACGATGTAGGGCTCATTTACATCAAAATCGTGACCTACACCACCATATTTATCTATAGGATCAAAATCAAGTTCTGGAGAGTTAACCACTTCATGGGCAAGATCAATTGATGGACAACCTACGTTATAAACCTGATCGGGTTCTTCTCCCAGTTTTAATACGCGTTGATAGGCATCATCACTAGCCACTAGGTGAATGTCTGCTAGTTTTGTATTTGCATGACGCACTTTTTCATCGATGTTACCGGTAACCTCTCCCCCTTGTATATGTATCAATGGAATGTTCTGGTAAGCGGCAGCAATACTGGTGGCAATGGTCTCATAGCGATCTGCAATGGTGATAACGGCATCTGGCTGCAAGTTATAAAACACATTTGCCAGTTCCATCACACCCAGACCGGTAGTTTTTGCCATGGCGGTTTTGTTTTCACCCTCCAGCACCATAAAAACCTTCTCATCAATAGTAAACCCGTCGCGCTCGATAAACTCCACCGCATTACCATATCGATCCAGTAAGGCTGCACCAGCTACCACAAGTTGTAGGGTAAGATCCTGGTGGTCCCTAATGGCAGCAAGTGCCGTTTTTATGCGACTGTAAGATGGTCTCGCCGTAACAACAGCACAAATCTTTCTCATAACAAATCATCCTCGTTTAAAAATTCAAAAGCACCCTTGTCAACCGTGAGCTTTTTACCGATTACTTTATCAAAACTTGATGCTGCAATACCGTAGCCTTTGGGTTTTTTGGCCTCAAGATCGTCAAAGGTAAGCACATCCCCTTTTTTAAGAGATTTATTTACTGCCAGAGATTTTTCAAATATGGATTTCACTTTCGCGAAAGCGGAATTATCATTTTTGTTTATGGGGTTCTCAAGAGCAATAGTAAGTTTACTCACATCGTCAACCAACTGTTTAATCTCATCAATCTCCAACGATGCTTGTGCATCTGGGCCGAACATGCGTTTATCCCAAACGGCATGGAACTCAAGAATTTCTGCACCTAGAGCTACCGCAGCGATGTTGCTAACCGTCCCCGCGCTATGGTCTGAGAAGCCTATTGTTTTATCAGGATATCTAGATTTAAGCTCACCTATGACATTGAGTCCGTACTGCGATGGGGAGGTAGGGTATGCCGTATAGCATTGTAGAATTGCAAAATCTACCTTTTTATTTTCCAGAAAAGCAACTGTTTTATCCAGTTCTTGCAGACTGGACATACCGCTTGATATAATTAAAGGCTTACCTGTTTGAGCAATTTTTTCCAGTAGAAGAAAATTACTCACCTCTCCACTACCTACCTTATAACCGTATACTCCTACACTCTCCAGCAGGTCAACGGCTGCGTTGCTAAAGGGAGAGGACCAAAACTCCAGCCCGACCTTTTCACAATGGTCTGCAATCCCCTGCCATTGCTGCTGGGTAAATTCCATGCGTTCCCAGTAATCATATCTAGTCTGGTCCTCGTAGGAAAAATTGACCCTAAATGGTTCATGGATACTACTTTCAGCCTGTGCTATGTGCGTTTGAAATTTAATGGCATCGACACCAGTAGCGGCGAGGGCATCAATATAACTGTGTAATATTCCCAAACTACCATCGTGGGCTTGAGCAATTTCTGCGATTAGTTTCATGAATAGTTATACTTTGTCCATTATTTTTTTAAAGTAATCAATAGAAAAATAGTGATCTATCTGAGGTAGATTCAGTTCTAGGCTTTTATTGATCTTCCATTCTTCAAATAGGTCCAATAGGAGCGCTTTAATCTTGCTCTCATCATCGTTTTCAGACCAGTATTTATAATCGGTTCCCAAAACCTGCCTAACCTCAGAATAATAAGGTCCCAATAGGAGCATTTTATTATTCCCCCAAACGGCATGGGCGACCTTGCCAGGTAAAAATGGACTTATGGAGCTACGAGCTTCCAGGATGATATGAACATCTGCCGCTCGCTGCAGGGAAAGCACCGTATGGAAATCTACTTTACTTGAAATATGGTTGATCTGTGAATGCTCACTCGCAATCTTATCAATATGGTTTTTGTGAAAATTCCCAGATCCAAGAATATGTATATGCGCACAGGCCGCAAATTCTTGATTATTGCTCAATAAATCGACAAATGCATTTAGTAAAGTTGTGGGGTTCCTTGCGGCCATCAAAGAACCAGCATGAACAAGATTAAATCTTGACGACTGGAAATACTTTGGTGGAGGTGGCAAATCTTTAATAGCCGGCAACTGGTGAGGAATGATGTATGATTTACCCGTCGCACCGGGATAATAGCTCGCCATCCATTCTGATAAAAGTTGACTGGGATAAATTAAACTACGTGATTGCTTCACAATGGATTTGAAGAACCGATGCTTTTGTCGCAACCCAGGGTTTATCTCGTCGTAAGGTCTAGGAAAATTTTGATAGGGGTAAGGATCGTGGATGTAGGAAACTAGTTTTCCCTGCCAGCGTCCCGACTCAATTATCGCCTTATTTGATCGATAGCTTATGGCATAGCTTAACGCCAGAATCATGTCATAATCTGCGGGCTGCTCTTTCCTAATTGCCGCCTTTATACTTGCAACATCATAATAGTAAGTAAGGGAGAATCCCAGTACACCCTCAATATATTTATTTACCGCAATATTTGTTACTCTTGTAAAGAGCAATTGGATTTTTGCCAGTATATACCATATTGATGTGTGTTTCTCTTTAATCGCTATGGTCTCAACTCCTTCAATACCTACCTCTTTCCTTGAATAGTGGTAAACTTTCAGGCGATAGCCAGCCCTGAGCAAAGAATTTATTAAAGCAACCCTACCCTTTGCACCAGACGATTTTTCAACGTCTAGGGTATCTGCGACTACTAGTATTGTTTTCTTTCCCGCGTTCTTCATTGCTTTAAGACCTCAACTTCTTAAAAGTTTGATTTATAAAACTTCTTAGAGGGTATGACTTCCATTTGTATCGAGCATATCTTTTCAAGGAGTGCTCAAGACTATCGTCATCTAAAATCGCTTGTTTTAATCGGTCAATCTTGAACGTAGTTACGGCGCCAATGAAATAGGCAAGCTTCCTTTTATCAAGCTGCTTTTTTAAAGATAATTGGTTATACACATTAAGAATTGCCTCCTTTTTACTTTGTATCCTTATCGGGTCATTATTCCAGTATTCTCCAGAATTTGAATTAGGATGCTTCCTAGCATAATAGAGTACCTTATCGATTTTTATACCTTCTGCTCCCTCTGATAGAATTCTATTGTACAATTCCCATTCTTCTGCGTAATGAAGATCTTCTTTAAAGCGGTATTTGTTCATGATAGAAGAGCACCATAAAACAGTACAGGATGCCATGGGTATAGTGGAATCCAGCAATTCTCTTTGAAGAGATAGATTTATGGTTTCAACTTCATCCATATTAATATAGTCTGTATAAAAAGATATATCTGGACGAGTTTGCTCATGAACAAAAACCCCTTTACCATAAATGCAAAAATCGACTGAAGCACTCTTAAGGTAAGCAAGACTTATTTCTAAATTTTGTGGATGGATAATATCATCATCGTCATAGAATATTATGTAATTACCCGTTGCCCGATCTAGACCGCAGTTACGAGCACCAGGTAGGCCTTTTCCGTAAGTATCCGGTCTTTTAAAATACTTGAAGCGATCATCCCTTTCGATAAAATCATTCACAACATTGTCAGTTTCATCTGAGCTACCGTCATCAACAATTAGACATTCCCAATTTCCATAGGTTTGTCCCAGTACACTATCAAGTGTTTGAGAAATCATATGCGCCCTATTGAAAGTAGCCATTATGATAGATACAGATAGGTCCTTTACATTCATTGAAAAAGCGATTTAATAAATATTCTTTTTGAATACTTCCATTTGTGTGGTTCCATAGGTAGAATTAAACCTGGCACTTTCAGAATAATTTTAGCAAGATTTCTTTTGTTTTGTAAAGATGGGTGGCTCAAATAAATACCCTTTATTCTCTCATACAACTCTTTTTTTACAATTTTAAAATTGGTTCCAGTCCTTACAGAGTATTTCAGTAAGTCATCTAACAATAAGCTAGAGTTATTTAACAATGTCAGGCAGGCAGATTTATTGTTAAGGTGTAAATTTATAAGAAATTTATGCGTATGAGTATCAAAATCTAGTTCGTCCCCTAATAGTTTATAAGTCGCATTTAAAGCTTTGAAATACTTTGAATGAACCAGTTTGTCATTGGCAATTTTTGAAGTTAAGCTGGCATCATGATATCTATACTTGTAAACCTCATCGCTTACTGGGCACAATTTAAATTTTAGAGAGGCTCTAAGCCAAAAGTCGTAGTCCTCTACTAGATATTTGTCTACGTCATAACCATTAAGTGCGGTAAAAACTTTTTTTCTATATAAAAAAGATGCACCTACAGCTGAGCCGAAAATTAATAAACCGGGTTCTTTTGATTTTACACTACGTATTTTCTTAAGTTCTTTATCGACTGATATAAAACTACTATAAACAAGATCGCATTGTTTAGATTCTAATGCATGCACTAAAACCTCGAGATATGTTGGTAATACAATATTATCGTCAGAAGTCCATGTAATATAGCTTCCTTTGGCGAGACGATGACCAATATTTAAAGTCTCAGGAAGTCGTTGATTTATACTGTTTCTAACACTAACAATCCTATCGTCCACTAACGCGTACATAGCTATAATTTCTGGAGAAGAATCTGTGCTACAATCATCGACTATTATCAGTTCAAAATTTTGGAAACTTTGTTTTAAAATGGCCTCGATAGCCTCTTTCAAGTAGGCCTCGCCGTTGTAAACTGGTAGTATTAAAGATACTAGTCCCATAGTACAATTCTTCTAATAACTCTTGTCAAACAAATGATATGCCTTTCAACAATTTTATCATTTCTTGAACTTGAATCACATTGTAAGCATTATCATTTGCACAATTTTCCTTTAGTAAACCTGTATCAAGTTCTTTCATTATTAGGTCGACAACAGTATCAACTGAAAAATCAACACTGACTAACCTTGTGGAATTAGGCATCATCTGATGAATATTTCTCAATTTAGTTTCTATTTCCACACAAATAGATGGAATACCTAAAACATTTCCAACAATAGCGCCATGAGCTCTTTGCGTAACGATCACCGAAGATTGGGAAAAAGAGGCTATAAACTGCCTAGCATGAGCAGGATCATAATTGATAACCTGAAATTTCAAATGCTTTAATCTATTAAAAATTGAAGCGTCGCCGTCTGCTCCAAATAAGTAAAATCGTACGTTTACACCGTTATTTATTAGCTTTCTAGCTAATTCAATCTCGGGATAAGCCAGTTTATCATAATTCCAGTCTCTCAAAACAATAGCTACCGAAGTATCCTCGTTGTTGCTAAGGTTATTTGTATTAAGGTTTAATCCCTCTAACCAAAGTTCACTATGAAAAACTATGTCAGTAAAGCAGTAGGTAGCATTTGGATTTGCAAGAGCTGCAATTGGTAGTGCAGTTTCGTTATCTCTGACTCCTAAAAATTTAAATCTAGATAATTTGTATAAGTCTGGAAGGTACTTTCTTGAATTCTTGCTGTAACTTCCAACTCCTAAACTCCAACCTGCCGTGGCTACATCCGTTGAATTTGCGCTAAATAGTTTACGCAGTAGCAAATACATTTTAAACCCTAGTCTAGAGCTTCCTAATAGGGTGTTTTGTAATAAACTACTGCCATCTTCTTTAAAATCAAAAAAGACGCCCCCACCGCCGTGAATTAGTAGGTCAATTGTAGGTAATAGTTCTTGATTATCCACTCTAATAATACGTGGTTCCATTACATCAATATACTTAGCTGAAGAAACACAGTACACATTCGCGTCAGCAAAAAGAATTTTAATAATAGAGGTAGAAGCGATCATTAACAGATCATCACCTAAATTACTTTTGCCGAAATAACCTTTCAAATAAATATTCATACCCTAATCCTTATGTTAGATTAAAGTTATAATCAAAATAGAAATTGTTATTTCTTAAATGAAATTTATTGATAGGAACATCTGACTGCATACAATTTATTGATGCAATATTTTCATATTCATGGCGTTTAGAACCATCATAAAGAACTAAGTCAAGATCATAAACTCCAAAGTGGAGATTTAAATCATTGACAACTAGTTCCAAAATCTGATCACCTATTGTCATATTTAAGGAATTGTTTGAACCTTTAGAATGAAATTCACACACAACGGCACCCAATGAGTTTTTAATATTTATGAGTACAATTAAATCACTCAAGGATTGAGTTAGATCCAGATTAATTTTCAATCTGAGGTCCTGGCCTATTTTGAAGTTATCACTATCCCTCACTTCAATAGATTTGATGTAATTAGGACCAAACCTTAAGTTTATTACTTCTTGTTTAGCTCCCAGTAAATAGTGGCCAAGTCCTTCTTCCACGGTTCCTTCAAAACTAACCATTCCATTACTCAAAACTAAAAGTCGAGTACAAAGACTACGTATAGCAGCCATATCATGGCTTACAAACAAAACCGTCCTACCCTGACCAGAAGAAATATCTTGCATCTTTCCTATGGCTTTCTTTTGGAACTCTGCATCACCTACAGCAAGAACTTCATCAACAATCAAAATGTCTGGTTCTAGGTGAGCGGCAACGGCAAATGCTAATCTTACACGCATTCCACTACTATAGCGTTTCACTGGGGTATCAATGTACATCTGGCAGCCGGAGAATTCAACAATCTCATCAATTTTCTCTGAAATTTCGTTTTTGTTCATCCCTAGGATAGCACCGTTCAAGAAGATATTTTCCTTACCAGTCAATTCAGGATGAAAACCAGTTCCAACTTCCAATAAAGAAGCTATTCTACCTCTTGTTTTAATACTTCCAGTTGTGGGACTTGATACACGAGAGAGTAATTTCAGCAAGGTTGACTTACCCGCACCATTTTTACCGATAATCCCGAGAACTTCACCACGTTTTACCTCAAAATCAACATCCTTTATCGCCCATACATAATCACCGGTTGACTGCTTGCTACGATCGTTTACCTCACCTATCGTAAGGTACGGATCTTCCTTTCCTCGCAATAAGTGCCACCATCTATTAAGGTCATGAGATAAGGTTCCCGTACCGATAAGACCCAGTCGATATTGTTTTGATAGTTTTTCTACCTTTAATATTACTTCGTTAGCTACACTCATTATACCGTATCTATAAAGGTTCTTTCAGTTTTGTTGAAAATGATTAGACCTAACAAAAACACTAATACTCCAGTACCTATGATATATGAAAGCATTATCAAATCAAGTTTCCCATCACCTAGTGCCATCGTTCTAAAACCTTCTACAATCTGAGTAAGGGGATTGTACTCGATAAATGGCATAGCAGATTGATACCAGCCTTCTTTTGATTTAATCTCCTCAAGACTATAAGGAACACAACTTAAATACATAAGTAACTGAACACCAAAAGTTACTAAAACAGATAAATCTCTGTACTTAGTAGTCAAAGAACTAATTATCATCCCTAATCCCAAACCTAACAAACCCATGGAAAGAACTAAGACAGGTAAAAATAATATGGTCAACTGCGGTGAACCAGCTTGACCTTTGAATGAGAAATAAATATAAAATACTATAAAAACACCAGTCTGTATTACAAACTTCATCAAATTGGATAGTGTGATACTCAGTGGCATTATAACTCTAGGGAAATACACTTTGCCAAAAATATTCTGATTCTTTTTGAAAGTGTCACTAGTACCTATGAGACATTCTTTAAAATAGTTCCATATGGTAACGCCTGCGAGATTAAAAAGAAAAGGATTAACGCCACCTGGGGTTTCCAGATCTCCAAAACCATTAAATACCAAAGTAAAAATTACCGACGTTAGTAAAGGTTGAATAACAAACCACAAAGGACCTAATACGGTTTGTTTGTATACCGTGACAATATCTCGTTTCACAAATAGAACAAGCAAATCCCTATACTGCCAGATTTCTTTAAAATTTAAATCAATCAGCTTTCCTTTAGGCTTTATCTCGTATAGCCAATTATCATTACTCATTATCGTCCTTTTTAAAAGAGAAAATTTCGGTCAACCTCTTCTTTATTCTCTCTAGTGTTGATAATTGTTTGGCATTTTGGTGATATCCATTACCATACGAACCATAGCCATAGCCGTAACCATAACCGTAACCGTAGCCGTAGCCGTAACCTAAGGTCGACTTCTCTTTAAAGTAATTGAACACAATACTAACGTTTTTAAGTTGTTTACTATCGCTTTTATCACTTACTACCTCTAACATACCATTTTTGGTATATCCTTGTCTTACCATATACAAACTCGCATCTGCGTACTTTGAAATTTCGATGGCGTCTGACACAAGACCTACAGGTGGAGTATCGATAATTATGTAATCATAACGATCCCTTAATCCATCAATCAAGAAGTCCATTTGTTTTGACATGATAAGTTCGTTCGGATTAGGTGGCGTAGGTCCCGATAAAAGCACATCCAGATTTTCAATCTGTGTAGTATGAATAGCGTTAATAAGATCTACGTCACGCGCCAAGATGTTGGATACTCCTATAGAATTTGACAAATTAAAGTCATCAGCTATTTTCGGCTTTCTTAAATCGAGACCAATGAGAATAGTCTTTTTATTACTAAGCGCAAAAACTGTTGCTAGGTTAATACTGGTAAATGTTTTACCCTCACCACTCACACTAGAAGTAAGCATGATAATCTTAGAATCCTTAATACTATTAGGATCGTACAAAAACTGTAAACTGGATCGCAGACCCCTGAAAGACTCCGCAATATTACTTTGAGGGTAAGTATAAACTACCAGATTTGTGTTTTCTGCATTTCTGCTTTCACCGATTACACCTATTACAGGAACATCAGTATATTTCTCGACATCACCTGGCTGGTGTATATAATTATCAAACACAGAAGCAACAAAGGCTAACCCTAATGGAATGGCAAAACCAACAAGCAGAGCTATCAGGTAATTAATAGTATAATCTCTAGACCTACCCCCTTGTTTGGTATCTTTTGCATCATCGATAATTACTATATCAGAAACATTGGCTGCTTTAATTAATTCAGCATCAACTTTTTTAACCACAAACGTGTTGTAGGCTTCAAGGTTAAAGTCAACGTTACGTCTAATTTTCAAGTATTGCTGCTGGTCTGCCGGTAATTTGTCAATCTCTTGTTCAACCTCTCTCAATTTGGCTTCTCGTCTTCTTAATTGCTTGTTTAACCTAGCAGAAGAATTGGATATATTCTCCAATAATGTTTGCTTTACAGCCTTAATCTTAGGATCATATTGTGAGTACAAATCAATATCTGCATCCTCCTTTAACTGTTCTTGACGAGCCTTTCTTTGATTTGATAATTCAATAAGTCTTGCTACATTAGTTTGAATATTTGTTTCCTCAATCCCTTGAACCGTAGGGACCTGCATCTGGGAATAATCGGTCCTAGTACTTAAATAACTACGTAAATCATCAAAATTCTCAAGTTGCTGATTGATAAGTGCAATTTCCTGCTCTATCTCGTATAACCTTTCATTTAGTCCAGTATTCAATTCTGCTCCTTCAACAAATGAGTTGTTCTTTTGAAATTCTCCCAGCTTTCTTTCAGAGTCCTTTAAGATCTTCTCCCTAGAAAGAAGTGTGCTATCAATATATTTAATTGTGCTTACAGCAAAAGCATTTTTCGTTTTAAGTTCTTCTTCAATAATTAGGTTGGTACTAGCATTAATATAATCGACTATTCGATTTTTATTTGTACCTGACAGTTGCAAGCGTAGAATGGAAGATCCCTTTTGGGCAGGACTGACTGCGATCCCTTGATATTTTCTCACGACACCCCAGTAACTACTCAACTCTATCAAGTAAGGGATAGAATTGATGTCTCTGTCATTTCTGTAAACTGTTATATTCAAATAAGGGAGATTTGTGGGTTCGTTAAAACTATAGATCTGCTCTGTATTCGCTACCGGCAGGTCAATGTCAACCCTTTGTTTAATAGAGTAATTAAACCCCTTACCTCCTGAACCTTCGGCGGGCCAACTTATTTTGTATTCCCTGTCATTCAGTACCTGTAAATTGAATTTACGACCTACGATTTGAGGCATACTAGTATCTACGACAATAGTAAAAGGGACTTTGGAATACACATCGGTATCAAAATAGTCACCTTCTTTCTCATACTTAATAAAATACTGCAATCTGTCGACAACGTTTTCAGTATGACTTCTAGACTTAAGTTTGGTTATTAATTTAGTAATCTTCTCGGTATTACCGCCATAATTGAAGGTTAGGCTGGTACTGCTGGTGAAAAAATTACTGGAATTATCTTCAACACTTACGGTAGAGGCTATATCATAATAGGTCTGGATGAATTGGTTTTTGTAATAAGCGTAACCCAAGGTCATTGCAAGAGCTAAAACAAAAACCCACCACAGCTTTAAAGTTTTACGTAAAAACTTTTTAATGTCAAAAACATCAGAAATTTGTAGGCTTGAGTCTTTCATCAACGTGTTGTAGTAACCAGTATAATAGCAGTAAGAGCTGAAAGCAACAGTCCAAAAATAGTTGTGAACGATTCAAGAGCCACCGTTCCAGTACCGATTGCCTTTTGTGGCAAGGGTTTAACAATAATCATATCATTGTTTTGAATTTGGTAGGCTGGAGAATTGATGACTGATTTTTGAGTAAGATCTGCATTAAACGTGGTAAGCATTCCATTAATTTCTCTGATAACCCTTACGTCTGTCAAATCACCGGTTATAGGCACCCCGCCACCCTGCGACACAGCTTCAACTATATTGATTTGGTTTTGCAGTACTGTGTATTGTCCTGGACTGGTGACCTCTCCAGTCATCGTATACTTAATACCAGAAAGTTTTACTCTTACAAAATAGTTTTGTTGAAATTTGTAAATCTTGGAGAGCTCGAGTTCTATTGATTCCCTCAATTCATCAGCTGTCTTACCTATTGCTGAAACCTCCCCTATCTTGGGTACTCTTATGTTTCCATGAATATCTATGGAATAACCAGAATAGTACAATTCACTACCAGCTTCTCCTTGCACTACATTGAATAGCGCTTCCAGTTCTCGATCAGATGGATATTGTATCCTAACGCTAACAATATCATTAACCTTAAATCTGTAGGGAGGTTGAATCTTGCGTATTCCCTGCGTTATTGAGGCGTCAGTCTCAGGCGCTTCTTGAAGGTAGGTAAGCTTCTTTGTGGGAATGCAGGAGGTGACTAACAAACATGTCAAAATCGCAGTAAGAAATCTAGCCATAGTTAATTCTAAACCAGCTGCAAATATAGGACTAATTATAGAAGAACGCATAGCATTAAAGGACTGTGGCAATAGTTCACTATACACAAAAGCAAATACTGCCAGCTCCTTAATGGAATAACTCTCGTAGCTTTGCCTCAAAGCTTCATAGTGAATTATCTAACTGTAGAAAATGTCTCCCGAGTCCTGGGAGAGCGAGTGATATTCAAGGACATATCATTAGGAATCAACA
>JBARYP010000018.1:0-1825 GCA_049647945.1 Nonlabens sp. | reverse complement strand
AAGTGCCTACCTATAACCTAGAGGTGGAAGAATTGCACAACTACCTAGTAGGACATACTGGACTGCTGTCCCACAATGCCAACAAGCGTCCAGGTTATAAGAGCACTACTAAGCGAGGGTATTCTTTTTACGGGCTTGCGCAATTCGGGGATGTGGACTTTCAATACATCGGCAAGACAACGCGGGATGATTTAGGTCAGAGATTATCGGAGCACATTCAGGAAGGTCGTCGCGCCCTGCGGGGCAAGAAGCCCTACTATAAATGGAAAGCTAAAGTAGATGCCATCCCCAATCTTTATAAAGGGTCAAATGCCCATGTGCAGATGACCGAGTGGGAGAGCGCGGTATGGGAACGCCACCACATCGAGCATCAGCGACTCAAAGGGGTCGATCTCAGAAACCGAAGCATGCCATTGGGCAAGAACGGTGCATCCTTTAAGAAATACAAGAAGTTTTTTGAGAACAACCCCAATATCAATCCCTGTTTATACTTTTAAAAATTATACTGCCATGGCATTACAACAAGAATTATTGAAAAACGTTTATTGGGCGTTTTACCAAAAGTTTGATTCCCAAGAAGAATTTGAAGAAGCACTGATTGAGTATAATGACACGCCTACTAGACGACTGCCACAACTGGACAAAATTGTCCTTCCAGTCCCAAAAGTAGTCATTCAGTACCTGTGGGTACCCATGATGGACGAGGAAGACACCGTGGATGAAGATGAGGATCGCCAGTATGTTATAGAGACTGACAATCCAGGTGGTTTTACCGTGGGTGAGTTTATGTATCTTATCAATCAGGGCGCCTGCACCCCGCAAAATAACAGTGAATACGACCTTTCTGATCAGGACCACCATTTTTTTGAGGGGCTGGAATACCTAACAGCTGATGATCCAGATTATCCTGGTCTACCAGTCTATTACATGATCCTTGGAAGCTGAAATATCGTCAGGTAACTATCGAGTTCAATGGTCATTAAGAAAGAACATCTATTTGTTTCACAACATATTAAAATATAATTATGAGCGATTTTGGATGCACTATCATTGTCACACCTATTAATGATATTATAAATGCAGAGACAGCGGTGCGGTTATTACAAATTATTGAAGAAGAATACTTAAGTGGAAATTATTCGGACATCTTTAAGGAAGATGAAGAGAGTTTTTCCTATGTTCTGAGAGATAATGATATTATGATTATTCTTTACAGTTTGTATGAGGGACTTGGGGATGAAGACATAGAGTTTGCAAAGGCAGAAACAATGCCAGATGCAGGGTTAATAGCTCAAAAATTAAATGTTGATAATCCTGATTTTAGTTATAGGGCATCATGGGAAATTTGGTAGTTTTATGAGCTTGCTCAACGGTAAAAAACCCTGTTTCCTTGCTGGCACGCCAGTACACACGATCAACGGTTTAAAACCGATTGAAGAGATTACAAAAGGTGAAATCGTGCTGTGCTATGATACAGAAAACAAGCGATTGGGTCAGAATGTGGTTAGTCAGGTCTTTAACAACATAACCTTAAAATATCTTGTCATAACCACAACGGCTGGTGATGTTATCAAAGCCACCGGCCAGCATCTATTCTATCTAAAAAGAAGCGACACCTGGATCAAATGCTACCAGTTAAAAGTAGGTATGAACCTATACGATGCACAACGGGACAAACTGGTTAAGATTACGAAATTGGAAACCATTGAGGAAAAAGTGCCTACCTATAACCTAGAGGTGGAAGAATTGCACAACTACCTAGTAGGACATACTGGACTGCTGTCCCACAATGCCAACAAGCGTCCAGGTTATAAGAGCATTACTA
>JBARYP010000017.1:0-3406 GCA_049647945.1 Nonlabens sp. | reverse complement strand
TGCCTTGGGGACTGTTTTCCTACTGCCATAATATTCTATATTATTTGATTAGTTGTGTTTAGGTTAATAGGATACAAGTCAAATTATGACTTCATAGCACCTAACATGTTACCGTAAACACTATTGAGTGAGGATAGATTTTGGGTAAGACCTTCCATTTGTGTCTTTAATTTACTCGCATTCTCTGCGATTGCTTGATTAGCTTCCGCCTGTCTTGCAGAACTTTCTACCTGTACTTTGTATAAACTGTTCAAAGATTCCATTTGAGCAGCAGCCATCGCCATTTCCTCAGAATATTTCTTTGTTGAAGTCATTGCTTCAGTAGTAGGAGTGATTCCTTTTGCAGCACCTTCAAAACTACGGATGCTATCGCCTAGACTCGCCATTAATTGAGAATCAATTTTTGCTTCTTTAAGCATGTGGTCTAGCTTCTTAGACAGTTGAGCTTCAGCATCAACTGGCTTTACTGCCTTTTTGTTCATAGATTGACCGCCAGCTAGTTCTGGATAAACTAGTGACCAGTCCAGCTCATCTTCAACGGGCTCAAAAGCCGAGATGAAGAAGATAATGGCTTCAGTAATAAGCCCGATCATCAATAAGTTGTTACCAGACAACCCGTAACCGAAATCCCAGTGTAGAATTTTGAAAAGTGCACCAATAATTACGATAGAAGCCCCGATACCGTAGGCCATGTTAAAAAGTTTCTTAGTTGCTTTAGACTGTGCCATGTTTTGTTTTTGTTAGATTAAAAATGGTTGATTAAAGTTAAAATAATTGATTGAAATGGTTACTGATTAGTTGATGCATTTAAAGTCACATCTTCCCCAGCCGCAGACTGTACAGTCCTAAACCCGATGTAGCTTCTTGCGCTGTCCTGGTATTCATAATCCCTGGTTCCCACTTGCAGGAAGTAAGAAGTATCTTTCCAGGAACCGCCACGCACGCCTTTCTTTGGATTGTTTTTATCATTTACGACTGGACTCATGCTGGACATAAACTCGTAGGAAGTGATGTCATAAGAACTATCCACCCATTCTGATACGTTTCCTGCCATGTTGTACAGGTTGTACTCATTGGGTTCATAAGAGTCTGCCTCTACTGTGTATAGTGCTTGATCTGCTGCGTAATCTCCTCGCAAAGGCTTAAAGTTAGCAAGGAAACAACCACGGTCATTCTTTGCATAAGGCCCACCCCATGGATAGGTCGCTCCTTCATAACCACCACGTGCGGCGTATTCCCATTCTGCCTCGGTAGGTAGTCTAAAGCGACTCACTTGATCCCTACCGGCTTTCTTTTGATATGCGTTTTTGTAAAGTGTCCTCCACTGGCAAAAAGCTTTGGCTTGTTTCCAGGTAACACCTACTACCGGATAATCGCTATAGGCTTCATGATAGAAATAATCATTGTGCATGGGCTCGTTGTAGCTGTAGTTAAAATCACGTATCCAGACTGTAGTATCAGGATAGATGGGCAATTTAGTCTGCGTGATATAGTCTTTTCTACTCTTGGTAGCACTACGATCCCTAGCTAGACCTTCTACATCTAGTTCTGAATAAGTGAACACGATTTTGTTAGTATTTATCGAACGTTGCCCATTGTAAGCCTCGTCAAATGGAATATACATACTGTCATAAACCTCGGCATAGAACTCATCAGGAATTTTATCTTGATCCCAGATCAAGCGATCTTTCATTCTGGGATTCAACAATCTACCAGCGTAAAGGTCATCATCCATCATGCCCTCGTAATTGTCCTTAACGTACTGTTGCCATGGGGTCAGGTTATCATCTTCTGCATCTAGAAAGGCAAACTCACCTATTCCATTGTCTCCTGGAGTGGCTCCTTCCTCATCTGCTTTAATGGCTAGATTAGTAAGGAAAATGGAATCTCTAGTCCATTCAACAAATTGACGATACTCTGCATTAGTAACCTCAGTTTCATCCATATAATAAGATGGGACTGTTACTGTTTTAGTGGGCGCACTATTCGTGGACGCAATATCATCAGAGGCTGAACCCATGATAAAAGCCCCACCGGGGATAAGAGTCATGCCGTATGGCTTCTCTGGATTCCAGTTCTTACCCTTGGCACCCACGAGCTCTCCTTTATCTCCACTACCGCAGCTTGCCAGCAATACGGTCGTTGTCAAAAGAACAAATAACTTTTTCATATGGAATTTCTTGTTTTCTCCTTGAAATTAAAAGCGTAAACCTATCTAAAAGATTTTGAGTACACAACTATTTTAACCTTATCAGATTTTAAGAATTGAATAATATTATAATTAAATGTGCATTTTCATTTTTGCACGCAACCATCTCTCTGGTACTTCACCTCGAGACGCCATCAAATACTCTGATTCTGCACAGGGTATAAACGCATGATGGTCACGTATAGTATATTCATCGCTTGAATTTGTCATTTGAAACCACCATCTTCCTGAACTACAAGATTTTACAAATTTTATGGATTCTTGGTTGGAAAGCACCTCGTAGCTTAAAAAATTTGGTGAATCTAGATCAAGCATTTCATTACTTCTAAGTGATAGACCTTCCATGAAATACCATAGCGCCTGTGATATCAGACCAGTTCCCTGTGTACTGTAATTACGTGGCATTTCAAAGAATCCCATCGTTTTTACTCGATCGCTCATACCAGCATACCTGGCGATACTGCACAATTGTTTACCGTTGACTCCGTTGGGTAACGCTTTCGCGAAAGCGGAACTTCCATAATCCAAACAACCCAAATCAACCCCTACGATGTCAGAATCCCTGATATACGGCTCGACAATCTTAAGATCATGGTCCAACTTGCCCAGTCTGAGCGCATCAAAATGCATGCTGTCCAGTAATTCTATTTCTTCTTGTGAGCTGTAATAGGTTTGATATCCCAGATTGCAGTAATTGAATAAATGGTACGGTTCCTCAACTACCATTTTACCGATGAAGTTGCGGTTGCATAACGGCGCTTCAATATCGCCCAAATCAAATAAGTGGTCTACATTCAAGACGTTCACCATTTGAGGGAGATGGTCAAAGGACCGGTAAATGGGGTACATCAAATCCTGACTACCCCCTAGTACCAGGGGCAACACATGGTGTTGATGCAGCTCTTTAACCAGTTGTTCTAGTAAATAATAGGTATCCTGGACGCTCTCTCCCGATCGCAGGGTACCCAAATCTGCAATGGTCAAATTCCAGTTGCCAGAGTAGAGTTGATAGGTACTTCTACGCACCGCGTCAAAATCTTGAGCATAGGAAATAAGGTCGTTGCCATTCCTGGATTCGGCAACGGCAATAATGGCAAGATCGATACTCTTATAACTGGATATCTCGTCATCAAGCTCAAAAACCGTCGTCGCACCTATGCTCCCTTTTGGCAAGTTGCTGGCATAGCTGATTAGAGT
>JBARYP010000016.1:0-124333 GCA_049647945.1 Nonlabens sp. | reverse complement strand
AGAGAGTGCCGAGAAAAACAAATATTTAATAAAAGGTCAGTACCAATCTACCGGCCAGGAAGGTATTCCTATAGGAGGGTTCAACGTTGCCCGTGGATCAGTTACCGTAACTGCGGGAGGAAGAACGTTGCAGGAAGGAATCGACTATACGGTAAATTATGCGGCAGGTAGGGTCATCATTCTGGATCAGGCACTACTCAATTCAAGTACGCCCATTCAAGTATCTACAGAGAATAATTCTGTATTTAACCAGCAAACTAAGCGTTTTGCTGGGATAAACGTGGAACATACTTTTAGCGAGGATTTGATTGTAGGTGGTACGTTTCTGAATTTAAGTGAGCGACCCATAACTCAAAAATCCCAGCTGGGTTTTGAACCTATTAACAATACCATTCTAGGCACTAACTTTCTATACAATACCGAGGTTCCCTTTCTAACCAGATTAGTCAACAAATTGCCTAATGTTGATACAGATGTGGTGTCTAATCTATCGATGCGTGGTGAATTTGCCTATTTGTTCCCAGGCTCCCCATCTGGAGATGATTTTCAGGATCAAGCAGCTGCGTTTGTAGATGATTTTGAAGGATCCCAGACCACTATTAACATTCTCGCCCCGCAAGCCTGGGCGCTTTCCAGCGTTCCTTTAGAATTTCAAGGAAGCGGTAGCGATACAAATCCGCTCGCCTATAATTTTACTAGGGCAAAAATGGCTTGGTACACAATTGATCCCATTTTTTATGGGAGCCAGCGTCCAGGAGAGATAACGGATCAAGATGTGTCTGATCCTCGCACAAGGAGGGTTTTTATCGATGAGATATTTCCTTTTACAGATGTCCAGCAAGGTCAACAGCAAGTTATCAATACTCTTGATATGGCTTTCTATCCTAGTGAAAGAGGGTCTTACAATTTCAATCCAGTTGCCGCGGGCAATAATATCCTGCCTAATCCTTCAAACAACTGGGCGGGGATTATGCGCCAGTTTTCCAGTACTGATTTTGAACAGAGCAACGTGGAGTACGTGCAGTTCTGGTTAATGGATCCATTCATAGATGATCCAGCTAATACGGGAGGTACCCTTACCTTGAACCTGGGAAGTATATCAGAGGATATCGTGCGGGATAACCGTAAGCAATATGAAAACGGACTACCTAACAATGGCGGTACAGATCTCACCGTTGCTACCGCATACGGTAAGGTTCCTGTTAATCAATCATTAATCTATGCTTTTGATACTGAAGGACAGGAACGCAATAATCAAGACCTGGGTTTTGACGGTTTGAGTGATCTGGAAGAGCGTACACAATTTCCCAGCTTTGACCCAGCAGATCCCGCGGCAGATAATTACCAGTATTTTCTGGCAGCTAATGGAGACATACTGGATCGCTACAAAAACTTTAATAACACGCAGGGTAATTCACCTACTGAGGTGAGCCAGGACGATCGCGGGTCCACCACGCTTCCAGATGTTGAAGATATTAATCGTGACAATACGATGAATACAATCGATGCCTACTACAGCTATGATGTAGATCTTTTTCCAGGAATGGATAGTGGCAACAATAGATATATTTCTGATGTGATCAATGATCAACGAGAATTACCCAATGGTACGGTAATACCGGTACGCTGGGTTCAATTTAGAGTACCACTACGTCAAACAGTTGATCCTACTGTCAATCCAGGATATTCTGTAGTGGGTGGAATAAGTGATTTCAGGGCCATACGTTTTATGAGAATGTACATGTCCGATTTTAATACTGACACCTACTTAAGATTAGGTACGCTGGATCTGGTACGAGGTGATTATAGGCAGTATACACAAACGCTACTGCCTGATAATACGCCTACAGATCCTGAAACGGTATTTGAAGTTCAAGGGGTAAATATTGAGAACAATGCAACCAGGGTCCCTGTACCTTACGTATTACCTCCTGGTGTGGTGAGAGAAGAATTACGTAATCAGAATCAAAACATCCGTCAGAATGAGCAGTCGCTTGCCTTAAGAGTTTGTGGACTGGAAGAAAATGATGCTAGGGCGGTTTTCAAGAATGTACGCATCGATATGCGGCAGTATGAGAATTTACAAATGTATGTTCATGCAGATGATGGAAACTTTCCCACCAGTACGCTGGCAGATGATGAATTAGAGGCATTCATAAGAATAGGAGTTGATTTTACCCAAAACTATTATGAGATAAGAATACCATTGAAGGTCACTCCTGCGGGAACTAATATTCCAGAAGAAGTGTGGCCGCAAGCAAATAACTTTGATATAAGTCTAGCTTTGCTGCAAGAAATGAAAGCTCGTGTACTAGGTAGCCCGACCTTGAGCGTCAATGAAACGAACTTTTTCACCCAGGTAGAACTAGGTGGTGATGCTGGTGCCATTAATCAACAACTATATGGTATCAGGGGGAATCCCAACTTTGGTGATATACGTGCCATGATGCTGGGAGTGCGTAATGCAACCGGTTCTGATGTTTGTGGTGAGGTATGGTTTAATGAATTAAGACTGGCTGGTCTCAAAAATGAGGGGGGTTATGCAGCTATCTTCAATCTGGATGCAAACATGGCAGACTTTGCCAGTATAAGTGCAAATGGTTCCAGGTCAACCATAGGATTTGGCGCAATTGAGCAGGGTCCTAACGAGCGTAGCAGGGAGAATGTGACCGCATTTGATGTTACCACAAACATGAGTCTAGGGATGCTCTTTCCTAAAAAGTGGGGATTGAATCTCCCCTTTTCCTATAGCATTGCAGAGGAGACGGTAACACCTCAATTTGACCCACAGTTCCAGGACATTGAACTGGAAACCAGGCTAGATAATGCAGCAGATGATAATGAGCGTGATGCCATCAGAGAACAGTCTGAGGACTTTACGAGAAGACAAAGCATCAATTTGATAGGTGTAAGCAAGGAACGTACTGGCGAGTCAAAGCCCATGCCTTATGATATAGAGAACTTTGTCTTTTCAGGTTCTTACAATCAGATTGATCAGCGCAATTTTGAGGTTGAGGAATTTCGTGATGAGTCCGTAAACGTGGGAGCTACTTATAATTATGCATTTTCAAAAGCAAACTTTGAACCCTTTAAAGATGTAGGCTTTCTCGACAATAAATACTTGAAAGCTATTAAGGATCTCAACATTAATTTGTTGCCTACAAATTTTGCCGCAACCGCAAACGTAGTGCGTCAATACAATTTCCAAAAATTCAGGGACCTACAACTCGATACAAATCCCGTGGATCTGGATGGCGATGGAGTGCCAGACGCGCAAAACATAAGTATTGAACCGTTGACTAACCGTAATTTTACAATGGATCACAGCTATGCCATAAATTGGGACATTACCAAATCACTACAAGTAAACCTGGCGGCAAACAGCGACCGCATCATAAGAAGTTACATCAATGAGGATGATTCCATTGATGAGAGCTACACCCTGTGGACTGATTTCTTTGACACGGGAATTCCAGATAACTACACGCAGCAACTGCAGGCAACCTATAAATTACCTTTTGATAAAGTTCCATTTCTCGCTTTCGCAAAAGCGGAATACACCTACAACGCAGACTTTAACTGGCAGCGTAACTCGCAACAATTTCAACAATTACCGGGAGTTCCTGATCTGGGAAATTCTGTTTCAAACGCAAATTCACACATCATAAATGGCTCTCTTGATTTTGATAAATTCTATAGTTATGTAGGTTTTGAGAAATTAGATTTTGAACCCAAGGGCAGGAATAAACGAGCAAAGCCACGCTCAAGAAGTCGCTCACGCAATCGTAATGTTCCTGATACGCCAGCACAATCTAGCCCAGATGAGAAGAAAGAAAAGATTCCTGAAAAGAATCTTGTGAACCAGGCCTACAATACGCTAGTCGGTATTTTAAGCTCCGTTGAGCGTGCACAGTTTAACTATCAGAAAACTAACAGTACGTTCCTCCCAGGTTATACACAGAATGTAGGATTTGTGGGTACACTCAAGCCTACTACGGGATTTGTTTTCGGTAGCCAGGCAGAAATACGTGACCTTGCTGCCAGACGTGGGTGGTTGACATTGTTCCAGGATTTTAACCAGCAATACACAGAATCTGAACTTGAGAAAATTGATTACAACATCAAGATAGACCTATTGAAAGATCTATCCATCGATTTACAGGGAAAGCGCCTGTACCAGGAGACTTTTAGTGAAAATTACAGGGTAGATCCTACGGAGCTTACGTATCAATCCCTATCACCGGTAACTGCTGGTAATTTTAATATCTCCACAAACATGATGCGCACTGCATTCAAACAAAATTCCATCGAGAGTTCTGAGGTATTCAATACATTCCAGGACAATCGACTTGCGGTTGCAAATCGTCTCGCAAATGAATTCTATGGTGGTGATACGTTCAATAGGGATGATAATGGATACCCTGAGGGATTCTCGCGCAACAGCCAGCAAGTACTGTTACCATCATTTCTTGCGGCTTACGAGGGCAGGGAAATAGACAAGCAGGACGATAACCTCTTCAGGGATATTCCTATTCCTAACTGGAACATCAAGTACACGGGATTGATGAATATTCCCTGGTTCAAAAAAACCTTTAATCGCTTTTCCATCAATCATGGTTATAGATCTGAGTTGACCCTTAATCAATTCCAAACCAATTTGGATTTTGTACCCGGCAATCCCGTGCTCGCCTATACAGACCAAAACCCGGACGCCCTGAATGCAAATGGTGATTTCAAATCAAAAAACTTATTGTTCAACATCAATTTATCTGAACAGTTCAGCCCGTTGTTCAAGCTCGATTTTGAAATGAAAAACTCTATTTCCATAGCGGCAGAGGTTCGCAAGGATCGTATAATTTCCTTGAGTTTTGATAATAATTTGCTGACTGAAATTAACGGCGAGGAATTGATTCTAGGTCTGGGTTATCGCGTTAAGGATCTTGCCTTTACCACAAAGTGGAGGGGACGCACCATAGTACTCAAAAGTGATTTAAATCTTAGACTTGATGGATCAGTACGTGATAATGTAACCATTGTGCGGTATCTGGATCTAGACAACAGTCAGGCAACGGCAGGGCAAACTATTTATGGGTTAAAGTTCACGGCAGACTATAACCTGAGCCGCGCGCTCACAGCCATTTTTTACTATGACCATACATTTTCTGAATTTGCCATATCTACTGCGTTCCCACAATCCACCATACGTAGTGGCTTAACACTCAGATATACCTTTGGAAACTAGCGAGCTATAATTATTAAGTCGCCAGCATTTATGGCAACCGAATGCTTTTGCATTTCTGGATCAAACCATTTAATCTATTTGTGATAAATACTACATTTACCATAAAAATTTACTTCAATGAATATTCCGGATAATTTACAATACACAAAAGATCACGAGTGGATCAAAATCGAAGGTACTACCGCTACTGTGGGTATTACAGACTTTGCGCAGGGGGAACTGGGAGATATTGTTTACGTTGAAGTAGAAACTGTTGATGAGACGCTGGATCAAGAAGAGGTTTTTGGGACGGTAGAAGCTGTAAAAACGGTATCAGATCTCTTTCTGCCGCTAGCTGGAGAGATTACCAAATTCAATGAAAAATTGGAAGACGAGCCTGAGTTGGTGAATACAGACCCTTACGGTGAGGGCTGGATGATTAAAATGACTATGAGTGATGAATCACAAATAGAAGATCTTCTTAGCGCAGCCGCCTACAAGGAACTGATAGCATAGTGACGCGGCTACTGTACGTTATTGCCCCATTATTGACTTTTACAGTTGTTTATGGTTCACTTATGGACATGAATAGCGTTCCCAGTCCTAATATAGAACATATTGACAAGGTGTACCATGGCAAAGCTTATTACTGGCTAACTATTACCTGGTACCTGTTTTTCTATAAGAAGTTCATTGATCGGCAAGGTGTATTCAAGATCGAGAACCTAAGTGTGTACCTGACATGGTCGCCTTTGATGGCTATAGGGTCTGCGGTGCTGTGTGTTTTTATAGGAGGGAGTCTCGAGCTGATCCAGGAATGGTTTACTGAAAATCGCACTATGGATGTTTGGGACATGGTGGCAAACCTAAGTGGCATCGTAATTGCAGTTGTCTCAATAGCGGTAGTTTCAAAACTCTACCAGCATTTTAAAAGAACTAAAGCTGAGAATTAATATCAAGATGTTATATTTTTAGCACACAAAATTTTTACCCATGGAAGTAAAAAAATCAGAAAAAGCAGATCTGCGCAAAAACATTACGCTATATGCCCTTACGGGACTAGCTTTTATGCTCCTAGTAGCATGGCAGGGATTAGAATTCACAACTACCGAGGTTGAGGAAGTCGAGGAGGTCTTTGTGGTAAGCGATGCTCCAGTAGAAGAGGAAATCCCGATTACCTTAATGCAGGACACACCACCACCACCACCACCACCGCCACCAGCACCAGAAATCCTTGATGTCGTCGATAACGACGAGATTATAGAAGAAGTTGAAATAGAAGATACTGAAACTGACATTGAAGAAGAAATTGTTGAAGTTGAGGATGTAGAAACAGAATTTGTTGCAGAGGAGGTAATCGCAGATGTTCCTTTCACCATCATTGAAAACGTGCCGATCTACCCTGGTTGTGAGAAGATGAAAAACAACGATGATCGCAAGAAATGTATGAACGAGGAAATCACTCGTTTTGTAAACAAGAACTTTAATACTGGTCTTGCTAATGAGCTGGGTCTCGAGGGTCGTCAAAAGATCAATGTAAGATTCAAGATCGATACAAAAGGAAATGTGGTAGATATACAAAGCGCCGCAAAACATCCTAGATTAAAGACTGAAGCTGCTCGCGTAATCAATAAACTGCCAGGGATGACGCCAGGCAGACAAAGAGGTAAAGCAGTAGGGGTAATTTATTCTCTGCCCATAATTTTCCAGGTGAACGACTAGTAGAACCATATAGAATACCTTGAACCCTCGCCATAAGCGAGGGTTTTTTTATGCAGTAGTGGTAAGATTTACGCTTCCGCGAAAGCGTAATTGCCATTACTAATAGAAAACTCTTTAAGAACAAGAGCTACTTACTACCTACGAGAACGGCAATCATAGAAGAATTTGCAACCGGTTCTACGTTTTTAAAGAGTCTCCCGGCAGTACCGCATCCTTGTAAATGTCAGTTCAGTTTACTCGTTTTGGATTAACTGGTATGTTATTTGATTTCCCTGCTCAATAACAATAACCATTTTATTATGAACCATTTAAATGATGGCCAGGATGCTGCAACATCCAGCCCACTAGAGCGCTATGAGCGCAAGAAAAGCACCAATACCCGTGCTAGTTCGATACTTAATTTTCAACTGGGGTTGATCATTGTCTTACTCATTTCCTATTTGGCAATTGAACTGACCAGCCAGGTGCAAAAGCAACGACCCGATCTTCCCGTTAATACCTACACTTTGTCAGAAGATGAGAACATGGGGAAATTTACGCTGGAAAAAAAGATCCCTAAGCCAGCACCTAAACCGCTTGTAAAGAAACCACAGCCTAAGATTGCCCATGTTAAAAAGGTGACCATCGATATGCCGCCAGTCATAAGTGACAAAGAGGTGGAGCCTCAAGTAACTGCTCCAAAAAAGGTGGATACTACAGTCCCCGTGAAAGTCACTTCCAGTAGCTCTATTGGCCTAACCGGCGATAAGACTATTAGTAATAGCGGGAATAATCTAGTCAATACAGTAATGGAAGTACCACTGTTCCCAGGTTGCAAAGAACGTCTCAACCGCGAGGAGCGTATCGAGTGTCTCAATAAAAAAATGACCCGATTTGTCCAGCGCAAGTTTGATACTAGGTCAGCAGTTGACTTTGACGCTGGCGAGCGAGTTAGAATAACCGTCTTGTTTACCATAGGAATCGATGGTTTGCCCAGGGATATACAGGTAATGGCTCCTAATAAGCAGCTGGAACGGGAGGCATTGAAGGTGGTGTCTGGATTGCCACGCATGATACCTGGTAAGAACAACGGAGTAGCCGTAAATGTTACCTACGTGCTCCCCATCATCTTCCAGGTAAACAACCGCTAAAGTCTGTACTAGACATTACAGGCCGCTCAAATCAAGTATCTTAGCGGTCTGTTAAACCTAGTATTATGAATAAGCTTTGGCTTGTCCTACTTCTGTTGTGTAGCACCTTTTCCATTGCACAGATTACTGATGAGATCTACCCCGTATTTCAAGAATGCGATGATCTGGATCAAATAGCATTGCAAGATTGTTTTTATACAAATCTCTATTCAAAATTACTTGAGAATTACGATCAGTCCGCAAGTGCTGATCCTGCTGATGCTGCTGATGCTGCTGTGGTAAGCGTCAGGTTTGAGGTCGATAGAGAGGGCAGGTTTCAAATCATCCTACTGGGCGGCGAGTCAGAATCTGCTCGCGACGCCGTAAGGAACTCTTTTGAACAATTACCCGTTGTGCGTCCTGCGACTTATAGAGGCACGCCTATTTATATGCAGTTTGTGGTAAATATCACCACACCACTCATTGAGGGTGGCCGATTTTTACGTGCCGTGGAAAATCAGCCCAAACAACCCGGGACAAATAGTCCTGTGAATCCCAGCGTTACTGAAAATGCTGTAGCTAGCGATAGTATCGCTTTTGCGAAAGCAAATCAAGATTTCAGCACCATTATTTCTAATCAATACGACAAACACGAGCTGCGGTCAAATGCAAACATACCTTTTTCTTACCAGCGTTACCATCGCTATGAGGCAGCTATGAACAAGGTAGGGACTAATGCCCACACGGCCGTAAAACCGTATACTTTCAATTATGTAAACCAGTATTTTGATCTAGAGGCTGACCGTGATGCCCTGCTCAAAGAAAAATCATCTTGGGTAGGTCGCAAGTGGCACAATGAGCACTTCTTTGAAGTTGCGGGAGAAAACTACTGGTTTGTAGTGGATCCTGGAGTGGATCTACAGATAGGTAGGGATGTGGATAACGAGATCACTACCTGGAACAATACAAGGTTAGTAGCGGTAAATGGTGGGATAGGAAAGCAGATCACCTTTGGCACTACCATACATGAGTCACAGGGGAAATTCCCCAGATATTTCCAAAGAGAGATTGAGCGACGCGCACCAGATGGTGGGAATCCTGGTATAGTACCCGGTCGCGGTATAGCAGAGGATGGCGGGACTGATATTTTTGACTACCCGCTTGCCACAGGTTATATCAATTACAAACCTAGCAAGTATTTTGACCTGCAACTGGGTCATGGACAGCATTTCATAGGCGATGGTCACCGTTCACTAGTGCTTAGCGATAACTCACAACCCTTTCCATACTTCAAGGTCAATGCAAAATTTTGGAAACTGGATTATACCGTACTGTACACCTCACTTAGAGATGTGCGGCCGCAGGTTACTGCAAATGATTCCTACCGTACCAAGTTCATGACTCATCATTACTTGAGTTGGAACGCGACCAAGCGGTTGACAGTAGGGCTATTTGAAAGCGTATTGTGGCAGGACGACAACCAGCGAGGGTTTGATTTCAATTATATCAATCCAGTCATTTTTTACCAGACGATTGAATTACAGACGGGTTCGCGTGGCGGTAATGCATTGCTGGGAGCTACTGCAAAATATAAGTTCTCTGACCGTGTGACCGCATATGGACAGCTGGTTATTGACGAGTTTGCCATAGGCGACGTGACCGCGGGGGAAGGGAGCTACCGCAATAAGAGCGGCTACCAGCTGGGGGTCAAATGGCAAAATGCTGTCAACGTAAAAAACTTGATGCTGCAGGCAGAATATAATCGTGTAAGGCCCTACACCTATTCACATAATGATGTCGTCCTTAATTATGGTAATTCTAACCAAGCGCTAGCACATCCATGGGGCGCAAATTTTTATGAAGCCATCTTGATAGGACGTTATACACGAGGCAGGTGGTATGGTATGGCCAAAGCTATTTATGGACAACGTGGTTTTGATCGCCTAACTGGTGGAGATAATTTTTTCTATGGAGGTAACATTTACCGTACTGAGGATGATAGGCCTGGCGATCTAGGCAACTCCCTTGCACAGGGTAACACGGCAGACTTTTTCTATGGCCATCTAGAGGCAGGATACTTGATTAACCCCGCTAGTAGGTTAAAAGTTTTCGGTCAATTGATCTATCGTAATATGGAACCACAGATTTCCAACTCCCGCGTGGAGCAGGACAATACGGTCTGGGTAAACATAGGGCTACGTACTGATATTTTGAATTGGTCGATGGATCGCTAGCAGCTCTGCTACTTTAGCTTTCAATTGGGTTTAGTTTAATTCAAACTTAAAACCACACAGCTTTTATCTTCTTACCTTTCATATCTAAAATCAAAGATTATGGGAGGAGGTATGATGGGTTATTACATCATAGGTGGGTTGATCATGCTGGTCAGCACGCTAGTAAGCCGTAAGTTGAAATCTAAGTTTAAAGAATATTCTGGGCTCAGGTTGAGCAATAACATGAGTGGTGCAGAGATTGCCCAGCGCATGCTTTCAGATAACGGTATCTATGACGTTGATGTAATTTCAGTAAAAGGACAACTTACCGATCATTATAACCCACGTGACAAGACCGTAAATCTAAGCGAGGTCGTTTATTCAGAACGCAATGCCGCTGCAGCTGCCGTAGCTGCCCATGAGGTGGGCCATGCCGTGCAACACGCTACAGATTATTCCTGGCTGGGTATGAGATCAAAGTTGGTCCCAGTAGTGAGTATAGCGTCAAAATTTTCTCAATGGGTGATCATAGGTGGAATAGCCCTTGCTGCCACCAGCGCATTGGGTACTTATGTATTTCTGGCGGGGATCGTTTTATATGCTTTGGGAACTCTGTTTGCCTTCATCACCTTACCTGTTGAATATGATGCTAGTGAAAGGGCCCTAGCCTGGCTGGAGAATGAAAACATGCTGACGGGAGATGAACAAGCCGCTGCCAAAGATGCTTTGAAATGGGCAGCAAGAACCTATCTGGTTGCCGCTATAGGATCGCTTGCCACACTACTCTATTTTATCACACTCTTTATGAGAAGAAGGTAATAAGGTGTTGAACTATTGTTGATTACGCTTTCGCGAAAGCGGAATTTAAATTAGGGCCATATTTATAGGATAGCTGAAAATCAAACTTCTAGAAACCACTACTCCAGCGGTCTAGATGCTCGCTTACATCTTTAGATTTAACAGTAGACTCATAATTTTCATCTAAAAGAGCTACTTCCCGATCACCTAGGATCGTGATAATTGCAGTAACTGTCTCGACAGGTAGCGAGATATGATACCAGTTGTTATTTAAAGAGTTGAAATTATGATGTAGTCTGGGTTTGAGAACTTTATTCTCTCTTAAAATGCGCTGCAAATCCTGTACAAGGTCTTGATCCCTCACAGGATGGAGGGCGTTAATCGTGTGTACAAGGTCATTGTGTCTCAGCTTCATCCTGTTAGCTAGAATCTATAAACTTAGAGTGTTGTATCCCAAAAATTCAACATCTTCTTCAGTAAATGAGATGCCGTAATGTTCCAGTTCTTTGAGAATAGGCTCATAGATATTTTTATGAATTGGAATCTGAACCCCGGGTTGGTTTATTTCACCTTCCAGAATTTTTAAGGCTGCGATGGCCACGGGTAGTCCCACGGTTTTTGCCATGGCAGTTTGCTGGTCTCCATCACCCAGACAAACCATCGTACTATCGATCTGTTTCTTTGCGCCGTTGATCTCGTAGCCAAATTTATGGTACATAACGATCATATCTTTCTCGCCTTTTTGCAAAGTCCAGGAGTCCTCTAGGATTTTTTGAAGGTATTGAGCAGGAGTAGCCGCCGCAATGCCTGCCTTTTTAGTCTTACTGAATAGATCAAGTTCCAGTAGCTTCTCCCATATGATATCATCTTGCTCAATCTTAAGCTCGTGGCGCATTTTTAATTCCACACTATCAGTAGGTGAATAGGGTAGGAAGCTATTCACAAAATCTCGGTAGGTCATTTCTTCTGTTCCCTCTAGGCAATAAGTATCATCAGTCATACCCAGCTGGACAAAGATGTTCCAGGCGCGACTATATCCCACACGCCTCATGGTTCCCCGGTAGAGGGTGTCGATGTTATCCAGTCCATACGCCTGTCTATATTTTAAACTGTTGCGGTTTGCATAGGCTTCAAACCTACCGTAGCCTTCTACATCAAGAAATTCTGTTCTTCTAAATAGACGGTTATAGGGAATGTATTTATACTTGCCTTCTTGAATAAATTTTGCCGCGCCACCTTGTCCGGCAGTCACCACGTTGCGAGGATTCCAGGTAAATTTATAGTTCCATAGATTGTTATCATCTTCAGGTGCAACTAGCCCGCCGGTAAACGATTCAAACAGCAACATCTTTCCACCTTTATCTTTTATGCGATCAATTACCTGCATGGCGCTCATGTGATCAATGCCGGGATCTACGCCTATCTCGTTCATAAACACCAGGCCTTTTACGACTGCTTGCTCATTAAGATTTTGCATAGCTGGGCTCACATAGCTTGCGGTAACCAGGTGTTTACCATATTTAATACAGTCTTGAGCGACTTCTATATGAAATCTCGCAGGTAGCATGGATATGATTAGATCTGCCTTATCCACTTGCTCTTGTCGCTGTGATGCATTGAAGATATCCAGTTCTATTGCAGTAGAATTAGAGTGGCCTTGACTTAATCTTTGTGCGTTGTCTAGTAGCTTGTCTGCGATGGTAAGCTTTAAATGGTGCTCTGTTGATTTATTTAAAAGGTAATTTACCAGGACCCCGGTAGATTTACCTGCTCCTATAACAAGTATGTTGCGCATGCGCTTTGTAGTTTTGTGAAAGGTAGCCGTATGGTGTTGATTAAATGGAATGACTGAAAAAAAAATATTCACAACAGGGGCAGTAGTTATTGTTCTGGCAGTAATTCTGGGCGCTCTTGCAGCACATGCTTTAGAGAAGGTCCTGAACGCAGATCAGCTGGAAAGTTTCAAAACTGGGGTTCAATACCAGATGTACCATGGTATTGCGCTGTTAATAATTGCCTCTACTCCTTTCCTTGAAACCGCGGAAAAGAAAATAACGTTCTATTTGTTTCTTACTGGCACCATTTTGTTTTCCATCAGTATCTACGCGCTGGTTTGCGCACCTCTTATTGATCTCGATTTATGGTTTTTAGGACCGGTTACTCCCGTAGGTGGATTGTTGTTGATTACAGGCTGGGTTTATATAATCGTTAAAATCTGTAGGACAAATACCTTAAGCAAATAGAATTCATACTTTTGCCCTTTGCTTTTTTTAACAGTTGCACAACTGAAACTAAACAACAAACTATGAGTTTAAACGCTACAACTACGAAAACGATTGCGTTAGACAAGTGGGGTATCACCAACTCCGAAATCCATTACCAACTATCACCTGAAAAGCTGCAAGAAGAATCAGTGGCAAACTATGGTGGCAAAGAGACCAGCAATGGAACACTAGTCGTCAAGACCGGTGAGTTTACTGGAAGGTCGCCCATGGACCGTTTCATCGTTAAAGATGAGGTCACACAGGATAAAGTATGGTGGGGCAAGATCAACCTACCTTTTGAACCGGCTAGGTTTGATGCCTTACTGGACAAGGTTACTGCCTATATGGACGGTAAAAAACTCTTTGTGAGAGATTGTGTGGCTTGCGCTCATGAGGATTACAAGATGAACTTGAGGGTAATCAATGAGTATCCCTGGTCAAATATGTTTGCGTACAATATGTTCCAGCGTCCTGATGAAAGAGCGCTAGAGAACTTTAACCCAGAATGGACGGTTATCAATGCTCCTGGATTCATGGCAAATGCCGAAGAGGACGGGACGCGCCAGCATAATTTTGCCATCTTGAATTTTTCTCGCAAAATCGCATTAATAGGTGGAACCGGTTATACTGGAGAAATAAAGAAAGGGATTTTTAGCGCGCTTAATTTTATCCTACCGGTTTATAAGAACACGTTACCCATGCATTGTAGTGCAAATGAAGGGAAAGACGGGAATACGGCTATATTCTTTGGGTTGAGTGGTACAGGAAAAACCACTTTATCCACAGACCCAGATCGCGCCCTGATAGGTGATGATGAGCACGGCTGGACCAGCGAGAACGAGGTATTCAACTTTGAGGGCGGGTGTTATGCAAAGGTCATCAATCTAGATCCAGAGGGTGAACCAGAAATCTACAACGCCATCAAACCTGGTGCGATACTGGAAAATGTAAAATTAAAGGAAGATGGCAGCGTGAATTTTGCTGATACGAGTATTACCCAAAATACCCGAGTAAGCTACCCCATTTACCACATAGACAACATCAAGACCCCTTCCATAGGAAAAAATCCTAAAAATATCTTTTTCTTGACCGCAGATGCTTTTGGGGTCCTGCCTCCTATTTCAAAACTGACGCCCGGACAGGCAGCTTATCATTTTATAAGTGGATATACTGCAAAAGTCGCCGGGACTGAGGCCGGTGTAACCGAGCCGCAACCCAGCTTTTCGGCTTGTTTTGGAGCACCATTCATGCCGTTGCATCCCACGGAATATGCTGAGATGCTAAGCACTAAAATGAAAGAGAACAACGTGACCGTATGGCTGGTGAATACTGGATGGACGGGTGGACCTTATGGCGTGGGCCATCGCATGAAACTTAAATACACTAGGGCAATGATCAACGCTGCGCTGGATGGATCGCTGGAAGAGGCAAACAAGGACAACTACCACGTGCACTCCATGTTTGGACTTATGCAGCCCAGAACTTGTCCTAACGTTCCTACAGAGGTTTTAAGTCCCCGTAAATCTTGGAACAATGACAAGGGATATTACGAGACTGCAGAAAAACTTAGACAATATTTCATCAATAATTTCAAACAATTTGAGGAAAACGCAAGCGAGGAAATTCTAGCAGGCGGTCCGCCTAAACGTTTGTAAAAGCTGCTTTATTTGATATTGATCCCTTGTCATAATTATATGATAAGGGATTTTTAAGTTTACGCTTTGGCGAAAGCGTAACTTTTCAAGGCTACAATTATAACCTACGGCGATAGAACCTGTACCGGCAGGTCTGTATAGTGCCAGTAGATCTTTTTGAAAGTTGATTGGACATACTTCAAAACCTTACGATCTGTTGATTAAATCAGTATCCGCTCAAGTGTTTATCTGGTAGATTGTGCAACCTATTTCAATTGTGGAATCAGTCCATACGATAGATCAAAACCGGTAAACCCACTAGTAGAGATATAGTAGGATTGCCATGTTTTTATGGCTCAGATCATTTAAGTCTCAAGAATTGTCCTCGCCGTAGCAAACATTTTACTGAATAGTTAAGTAGCTAAGCACTCGCCTAGGAGAGATGCAGCTAGGAATACTATTACTCGCAAAGCAGTTTGAACAGGTAGGGTATAGTGAATTTAATTCATAAAAAAACCCTGCGATCATCGCAGGGCTTTCATGATTTTTTACTGGCTATAGCTACTATCCGCATTCAAGGCAAGAAGCAAGAACAAGTAGATCTATTTGAGGTTCTTAATATAATTTTCTATCGCCATGGTCATGGAAGGAGATTCTGGCGTGGGCGCTTGTATATCAATACGCAAACCGTTTTCCTGTGCGGCCTTCATAGTCGTATTTCCAAAAACCGCTATTCTAGTCTTGTCCTGTTCAAAAGTCGGGAAATTTTTGAATAGTGATTCTATACCACTAGGACTGAAGAATACAAGGATGTCATACTTAACATCTGCCAGGTCTGATAAATCGCTGATTACCGTGCGGAAGAATGTAGCACTATCCCATTTGATCCCAACTTTGTCCAGCTCAACGGGTATCTGGTCCATCAATTTATCAGAGCTGGGTAATAGAAAAGTTTCAGACTTATGTTTCTTGATAAGGGGAATCAATTCTTGAATACTTCTCTTGCCCACATAGATTTTACGCTTGCGGTAAACTACGTATTTCTGGAGGTAATATGCTACGGCCTCACTCTGGCAAAAGTACTTGAGCGAGTCAGGTATTTTATAGCGCATTTCTTCGGCCACTCTAAAGAAGTGATCAACGGCATTGCGACTGGTCAAAATGATCGCCGTATAATTGTTAAGGTCAATTTTTTGCTCGCGCACTTCTTTTGAAGAGGCGCCCTCAACATGAATAAAGGAGCGAAAATCAATCTTTACCTTTGTTCTGTCTACCAGATTCTGGTAAGGTGAATTTTCCATTTTAGGTTCAGGTTGGGAAACTAAAATTGTTTTCACTTTCATAAGTCAGGCTTCTTTATTTAAAAACCCTATTGCATAAAATACTTATATAAAAGTAGATAGGGTAAAATTTCAAGGGCGCAAAGGTACAAAATAAATGTAATCAACATTTTAGAAATTGTCTTGCGGCACCTGTACCATACCGATAGATGAACAGCAATTTGAATACCACCGTACGCGATTAATATTATTAGAGAAGTTTGGCGCGCCAGATTTACGGTGAGCGCTACGATAGTCACGACTGCTAGTAGTACATAGCTTGATAAAGTGCGATAGATTCTAAGGTAAAAGAGCAGTTTCTGGTAGCTCTCTTCAAGATTGCGCACATTAAAGTATAACCTAGTTGCATAATGTTTGATCAACCAGAAAACGCTTACTCCAGTAAGGGTAAGAATAAAATCCCTAGTTAAATATAGATGATCGATTTTGTGCAATAGCCAGTTGTAAACTAACAAGCTGACTAACAGTAACATTATAATTGTTGCTGCGGTGGTGTGGAAGGTAGGTCCATCAGTCTCGTTTGCTTGATGTCGCGCAACCCTTGCGTGATTGATCAATTCAGTAAGGGATCTCCTGCTCAACAGCCGCGCAATTGCCACAATTACCAGACATGTAAATAGCACATAGATGATTGCATCAGTTGCTAGAAGAGGTTTAAGTTGTGATTGAAATTGCACTTTACAAAATTAGCTACTTAATAAATTTAACTTGCTATATCAGGCACCATAGATTGAGTATTTTTGAGTGCTCTATGCAGGATTCCCTAGTCATAATACCTACTTACAACGAGATTGAGAATATTGAACTCATCATTGATGCTGTGCTGGCAGTAAATGATCTGGTTCACATACTTGTGGTGGATGATAGTTCACCAGATGGTACTGCGGCAAGAGTCAAGCAAATACAGTTCAAGGAGCCTGATCGATTATTCTTATTGAGTCGTAACCATAAAAATGGCCTGGGAACTGCTTACATAGCCGGTTTTAAGTGGGCTCTTGAAAAAAAATATCAGTTTGTTTTTGAGATGGATGCAGACTTTTCTCATAATCCAGATGATCTCCCCTTACTGTATAGCGTGTTTAATGATAATAATGTCTCCATGGTCGTAGGGAGCCGCTACGTACGTGGTGTCAATGTTGTCAACTGGCCCATGTCTAGGGTTTTACTCTCTTATGGAGCATCTAAATACGTACGTTTTATAACGGGAATGGATATTCACGATACGACTGCCGGTTTTGTAGGTTATCGATCGAGTTTGTTATGTAAATTAAATCTCGAAAGGATAAAATTTGTGGGCTACGCATTTCAAATAGAAATGAAGTTCAAGACCTATCTATTGAAAGAAAAAATAGTTGAAATACCCGTAGTTTTTACAGATCGATCCCGCGGTGTTTCAAAAATGAGTTCTGGTATTATAAAAGAGGCAGTTTTTGGTGTGTTGAGCATGAAAATTAAAAGCCTATTAGGTACTTTGCAAATATGAAAAAGACATTAATTAAAAATGCCCGCATAGTCAATGAAGGCGTTATTCTAGATGGTGATGTTTACATTGAGGGAGATACGATTGTAGAGGTTTCTCCTAGCATAAGTGCAAAAAGTGGCGATACGATCATCATTGACGCAGAGGGGAAATTTTTAATACCAGGAGTAATTGATGACCAGGTCCATTTTAGGGAACCGGGACTTACCCACAAAGGGAATATTGCTAGCGAGAGTGCAGCGGCGGTCGCGGGAGGCATCACCTCCTTCATGGAGATGCCTAACACAAATCCACAAACGACAGCAATTACAGATTGGGAAAAAAAGATGGAGATAGCCGCAAAAAGTAGCTTTGCAAACTATTCCTTCATGTTTGGAGGGACTAACGATAATCTAGCAGAAATCCTGAAGGTAGATGAAAAAAGAGTACCCGCACTCAAATTGTTTCTAGGTTCTTCTACAGGTAATATGCTAGTGGATAATGAGGAGGTACTCAGGAACATTTTTTCAAATGTTAAGCTGCGCATAGCC
The DNA here is from genome assembly GCA_049647945.1 of Nonlabens sp. Lineage (GTDB taxonomy): Bacteria > Bacteroidota > Bacteroidia > Flavobacteriales > Flavobacteriaceae > Nonlabens. The sequence continues at coordinate 106,022 of JBARYP010000016.1, read as the reverse complement.
CTGCATTGTGAGGACGAGAAAACTATTAAAGAAAACCTTGCCGCAGCAATAGAAGAATACGGGGATGACATACCCATGTCACACCATCCTATAATACGTAGTGAAGACGCTTGCTATATAAGCAGTTCCAGAGCTATAGCGCTAGCTAGGGAAACAGGGGCTAGGATTCATGTCTTCCACCTTTCTACCGGCAAGGAGACCTCCCTGTTTAATAGTTCTACAGATCTGGCTAACAAGCCCATTACTGCCGAGGTTTGTATTCACCACCTATGGTTCAGCGATCAGGATTATAATTCTAAGGGCCCTTTTATAAAGTGGAATCCTGCCGTAAAAACCCCAGCAGATCGTGATAAGCTATGGGATGCGCTATTGTCTGATAAGATTGATGTCATCGCTACAGATCACGCACCACATACCCTAGAAGAGAAAAACAATCCCTACTTAAGCTGTCCTAGCGGGGGGCCACTAGTCCAGCATGCGCTACCCGCCATGATGCAATTTGTACATGATGAAAAGATTACCATAGAAAAGGTAGTCCAGAAAATGTGTCACAATCCCGCCATTTTGTTTGAGGTAAACGATAGGGGATTCATAAAAGAAGGTTTTAAGGCAGATCTTGTCTTAATAGACGCAAATAATCCATGGACCGTCAACAAAGACAACATACTTGCGCATTGTGGATGGTCACCCTTTGAAGGGGTCACCTTTAAGAGTCGCATCTCTCATACATTTGTCAATGGTGAGATCGCTTATCAAGGGTTTAAGGTCAGTAAACAGTCCTATGCTCAAGAACTCTCGTTTAGATGAAGAATTCTCTAATAGTACTGCTGTTACTGTTCACCGCCTGTTCCCATATAGAACTTGCGCCTAAACCTGATGACTTCTACGATACCGAAAAAATGGCTGCGATATTGACAGATTTATATTTGATCGATGGTTCCCTACAAACTAATCGCAGGGCATTTTTAAATACCAGAACACGTCCAGATTCATTCATCTACCGCAAGCATGGTATCGATAGTCTTACCTATGCGCAAAATTTTAATTATTATACAGATCGTACAACTGAATATTTAGAAGTCATAGAGCAGGTAGTGAAAAACGTAGAAGTTATCCAGGCAGGAATTAAGATTGACAAGGATACAATCCCTAGTATATGATTAACTAAATTTATTGACTATAGGATTTTTTGTAGTAGTTGCCCACACGGTCTATGGTTTCATCAATGGGCGTAAATTGATGCTCTAGGTGATGGCTCAACTTCTTGGCAGAATAAGTGGTATTTGAAGTTAAAGAATCCACATCCCGCAGGGTTATTCCCCTTATGCCCAGCTTCCTTATGGGGAAGGAGAGAATAGCAATTATTTGTAATATCCATTTGCTTAGTTTGATAGAAGGATGTTTTTTTTCTAGGGATTGTGCAATGTCGTCCAGCACATTTTTATAACTTCTATTGTGGGCAACGAGAATAAAACGCTCATTCATCAGCTTACTTGACATTAATTTATACATAATCATAACTACATCCCTTACGTCTATAAAACCGCTGGAACCAGCGGTAAAGAACTTGTTCCCATCATAAATCTCTTTAAAGATTCTACTGCTGCCATAGTTCCAGTTGCCCTCTCCCAGGATGACTCCCGGATTAACTATGATGACCTCCATACCTTCCTGCGTGGCACGCCAGGCCTCCATTTCGGCGCCAAATTTTGAAATTGCATAATAAGTGTTCTTGCCGTCTAGGTTAAAATGGTCATCTTCATCTATAGCCTTGTTTTGCAATGGGTCCCCTAGTGCCGCGATGGAACTTACATGGCAAAACCGATCCACACCGGCATGCAAGCTCACGTTGATCATATTTTTTGTCCCTTTTACGTTGATCTGCTTCAGTTTCCTAAAACTTCCCTCAATAATACCGGCACAGTGATATACTTGTTCCACTCCCCGCATAACCCTCTCCAGACTGGGAATGTCCAGTATATCTGCTTGTTCCCAGGAAAACTCGTCCACGATACTCTCGTGTAGTGGATCGTAGGATCTAAAAATTGCCCTCGTGTTATCAATGGTTTTTTTACTGCGATAAATGGGCCGTATGAGGTCCACGCTTTCGCGGAAGCGGTACAACAAATGTCCTCCCACCAGTCCAGTAGCTCCAGTAATCAAGATCATGCGTTCAAAAGTAATCTAATCCCGTGGCAGTACGATTAGAACCATCGTACAACCTTTTATCTGTGACTTTTAAGATACTTGGGAATAGTTGTGGGTGGTAGGTAGCGCGTTCGCGAAAGCGAAATAATCAACAGCCAGTTGCCTCGTTACAGATTAGGATTTTCATTAACCAGATCGTGCTGTTCAAACTACTCTCAACAGGACAAGTACATTGCCTAAAGCATATCTTTGCAGGCTTAAATTTGAGACCGTTATGACTACCAATTTCGTGGAAGAACTGCGCTGGAGAGGGATGATACACGATATGATGCCTGGCACCGAGGAATTACTCAATTCAAAGGTGGTTACGGGTTACATAGGATTTGACCCTACTGCCGATTCTTTGCACATAGGTAGTCTGGTGCAAATCATATTATTGATGCACTTACAGCGGTCTGGGCACCGTCCCATCGCGCTGGTAGGTGGAGCGACCGGAATGATAGGTGATCCAAGCGGCAAGAGTGCAGAACGCAACCTGCTTACACAGGACGTACTGGAACACAACATCGCTGGAATCAAGAATGTCATTTCAAGATTTATAGATTTTGAAAACGGGGAACCAGCGGTAAGGGCACAACTGGTCAACAACTATGACTGGATGAAATCCTATAGTCTAATCGATTTTGCCAGGGATATAGGTAAACACCTTACCGTAAATTATATGATGGCCAAAGAGTCCGTCAAAAAGCGTGTAAGTGGTGAGGGTGACGGTATGAGCTTTACAGAGTTTACCTATCAGCTTTTCCAGGGTTATGATTTTTTACACCTGTATGAAAATGAGAATTGCGAGCTGCAGATAGGGGGTAGCGATCAATGGGGGAATATCACCACCGGTACGGAGCTTATACGCAGGAAAGCGCAGGGTAAAGCTTATGCGCTTACCACACCTTTAATCACAAAAGCCGACGGCACAAAGTTTGGCAAAACAGAACAAGGAAACATTTGGCTGGATGTGGATAAGACGAGCGTTTACCGTTTCTATCAATTCTGGTTTAATCTATCTGATCAAGATGCTGTAAATTTTATCAAGATCTTTACGTTTCTAGATCAAGCGACCGTAGAGTTGCTGATTTCAGAACATAATGAAGATCCCGGAAGACGCAGCCTGCAAAAACGCCTCGCCGAAGAAGTGACCGTCATGGTGCACGGGAGGGGAGCATTTGAAACAGCCGTAGAAGCATCACAAATCCTATTTTCTAAAAAGGTGACTCCAGATCAGTGGGAAAGGATGGACAGCGGGACTCTTATGGACGTATTTGACGGTGTGCCTCAAGTAACCATAAAACGATCAATTCTTGAGCAAGGTGTTGATATGGTAGAATTCTGTAATGATATTACTGGATTTCTTCCCTCAAATGCTGAGGTAAGACGAGCACTTAAGGAAAATAGCCTGAGCGTCAATAAAAACAAAGTCACAGCAGATAAAACAATTACAGCAGATGATGTAATTGCAGGTAACTTAATCCTTTTACAGCGTGGCAAGCGTAATTATTTTCTGGTAGTTCTGGAAGATTGATTACTCGACTGCCATCAAGTTGCAACCTCTTATGTCTGATTGATCAAACCTACCCAGTACTTGAAAAGTACCGTTAGGATTGATCTTTCCCAGATCTTGTGTTGCTATGAAAGAGCATGAGTCATAGTTTGCCAGATCAATAATATTGAGACCACCGGTACTACCGGTATTGACGAGTGACAATGGGTCATTGACCTCACGAGCCAGCACCTGCATCCATGATGGGGTGATAAAATTAACCCCATCTATGGCATAGGCCTGTGACAAGAGTTCTGTCATACCATACTCACTCATAATTTGTGCTTTTGGGAATGAGGTAGTCAGTATATGATGTAGTTCATCCTTGATCATTTCCCTACGCATGCCTTTCATACCACCAGTTTCAATAATTAAGGTGTTTGAGAGAGTCGCGGGATATTTTTCAGCGAGCTGTAGTAGTGCAAAGGTGACACCTATTAAAATAGTCTTTTGATTAGATCGCTGTGCATCCTGCAGGGTCTTGCTCAAACGCTCTAAGTCTCTTAGGTAATAACCGCTATTTGGGTTTTGGCTCTTTTCAATCCATCGCTGTGCCATATAGACCAGGGAAGATCCCTTGCGGTCTAAATAATGAGGTAGTAACGCAAGAGTTAAATAGTCCTTGTGATTTCCAAAGAATTGCTCAAAACTTTTATCAAGACTTAAATCATACTGTGCTATTTTAGAAACATAATGCTGTGATACCATGTCTCCCGTGGTCCCACTACTGGTAAATACTGCTTCATTTATTTTTTGAGATGTGACTCTGTGAGATTTATAAAAGGAAATGGGTAAAAATGGAATCTCAGTAATCTGGTTCACCTCATCGATACCCAGTAAATCACAATATTCCTTATAAACTGGATTGTGACGACGCTGGTGATAATACACCTCAATTGCGACTTCTTTAAAACTGGCGTCGTCTTTAATATTAAAAACTTCCTCTCCCTTCAAACTGATGTAATTGAACGGCAAATTTAAACACATGATGCGGTAACTAAGTTCTGTAGTGTTTAACTATTACCTAACCTAAACAAAACATAAGCTTACGCAAATCTTACTAACTTAGCACACCTATACTATCGCTATGAAAGAGGATAAGGCAAAAATTCTGCTAGTCGACGATGAGCCTGATATACTTGAAATTGTAAGTTATAATCTTAAAAATGAAGGTTATCAGGTCTATACGGCCTCAAACGGTGAGGAAGGTTTAAAAAAAGCCATTAAAAAATCTCCAGATCTAATTATTCTAGACGTTATGATGCCTGTAATGGATGGCATAGAGGCTTGTGAGAAAATGAGGAAAATTTCCAGTCTAGACCAGACCATCATAACTTTCTTTACCGCACGAGGTGAGGATTACAGTATGATAGCAGGCTTTGATGCAGGTGCAGACGACTACATCACAAAACCAGTTAAACCCCGTGTGCTTGTCTCTAAAGTCAAGAGCTTATTGCGCAGGAGGGAAAGCAGGGTACAATCTTCCTCAAATATTACTAAAATAGGAGATCTAACCATCGATCAAGACCAGTACAAAGTCTTCTATCAGAAACAAGAGATGATGCTACCCCGCAAGGAATTTGAGCTATTATCGCTATTGACTACAAAGCCAGGCAAGGTATTTAAAAGAGAAGAAATCCTGGAAACCGTATGGGGGGCAGAGGTTGTCGTAGGTGGTCGTACCATAGATGTGCATATACGTAAGCTACGTGAAAAGCTAGGCGATAAACGTATCAAAACGATCAAGGGTGTAGGGTATAAGTATGTCAAATGAGCAAATAGCAAATAATCCCGGTTATAGATTTGCCTTCAGGTCCTCACTATATATCACTATAGTTCTTACGACCTTCCTTTATATCTCTGAATACCTACTACAACAAGATGTGCCCTTATGGTTTATACTGGTACAGGCACCTGCGGTATTTTCATGTTGTTTCATCATCATTCAATACAGGGTAGAAAAGTTCATTTACCGGCGCATTAAACAGATATATGAAGAAGTAACCATTCTGGAAAACACCAGTTTTTCAGATAAACAGGTCACTACAGATATGAAGACCCTGCGTTATCAGGTAGAACAGTTTGCAAAGACTAAAAAGCTTGAGATTGAAACCCTGACCGTACGGGAGAATTACCGCAAAGAATTTCTGGGCAATATATCCCATGAACTTAAAACTCCATTATTTACCGTACAGGGCTATATCGATACGCTTATAGATGGAGCTCACAAGAATAAAACCATCCGTAAGAAATATTTAGAACGTGCTCAAAAGGGTGTAGAGAGACTTACCTATATCATCAATGATATGGATATGATCACAAAGCTTGAAGTAGGAGATATGAGTCTTGAGATGCAGGACTTTGATATCGTTACACTCATTACTCAAGTCTTTGATCAATTTGAGATCAAATCTGCAAAAAAGAATATCACATTGATCTTTGATATGGATTATAGGGAGCCAGTAATGGTGCACGCAGATAGGGAACGCATGATGCAGGTAATGTCAAACCTAATTGTAAATTCTATCAAGTACGGCAAGACAAACGGCACAACCGAGGTTGCCGTTGAAATGCTGACAAAAGACAAGGTATTGATACGCGTTACAGATAACGGTGAGGGTATATCGCGGGAGTACCTTCCTCGATTGTTTGAACGGTTTTTTAGGGTGGATCGTACCGGTAGTCGCAAAGAGGGTGGTTCTGGACTGGGACTTGCTATCGTAAAGCACATAGTAGATGCTCACGGAGAACGTATCTATGTAGACAGTGAGTTGGGTATTGGATCTGAGTTTTCTTTTACCCTACAAAAAGCAGCTGTTATAGCCGCCTCTAACGACGAGGTAGAGAACGGTATTTCTGAAAATCCCTTATAGTGGTCTATGTTATTCAATAGGCTGAGTTTAAAATCTTTTTGCGAGCTATACGGTGCAATTCCAGTCGCTTCCAGATAAGTCGCAAGATATTCCTGTTCACCCTGTCCGGGGGTCGGTATAAAGAATGCTTTTTTATTCAATTTTGCTAGGTCCATGATCGTTGTATAGCCACTTCTACAAAGTACCAGGTTACTGGAATTGATCAACTCATTAATTTGTGTAGATGTTGCATAGTTGTATGTAAGGCGATTATTTATACTGGTGATTTCTTGCACAGGTTCAACCCTACCCCGTACGATACAGACGGGTTGCCGGTAGCTTTCTAATTCTCTAATTATCAAGTCGTAAAAAAGAGAGCGTTGTGGTTCTGGCCCAGATATAAGTACCAGTAAGCTATATTTTACGGGCAGGCTGGCTATTTTAAACCTGGAAACAGCCCCAATGTATTTAGAGTGGGTAATGCTGCGATTATGCGATAGTTTGCCCGCAAGAGAGTGTTCGTTTGGAGAATCGAGAACCCAGATTTGAGTAAAGTTCTTCATAATTCTTTTGTGAACCCAAGTGGATAAACGGCTACACCATCCCGTGTCGACTATTAATTGATGAGTGATATAGATACTTGTAATTTTTGTATAATGCATCCCAAATCGGCCATCTGAGATAACACCAGCAATGTCTTCCTGCTTGAGCAACGCTCCTAATTTGTTGTGTTCTTCTCCGGCAGCCTGCTTTATGCTCAATGCCTGCCACAATAATTTGAATCGCGTGATAATGGCGTTTCTTCCATATTTGATTTTATAGCCGGGTAATTCATAATACTGGAGATCGGGGAATTCCTTGCGCAAGAGATCAAGTGCCTCGCCGTCGCTGGCTATAATCACCCTATATTTATTCCTAAGCAATTCTTGAACGATGGGAATACAACGAGTAGCGTGCCCTAATCCCCAGTTCAACGGTGCTACAAGTATGGTTGCCGGTTTCTTCAAGTCTCAAATATACAGGTGTATTAAGGTATATTTGTGAGATACAATCAATAGGTGGGAAGTAAGAATAAACTCAAGAGATTCAGGGAAAACGAGACCTTTGAAAACGTCATTCAACCTACACGACAAGAGGTGGAAAACGGTTACCAGAGTAAGGGAAAATGGTCTAATCACTTTGGCAATGATCATCCCATAGTCCTGGAGCTGGGATGTGGTAAGGGTGAGTATACGGTTGCGCTTTCGCGAAAGCATAAAGACAAAAACTTCATAGGCATCGATATCAAGGGTGCCAGATTCTGGAGAGGAGCAAAAACGGCAATTGAAGAATCGCTGGAGAATATTTTATTTATTAGGACACAAGTGGAGTTGGTGGATCAACTTTTTGGCGCGGGTGAAATATCTGAAATCTGGATCACCTTCCCAGACCCACAGATAAAATATAAGCGCACCAAACACCGAATGACAAACCCAGAGTTCCTGGAAAAGTACAAGACCATCCTTGTAGAGGATGGAGTAGTTCATCTGAAAACCGATAGCGAGTTCATGCATGGCTATACAATAGGATTGCTACAGGGTTTAAAAAAGGATATCATCTATGCACACCATGATATCTATACTAACAAAGAAGCTCCTAGGGATGTAGTGGAAACCCAAACATTTTACGAGGAACAGTATCTAGCAAAGGGGAAGGCAATTACTTATCTTAAATTTAGACCCTAGATGATGTATCTGGCTCACCTTCTCATCGGTCTTGCGATCGGGTTTCTAGGGGTGGTGCCACCGGGTTTACTTAATCTTACAGCCGCAAAAATCAGTATAAAACAAGGATCGAGCGCAGCCCACTTTTTTGCGCTGGGCGCTACACTTATAGTGGTGGGTCAGGTTTATGTAGGCGTTTTCTTTTCTAAGTTGTTGATGGCAAATCCAGATCTTGTTACCATTATGGAACAGGCAGCGGTAGTGGCATTTGTGGTATTATCAATATTCTTTTTTATCAAGGCACGTATTGATAAGGGACAAATTAAGATTGACGCTAGTACTAGGTCTACGGGCCAGCTCATAGGCCAGGGAATTATTCTTTCACTTCTCAATGTCTTTCCCGTTCCATTTTATCTGGGGTTCAGCTCATTTCTAGCGGGTCGTGGATGGTTCATATTTGAACCTACTTATGCCTATTTATTTATAGTAGGTGCCGTAATGGGAACTTATGGCATGCTAGCGATTTATATTAAATATGTGCGTAAATTCTCCTTTGATAGCAACACATTTGCCAAAAAGACAAACTACTTATTATCCATGTTAACTATGGCTATTGCACTATTCACCGCAACTAAACTATATTTCTAATGCCTCAAGAAACAACGGACTTTTTTGAAAGAGTATATACCGTTGTGAGACAGATTCCAGCGGGTAGAGTGACTTCGTACGGCTTGATTGCCAGATTCCTGGGCACTCCCAGGAGTAGTAGGGCGGTAGGATATGCAATGAACGCAGCACACGATCTGGACGACGTGCCCGCTCATAGAGTGGTTAACCGTCTAGGATTACTCACGGGTAAGCATCACTTCCCAGGGACTAATCTCATGCAACAATTGTTAGAACAGGAAGAGGTAGAAATAGTTGACGACCGCGTGGTTGATTTTAAGAGAAGGGTATGGGATCCCAATATTGAGTTGATAGCATAAAAAAAGCGCCGAAGGCGCTTTAATCTATTATTGAACTATAGGTAATCTAATCATCAAATGAGTAGATATATCCTACGTTAATGGAGAATATCCAATCATTTGCACGGTTGTTGGGATTGTCTGGTGACAGACCCTCTACCTGATTATTACTAAAGTAAGACCACTTAGGCGCTAGGAAAATATCACTCTTTTCAGAAACTTTGTATTTAATACCAGCATCAAAAACAAAGCTGAGCGTGCTCCTAGCATCATTGTCTATACGACCCTTGAAAGTATCAAAAACATTGTTCAAATTGTTGATGTCACCGTCGCCATAAGTCGTAGAGATTTCTGGAGTTGCATATACATAACGTATTCCCAGAGCGATGTAGGGCGACCATCTTTTGTCCATGGAGCGGAACTCACTGATACTGTTGTAGTGATACTCCAGCGATGGACCTATTTCAAATGTTCTTGCTTTTCCCGTCATGGCACGCAATTGAGCACCCGCAGTAGAATTAGCTTCTACAATAGGGCCATAATTATTTAACGTGGCCGAGGTATAGGTAAGCTCTGTTCTAATCTTGAAGTGCTCGTTCCAGTAGGAGTCCAGACGGTAGGGAAAATTGAGGTAATGCATAGCACTTACCGAAAATCCCGTATTTTCTGTAGTGGGACTTCCATCAACTCGTTCTCCAAAATCACCTTGCCAAAAAGCCATACCGATGGTCACACCCGCTTCATGAGTATATCGCTGAGCGTTTGCCCCTTGTATTCCTACAGCAAATACCGCAAGAACTATTAAGCTATAAAATTTATTCATGATATTCAAAAATCATTAAGAGGCAAATATACAGTTTAGACTACAACTACCTACGCGTATTAGGTTATCTTAAAGTTTATTTGATAACTACAACGTTATAATTGTAGCTACTTCTAATTTGATCCAACTATTTGATTTCCAGTAATAATGGGTTCCAACTTTTTTTAGCCCAACATTGCATCTAGCAGTCTTGTGTAGTCTTGGTGGGAATTTACAAAATCCACTTGACTTACATCAATGACCTTTATATGCAGTTGATCTTGCGTTCTAATAAAATCGGCGTAACCTGATTGTATTTCATTGAGATATTTTCCTTCTATGTTTTGCTCATAGGATCGACCTCTTTTTTTAATATTCTCCAGCAGGCGCTCTTCTGTTTGATAGAGGTAGATGTAAATATCTGGTTTAACAAGTTCCTTATACATCATATGGAACAGTCTATTGTACAGCCGGTACTCCTCGGGATTAAGTGTTATTTTACTGAAAATCAATGATTTAATCACATAATAATCAGCAACGGTAAAATCTGTAAAGAGTTCATGTTGTGCCACCCCATCACTCAATTGTTGGTAGCGATCTGCTAGAAAAGACATTTCAAGCGGGAAGGAATATCGTTCTCTGTCCTCATAGAACAGGGGGAGAAAAGGGTTGTCAGCAAACCGTTCTAATACTTTACGCGCATTGAAATCCATGGCCAGCTTATGGGTCAAACTGGTTTTACCACAACCTATATTCCCCTCTATAGCGATAAAATTGTAGTTGTTGAGTGGATAACGCTTTCGCGAAAGCGGTAACTCCACATCCACCACCTTTTGAATGGGCTCCAACTCACACATAAAATCCTTGAACGGTTTGCCTGATATGGGGTCTGGCAAGCTGGGGGAGATGTCCAGTAGCGGCTGTAACACAAAATTGCGGTGGTACGACCGGGGGTGTGGCACCTGTAATGCCGCGCTTTCTATGATTTCTTGATCAAATAGAATTAAGTCCAGATCGATACACCGGTCTTCATAGGACTCTGCTTTTCTACGGTTACGACCCATTTGCGCCTCTATTTCTTGGAGGTTTTCCAATACTTGGGTAGGGCTCAAAATAGTATGTACAAGAATGCAGCTGTTATAAAAGGAATTGCCAGTAAAATCCATCGCCGGGTTCTCATAGATCTTACCAGCATCGATGATTAATCCTATACGGGATTCAATGCTGCTGATGGCCTTTAATAGCTGTGCACCACGGTTTCCCTGGTTGGTTCCTAGTGCGATATATGCCTTGTGATGAGGAGCTTGTGAAATGACGTTACTTTTACAGCAAATTAAGTAAATCGCGGTGGGACATCGCTACATTTGCCATACTATTTAGTAACAAAACCACCAGCAAATGGACAAGATTACTTCAAGTGAACGTACGCTGGCATATCGCATCTATCTTGTATTTGCAGCATTGTTCATCTGTTCATTAGTAGTTTCAAATCTCATTTTTCAAAAATTCTTTTACTGGGATGCTTTTAACTTGTTCAGATTTGAAATATCAGTAGGGTTGCTTCCCTATCCTATTACCTTTCTGGTTACTGATCTAGTAAGTGAAATCTATGGAAGAAGAAAGGCAAATGATCTGGTTCTGGCAGGAATATTTGCCTCACTTTTCAGTCTTTTAATCATCTATGCTGCCGTTGCTGCACCAGCAATTGATAGTAGTCCCGTAGATGATGAAACCTTTAAAAATGTGGTAGGTAAAGCACCTATAGCGGTGGTAGCCAGCATGACAGCCTACCTATTTGCCCAGTTTGTTGACATACAGATCTATCATTTCTGGAAGCGCGTGACTAACGGTAAGATGCTCTGGTTGCGCAATAATTTCAGCACGGTCTTCTCACAGTTTGTCGATACTCTCAGCGTACTATTATTGCTTTGTGCTACCGGCATCATTCCCTGGGATATGTTCAAAAGTTTACTATGGGCAGGATTCTTGTTTAAGGTAGTCGTGGCACTACTGGATACGCCCTTGTTGTATCTGGGCGTTTACATATTGAGAAAAAGATTTAATCTTCTTGAAGGAGAAGAATTACAGCTCGATTAAAAAGATTTCTATGAAAAAGGTATTGAAAATTACAGGTATTGTATTTGTTGCATTAATAGTATTGCTCCTATCTGCGCCGTACTTGTTTAAGGGCAAAATCAACGATCTTATTTTAAAAAGGCTCAATGAATCACTTGACGCTCAAGTGAGCTTTGCCGATCTTGACCTAAGCCTCTACAGCTCATTTCCAGATGCTCGCGTAGCTATTGAGGGTCTTGCCATTATTAACAACGCCCCTTTTTTAGGTGATACACTATTTTATGCACAAGACCTAAAGCTGGACATGCCGTTAGGCGACCTATTTAATAAGGAAGGTGAACCCATCCACGTTAATGAGATTATTGTAAATAGCGCTACCTCTTATCTACAAGTGAATGCCCGGGGTAATAGTAGCTGGGACATCGCAACTTCACAATCAGCCGATACCATTAATTCCACTAATGCAAGTTCCGATTCTGGATTCAGTTTTGATCTCAAGCATTATGAAATCAATTCTTCAAAACTGGTTTATGACGATATTCAGTCTAGTAATTATCTAGTACTCGATCAGTTGACGCATTCCGGAAACGGTGACTTCTCGTTACAACAAAGTACGCTGGACACTTATTCTGAAGCGCTAGTAACCTACAGCCTAGATAGCGTCAATTATTTGAACGAACAGCAATTAAAGCTGGATGCAGATCTCATAATGGATCTCGACAACCAGAAATATACATTTAAGGAAAACAAGGCTTACGTCAACGACTTGCCCCTCGAGATGGAGGGTTTTGTGGACCTGGAAGAGGATCATAATATAGTTGACCTTTCTTTCAAAACGCCCTCATCAGATTTTAAAAATTTTCTTGCCGTCATACCAGAGGAGTATCGCAAGAATCTTGACGATATAACCACCACAGGTAATTTTATTGTAAATGGTATGATCAAGGGTCGTGTGGATGACACGTTAATTCCTAAGTTGGACATTAAAATCAGTTCCAGTAACGCATCGTTAAAATATGCCACACTTCCACAAAAAATAGACAACATTAATTTCAAGGCCGCCCTGCTTAACGAGACCGGATTAGTGGATGACACATATTTTAAGATGGATAACGCAGCGTTTACCCTTGCTGGAGATCGCATTACGTCACGAGCTACTATCAAACAGTTGACTAGTAACATGGATGTTGAAGCCGTTGCAGCTGGTGTACTAAACTTTGAAAATCTGGCAAACGCATTACCACTACCGCAGGACCTCAAGATTAGTGGTAAGATGGATCTAGATGTGGCTACTCGTTTTGACATGAACAGCATAGAACGTGAGCAGTATCAAAATATAAAAACAAAAGGAACAGCGGGTCTTACTGAGTTCACCTATGAAGGCGACGCTCTCAATAAACCTTTGCGCATTGAAAGTGCAGTTCTAGATTTTTCTAATGAACGCATCAAGCTTAAGAACTTTAAAGCCACGACTGGTAATACAGATCTACAGGCCAGCGGGACAATCAATAACTTAATTGGGTTTTTACTTCAGGATCAAGGTTTAAAAGGTAGTTTTAGGGTAATGAGCAACGTCTTTGACTCTGCAGACTTCATGACGCAACAGGCTAGTACCAGACCTAGTATTAAAGAAGACTCAACACCTGTTGCCGTAACTACACAAAGTATAGAAATACCAGCTTTTCTAGACGCCGATCTTGATTTTGAGGTAGGGAAGTTCATTTATGATGGTCTAGAGTTGCAAGAGGTATCTGGAGTGGCATTAGTCCGGGATCAAACGATGACGCTCAACAATGTCAAGACCAGCGTTTTTGATGGTAACATAGGAGTGAATGGTTCACTCACCACAAAAAGCGATGTTCCACGTTTTGATATGGCACTAGATATGAGTCAGCTCAACATCGCACAAAGTTTTAAAGGGCTGGATCTATTTCAAAATTTGGTTCCCATTATAAGCGCACTAGAAGGTACGATCACCACAGACCTTAAACTTTCTGGAAATCTAGATCCTAATCTGTCACCTCTTCCCGGGAGCTTGAGTGGTAATGCGTTTGCCCAGTTATTGACTAGGGATGTAAATCTGGATAGCAATCCATTGCTCAGCACGCTGAATGAAAAGTTGGACTTTATCAATCTTAATAATTTAGACCTTTCAGAAATTACGGCCCGGCTAAAATTTGAAAATGGGGCGGTAAACATCCAGCCATTTGATTTTAAAATCAAGGATATCGCGGTAACGGCAAGCGGTAGCCATAGTCTGGAGAACGAGATGGATTACACGCTATCATTTAATCTGCCAGCTAGGTATCTAGGTAAGGAGGGTTCAAAATTGCTGGCTCAACTCAGTAATGAGGAAATAGAGAAAGTCACGGTACCCTTACCGGTACGACTGGGTGGGTCTATGTTGCAACCCAGGGTGAACGTCAATTTACAACAAGCTGTTACTAGCCTTACTAGTCAAATCGTCGAGATTCAAAAAAATAAGATCAAGGAAGAAGGTAAAGGCAAACTGGGAGAGGTGTTGCAAGGTATCTTGGGCGGTTCTGGGACCAGCCCCAATGGGAAAACCACCGACAGCACAAAAATAGATTCCACAAAAACCAGCCAAGGCAAAACCAAGGATAAGATCAAGGAAGCCGCTGGCAATGTACTGGGCGGCCTATTCGGCAAGAAGAAGAAAAAGCAAGACACGACTAAGACTAGAGACAATTGATACTGCCTAATACTCATGAGTTCTATATGGGTAAGGCACTAGATGAGGCCCGTCAGGCTCTGGATCGGGATGAGATCCCGGTAGGCGTCGTGATCATCCACAATGATCGCATCATAGGTCGCGGCCACAATTTAACTGAATCCCTCAACGATGTCACCGCCCATGCCGAGATGCAGTCCATAACCGCGGCAGCAAGTTATCTAGGGGGTAAATACTTAAGGGATTGTACTATGTACGTTACCCTGGAGCCCTGCCAGATGTGTGCCGGTGCCCTGTACTGGTCGCAAATCTCAACCCTGGTCTTTGGGGCAAGTGACCTAAAAAGGGGCTATCAACACCTGAATACGCTACTGCACCCCAAAACAAAGGTTGTCCAGGGAATTATGGAACAGGAGTGCAGCCAGCTACTACGCGACTTTTTCATCAACAAACGTGATACTAAATAAACGGCTATCTTAGGCAGCGTTTATGGCATCAAAAAAGACATGTCCAGAATGTGGTGACGAGGTTAAAGGCAGGGCAGATAAGCGATTTTGCAGCGATTACTGCCGCAACGTGGCAAACAACAAACTCAACCGCGATTCCAGCGCGCTCATGCGCAACGTTAATAATCGCCTGCGCAAGAATTACAGGATTCTCTGTGAGCTCAACGTACGCGATAAAACAAAGCTGACACGCAATAAACTGATGGCGGCGGGATTTGACTTCAATTATTTCACCAGCATCTATAAAACTAAAAAGGGTGCGGTATACTACTTTGTCTATGATCAGGGATACCTGGCTATGGACGACGATAGTTATCTGGTTGTAAAAAGGGATTAGAGATGCTGTGTAGGGTGTTTAGGAATTACGCTTTCGCGAAAGCGGAACTACCACAACGCCACAAGCGTCATAGAGCAAGAGAGAATAAAACCGATAGAGTACGTTAATAATAGTGCAATAAAGTATCGAGCATCATGGAATTTGCCGAGAACAAAAATTTTCTACGCTGGACAATCATAACAGGTGCATTGGTGCTTATTTCCCTAATCCTGTGGAACACTTACTCGTTTTACCAGCAGCTCAAAGATCTGGAGACCAGAAACATCGAGGAGTTTGCACTAGCGCAGTATGAGATCCAAACGCAGGATCTTAATGATAACGTCAGTAAAACGGTTGAAAAGATCCTTCAAAACAACACCACCATACCGGTAATAGTGGTCAATAAGGATGGACAAACATCAGACCTTAATATACCAGAAGAGGCAGTCGAGGATTCTCTTGCCATTGCAAGGTTGATCAGACAATATGCGCAGGAAAATGAACCTATTGTCAGTTATTTTGAGGACGGTCCCACGCCATTTACCACCACTTATTACGGCAATAGCGTAGTGGTGACCCAGCTTAAATATTATCCGATGGCCCTAGTGTTGATTATGTTGCTCTTTGGTGCGGTGATATGGTTTTTTTATAGATCAAATAAGGCCGGCGAACAGAACAAGCTGTGGGCAGGAATGGCAAAGGAAAGTGCCCACCAGATAGGTACGCCACTATCATCGCTGGTAGGCTGGACCACAATTTTAAGAGAGAGCGACGTGGATTCATCTTATGTGGATGAGATGGAAAAGGACATCGATCGCCTGCGCATGATTACAGACCGCTTTTCTAAGATAGGCTCCATTCCAGAGCTCAAAAAACTGGACGTGGTACAACAAACCCAGAACGCAACAGATTACATAAGATCGCGCTCCTCTAGCCTGATTGATTTTAAGATCGACCTACCGGACCAGCCACTTTATGTAAAGCTTAATGAACAACTTTTCTCTTGGGTCATAGAGAATCTGATAAAGAATGCCATCGACGCAATGAAAGGAAAGGGAACTATCAACATCTACCTGCGCGCCGATGCTCATAAGGTCATTATCGCAATCACCGATACGGGCAAGGGAATAGCGAGAAAAAAATGGAACCTGATTTTTAATCCAGGCTACACCACAAAGAAAAGAGGGTGGGGTCTGGGCTTATCACTTGCACGGCGCATCATCCAGGATTATCATAGAGGCAAGATCTATGTAGCAGACAGTAAACAGGACCACGGTACCACCTTTGAAATTTTGCTGCCTAGGGGAACATAAAGGTAGAAACCATGAAGGTAGCGAGCTTATTTGTAGTGTTCTGTCTATTGCATTCTTGTACCTTTTACAAGCACAACGGTATCCAGGTACAGTTCATCAATGAGTCTGGTGCCATGCTCACAGATTTGCGGTTTACAACTTCTGAAGGTTTGGACTCCATCGCTATACCTATGTTGTCTACAGGCTCAAAATCTCAAGAATATCTGTCTCTATCTGGTCATAAACAAGATGGATGCTACAAGGTCTCTTTTAAACAGGATGGCGCAAGTCAAGAATTTCCCTGTGTGGGTTATTACAGTAATGGCTCATCTCTGGACTACTGGGTGGATATTGTGGTGAGAAAGGATTCTACATCCATCAGCTTTGACGCGCCTATTCATTGAGGCTTTATCATCACTTTTATAAAATCGCCTGTTCACCTATAAGCCCATAAAAACAAATAATTACCGGTCGTTATAAGCTGTAACACCTTGTGCTATTTAAAACTCTATGCTGGTCGATACGTTCACTCCATCTCGTTTTACCACTACCTGGGTCTTATCGCCCTCTTCAAAACTAGATAAAGCACGCATATAACTCATCATATCAACTACGGTGCTATCGCCTAGTTTTACAACGACATCCCCCTTTAATAGACCCGCTTTTTGAGCCGGTTTGTTCTCGCTTACCCCATCGATACGCATTCCTTCTCCAGTAAATAAATAATCGGGAACCACGCCTAGTGCCACCTTGAATCGAGGCACTTCCTCGCTCTCATTTTTTGTTTTCCTGAAGGGTAGCTTACCGTTACCATCTAGATCTGCTACGACGCGGTAGATAAAATCAGAGATTTGCTGCATCCCGGCGTAATTTAGTTTTTCAGGATCATCACCTGGTTTGTGGTAATCCTCGTGTTGACCGGTAAAAAAATGAAGTACGGGAATGTCATTGAGATAGAAGGAGGTATGATCACTAGGACCCACGCCACTTTCAGACAGGGCAAGTTCAAAATCCTTGTTACTCGATTTTAGAACCTGTTTCCAGCGTGGAGTTGTACCGGTACCACTTACGGCTAGTACATTCTGCTCGTTTAGCCTACCTACCATATCCATATTGAGCATATAATTGATCTTGCTTAGGTCCAGATCTGTATTCTTAGAAAAATAATTGGAACCCAGCAGTCCCATTTCTTCCCCAGAGAATGCGATAAACACATAATTATTACTGGATAAATCTGCAAAATTAATGTCTGACTGATCGCTTTTTATATTACTTGAGTTTTGAGAGGGTACGCTTTCGCGAAAGCGGAATCCCAAATCCAGCATCACGGCAACACCGCTGGCATTGTCATCTGCACCATTATGTATGACTGCTCCCTCACGGTGTAGGGAACCCTCACCACCCATTCCCAGGTGGTCGTAATGCGCACCTATAATAACAGTTGTAGGGGCACCATTGTCAATCATACCCACAACATTTGTCCCAGTAAGCATGCCGTCGCCTTTTTCATTGATAAAGGCAGCTTCCTGATGCGGGTCGTTTGATGGTTTAAAGCTGAAGGTTTGAAAATAAGTACCACTCTCACCCGCAGGCGTAAGTCCTGCGGCCTCCATACGCCGTGCGATGTAATCTGCAGCCATCAGTTCGTATTTGGTGCCAGTTTCACGTCCCTGTAGGGAATCTGCCGCTAGTATCGCAACATCTGTTCTCATATCGCCTCGTTCAAGCTCTGGCCGTGCTGGGGTAGAGTTTTTACAACTGGTCAAAAATGAAATGCTCACTAAAAAGAGAAGAATTCTCATATTACAATCTTAGTTTTGCGCAAAATTAAACCATAGATGAGGGTAATTATTGGTGTACTAGTATTCTTGATAGTTTACGGTTGCAAGGAGGTCAAGACTGGTGATGATACAACTGCAAATCAGGTAGAAGAGAAAAAGAACGATACCTTAAATGCTCATTCAGAAACAGATCTTATCCTAGAGGGAGAAAAGCACTTCAAGAGCCTGCGCCAGGTAACCTATGGCGGTGACAATGCCGAGGCTTACTGGAGTTTTGACGATAAGCAACTAGTGTTTCAATCAAACAACAAGCAATGGGGTGTTGGTTGCGACCAGATGTTCCTTATGAATCGCGATGAAGTATTTAATAACACCCAGCCAGACATGGTATCTACCGGCCGTGGTCGCACGACCTGTTCTTATTTCATGCCAGACAACCAGCACATCATCTATGCCAGCACCCATTTAAAGATGGAAGAATGTCCTGAAGAGCCCTTGCGTGAGAATGGGAAATACGTATGGCCCATTCACGACAGCTACGATATTTTTGTGGCAGATCTTGAGGGGAACATCACCGCGCAATTGACTAGTGAAAAAGGCTATGATGCAGAGCCTACGGTCTCCCCCCAGGGTGATAAGATCGTATTTACCAGCGACCGTAGCGGTGATCTAGAACTCTATACCATGGATCTGGATGGTGGCAATGTAAAACAGATTACTGATCAACTGGGTTATGATGGTGGCGCATTTTTCTCTCCAGACGGTACAAAATTGATCTTCAGGTCCTCAAGGCCCAGGACTGATGCCGAAATTAAGGAATACAAGCAGCTACTCTCGCAAGGCCTCGTACAACCTACTGAAATGGAACTGTATATATGTAATGCAGACGGTAGCGACTTGCGGCAATTGACAGATCTGGGCAATGCAAACTGGGCACCGTTCTTTCACCCTAGTGGTGAGAAAATACTGTTTTCCTCAAATTTTGAGGCAGAACGTGGCTTCCCTTTCAACCTATACCTTATCAATCTAGACGGTACTGGACTAGAAAGGGTAACCCATGGCGAGACGTTTGATGCATTCCCGGTATTTTCAAATAACGGTAAGTACCTGGCATTTTCATCTAACCGCAATAATGGCGGCGGTCGTGATACCAATCTTTTCATCGCCGAGTGGCAAGATTGAGGATTGAGCTCGTAACGATATAGCATCCCAGACGCTATAATGCCGTTTCATTTATAGGTCTAGGCTATTTAAAAGCCTCTTAAAATGAGGTAAAGTAATGTTAGCAGTTACGTCGTTCTTGGGAGTTTGTTCTACCTTTAAAACAACAAACAATTTAAATTATATCTCATGGATACTTCTAATTTCAATGATAAGCAAAGCAAACATCCCATTCCCCATGCAGAGGGTGTTGTAAAGGATGACAACCTACAACCTAAATCTGTTGATGTCAACAGCCAGCAAGAGGAAGAATAGTTTAATAATCTCGAGCTATCACAAAGAACCCACGTAATATTTATGTGGGTTTTTTGATGGTGTAATGGCACTATAACATTGTTGGTTGTAGTCAAAAAACTACTGGTTGTGAGGACTTCACCATTATTGACATCATAGAATCCAAGTAATTGAGCAGGTATGTATGCTACAGGTCTTCATTGATGCTATACAATGCTTTGGGGTCTGCTATCTTGATCTTTTTGCCATGAGTAATGATCAATCCTTCTTTTTTAAAGGCCGCTAGCGTACGTATAAGAAGTTCTTGTGCGGTACCCACGATTCCAGCCATATCAGAACGAGTTAATACAAGATTCAGGTAGCCTTCCTCGTTAGTGCGGTAGTTCTCTTCTATATATAATAGTAGGTGTGCTAAACGCTGTCGCACGCTTTTGCTGGACATATCTACCAGCACGTTGTTTGAGTTGTTCAAGTCGGCACCTAGTTTCTTGATGATGGCTCGATTAAACTCCAGGTTATTTTGTAGCGGTTGTTCGATATTGGATTTAGGAATAAAACAGACTTCCATATCCTCTATTGCGATGACACTTGTTTGAGAAGAAGTTCCAGTAATGATCGCATTTTGCCCTAGAACGGCACCCTTTGTAGCGAGTTTTAATATTTGGTCACGACCGGAATTTGCGGTTTTTGAAACTTTTGATGTACCGCTGCGTACACAGTAAACTCCCTTAAGCCGCTCACCCTCATTGTAAAGATGCTCACCTTTTTTGACAACGCGAGATTCTTTGGCGTCAGACATTTGCTTGAGTTCTTCTCTCTTAAGAACCTTAAGACTATTGAGCTCGCGTATAATACAGTTCTCACATCTAGATTCCTGATTTTCTTTCATTTAGGTATTCTTGAGGAAAGCTATAAGGTACTAAAATTAATACCGGCTGCCTGGTTTTGTGCTAATTACTAAATTACAGGTGTCTCTTCCATTTAGCCAGATAATGACTTTAAAATTTACTAGATGAATTTAGAGAAACAAGGCAAATAAGAATTAATCGGCTTAGACTTGATCTACTATCATCAAACTGCTACAAAATAAATAAGCTGTATTACGTTGATTGCCTTGTAATAAGTATTACAGAACCTATTTCACCTATCCAAACGTTCGTATTAAGTACACTTGCAGTAAGCTTATATCAACTCAATTAACCTAGTAGTTAAAGTGTCTTGATTGCCGCAGTTAATAAATTTAGTGACAGGTTTTTAAAACAGGAGATTAAGCGCGAGAATACTGGAGCAAATAGTTACACTAGCAATAAGTGCGTTCATCACATATTCAGATTTTTGTACAGTAAGTATGGATGCGAGTACGGTAGTACATAGTATCACCACGGTGAATATCTGTAAAAACGCAAATAGGCTATTGCCATTTTGAAATACTGACATTACGGCTAGACCTCCTAGGCAAGTGGAAACAATTATGGATGTTGCTGCGTAAAGCATGAAGTGATCATTCCAGTCTTTCTTCATTTTAAATAATAGGGTGCTCATAACTCTTGATTTTAATGATAATCCAAAATTACCCGTCCGCGATTTCTTAAAACATGACTTTTGTCAGCTTCTAGATTATATGTTGATCATAAAATCTGATCTATACTCTATAATTGGTTGTAGCGATTTAACAACTTGTGACTGTAAGCAACCCTACTTAAGCACCCCAGAAGAAGTTCCGGTAAATATATGGGTCGGTAATAATTTAGAACAGCAAATTGATTTGTAGCTTGTCGCTTAAATAGCACTTTGCATATTCCAGGCATAGAAAACAGTCAATTGACTGGTGGTTATATTTCAACTATAAAATGAATTATGTCTAACACAGGTTTAATAATTGAAGAGCGCAGCCGTGACATAGGTGATTTTCTTGTGGGAAGGTTAATCCCTTTCCGTAAGAAGCGTATGGTGGGACCGTTCATATTTATTGATCACATGGGACCTACACAACTGGGACCGTCTCAATATATGGATGTTGACCAGCACCCGCATATAGGTCTTTCTACATTGACTTACTTGCTTGAGGGAAAGTTGCAACATGAAGATAGTATGGGTACCAGCCAGCTCATCGCACCGGGATCTGTCAACTGGATGACCGCTGGCAAGGGTTGCTCGCATACGGAACGTACCCCGCAAGAATCCAGAACCGCTGGGGAACAATTTACCATGCACGGCTACCAGATCTGGGTGGCACTCCCCAAAGATCTTGAAGAGATAGAGCCATCGTTTACCCATATAGCTGCACGGGAACTGCCCAGCTGGAGCGACGGCGCGGCGAGCTTCAAACTTATTGCAGGCTCTGGATACGGCAGGACTTCGCCAGTACCCGTACATTCAGACCTATTTATGGTAGAAGTCACCACTACCGAAGATTATACTCTCGATGTGGCAACCCATTTAAGCGGCGAAATAGGGATTACCATTGTAAGCGGTTTTATTGTTGCCTGCGGTGATGAAATCCAGCAAGGAAACATGCTGGTAAGCAAAACGCAAGATGCCTGCTCCATCACGATGAAAGCAGGGAGCCAGGTGCTGCTTTTTGGCGGTGAACCCTTTCCCGAAGAACGGTATATTCATTGGAATTTTGTAAGCCATTCCAAAGATTGCATCGAGCGAGCGAAAACAGCCTGGCGCAATAAGACTTTCCCTATGATGAAGCATGACAATAGCTACGTTCCTCTACCTGAATAGTTAAAATACACACCTCAAACTAGCATGCAGATCCTACCATAGAAAATTGAAGCCAAGTAAAACCTTCTAGACAACCTACTTAATTAGTGTAGTATTAGGCTGGTTTAATAGCATTAAACTACCATTTACCCAGCAGAAAACTAGGATTATGCAATAACACTCCCATTCCCAATAGCCTCATCAGGATTTACAAAAACCAGTTTGCCATCAGGATCTTCGGCAAGTAGGATCATTCCCTGCGATTCTACACCGCGCAGTTTGCGGGGGGCAAGATTTGCCAGTACGGTGACTTTACGACCCACAAGTTCATCAGCATCATAATGCTGGGCAATACCTGAAACGATGGTGCGCTGGTCGATTCCCGTATCAACGGTCATTACCATCAATTTGTCTGTTTTGGGCATTTTTTCCGCGGTGAGGATCTCTGCAACGCGCAGATCCATCTTCATGAAATCATCGTATTGTGTGGTATCTTTTAGGGGCATGATATTGTTTTTTGGCGCATTCGCAGCTTTTGTGGCGGCCAGTTTTGCGAGTTGTTGCTCAATTTGTTCGTCCTCGATCTTGGAAAATAGCAATTCGGCTTTATTGATGGAATAGCCGTGGTGTAATAATTCTTGTTTGCCGGCCACATCCTGCCAGTCCACCTTGATGAGGTCTGCCCGCAGTCGTGCCGCTGGTCTGGCGTCTATATTCAGCATTTCTTTTAATTTGCCAGCGGTATGGGGTAAGAACGGTTCGCTCAGCACCGCAAGTGCTGCAGCAATCTGCAACGCGGTATGCATGATGGTCTTGACTCTTTCGGGGTCGGTTTTCATCAGCTTCCAGGGCTCCTCGTCGGCCAGGTATTTGTTTCCCAGTCTAGCAAGATTCATGAGCTCGTTTACGCTTTCGCGAAAGCGGAACCGTTCCACACTTTCTCCTATGCGATTGGGAAATTGATTCATGGCCGCCAGTACCTCCTGATCATAGCTGGATAGCTCTCCCGGTTGCGGCACGACACCATTGTAATATTTATGGGTAAGCACCAGCGCCCTGTTGATAAAGTTGCCCAGTATCGCGACCAGCTCATTGTTGTTGCGCGCCTGAAAATCCTTCCAGGTGAAGTTGTTGTCCTTGGTCTCTGGAGCATTTGCGGTAAGCACATACCTTAAAACATCCTGTTGTCCAGGGAAATCTGCCAGGTATTCATGCAACCATACCGCCCAGTTGCGGGAGGTAGAGATTTTCTCGTCTTCAAGATTGAGGAACTCATTTGCGGGAACATTTGTGGGCAGGATATAATCGCCGTGCGCTTTGAGCATCGCTGGGAATATGATGCAGTGAAAGACGATGTTGTCCTTTCCTATAAAATGCAGCAATTGGGTGTCGTTATTTTTCCAGTAGTCTTCCCAGCTCTTGTTTTCTCTTGCCGCCCATTCCTGGGTCGCGCTTATATAGCCTATGGGCGCGTCAAACCAAACGTAAAGCACCTTACCATCGGCACCATTTACGGGTACGGGAATTCCCCAGTCCAGGTCGCGGGTCACGGCTCTTGGATGTAAACCATCTGTAATCCAACTCTTTACCTGACCGGTGACGTTACTTTTCCAGTCGCGGGCATGGCCCTTTACGATCCATTGATCCAGCCAGTCGCTGTATTCATCCAGCGGGAGGAACCAGTGGCGTGTTTCTTTGAGTTGGGGCGTGTTGCCGGTAATGGCACTTTTGGGATTGATGAGATCGGTCGCATTGTGGCTGGTGCCGCAGGACTCACATTGATCTCCGTAAGAGTCTGGATTACCGCATTTGGGACAGGTGCCGGTAACAAAGCGATCTGCCAGAAACTGGTCTGCCTCTGGGTCGTACAGCTGCTCAGTCACTTGTTCTACAAACTTGCCGTCGTCGTAAAGTTTTGTAAAGAACGCACTTGCGGTCTCGTGATGAACTTGAGAACTGGTACGGCTGTAGTTGTCAAATGAGATTCCAAAATCAACAAAGGAATCCTTGATAATCTTATGGTATCGATCCACTAATTCCTGCGGGCTGATTCCCTCTTTTTTGGCACGTATGGTAATGGGCACGCCATGCTCATCGCTACCGCTTATGAACGCCACGTCATTATTTTGTAAACGCTGGTAGCGTGCATAGATATCTGCAGGGACATAAACGCCCGCTAGATGACCTATGTGCACCGGGCCGTTTGTATAAGGTAGTGCCGCGGTAATGGTATAGCGTTTTGGGGTAATCATAGAGCCTTTTTGAACACACAAATTTACGATTAAGAAACGCAGTATTTTAATCTAGAAATTAATCGCTACAATGGTTGTTATCACTTATTTGCTCTCGTGTTTTAGCACAAAAATGGTAGTAATTTACCGTTATGAAAGCAAGGACGGCATTTCTAGCCAAAGGAGATCTGGTTTATATACTGTGTACCGCACGCAGCGCTACCAGTAAGGAATTGCGCCCCGCTGTAGATTTGCTGGAGTCCTGGGGTTTGCGTGTAGAACTGGGAACAACTATCGACCTAGTCCACCACCAGCAGGGCGGCACGACAGCGCAACGAGCGGCAGACTTTACTACCGCGTTGCACGATCCAGATGTCAAGGCAATTTGGATTGCCCGTGGCGGTTATGGCACCGTTCATATTATGGAACAGGTTGATTTAAGTGGGTTGGGTGGGGATTCCGCTTTCGCGAAAGCGCAACATGCTCCAAAATTACTTATAGGATATAGTGATGCGACTTTACTGCACGCAATTTTCAACAATACAGGCTTCCCGTCCCTACATTCATTTATGCCCCTGGAACTGAAGCACAAAACGCAAGTAAGTATCGATAGTCTCCGCAACGCACTCTTTGAAAGAGAAATTACTTTAACAATCCCCAATGATCAGGAATTGCCAGAAATGAATCTTGTAGGTAAGGTTTACGGCGGCAACCTATCTATTTTATACAGTTTACTAGGCTCAGCAGATTTTCCCGATTTGGACGGCGGGATTCTATTTATTGAGGAGATCGATGAGTATCTCTATCACGTGGAACGCATGATGTACAGCCTGAAACGCGCGGGCGCTCTTCAAGGCTTAAAAGCAATTGTGGTAGGGGGAATGACCGACTTGCGCGATCATGAAATCCCGCATGGTCTGAATTACCAACAAATTATTGAAAATGCTACCACAGGCTACGACTACCCAATTATTTATAATTTCCCCGCTGGTCATATAGAAAACCACCACAGCATTATCCTAGGCGCTCAAATGCAAATAAAAATCACGCCACAAAAAATAGTTATTAGTCAGTAGGGGTTTTTTAAGAATTTAATTCAGAATTCAGAATTCAGAATTTGTTTGAAGGTTATGCTTTCCCCCTCTGGGGGCAGGGGGTCGTAGTTGATTTGAATTATCTTTCAGGTATTCGTTAGCTTATGGGTTCACAGTTATGACTTAAGACAATGCTGAATTTACAATGATTAATTCAGAAATTTTTTGAAACCTTTTCTTTCCCCCTTTAGGGGACAATGGGGGCTTAAGTGATTGTGAGTGTTTCCCAAGTTACTCGTTCGGTTATGAGTTTAGGATTATGAATTATGACAATTCAGAATTTCTTTGATAGATTTTCCCTCCCCCTTTGGGAGTGAGGGAGATGCAGGAGTTGAATACCTTCTTAAGTTTCCCAGCTTTCGCGAAACCTTGCCTGCCGGCAGGCAGGGCGGAACGGCTAAAATCAAAACGTAGGAATTTACTATCTTTAAAGGGTAAAACATCATCTAAAGATGAGCAGGCTACTACCTTGTCGTCCTTACGGGTAACGGCAGCAACCTTGCGCAATCCCACTTGATCAAAAAATAGAAGCCCATGAAGCGATCGACCCGTCTTTTTCCCATTGCTTGCCTATTTTTTATGGCTGCCGCCTACGCCCAGCCCGTCCACCAATGGGAATGGGCATTGCGGGGCGGTGGAACCCAATCTTTTTTTAATGGGAGCAGTGATTCATTCGCTGCCTTTGAAAGGGTGACCCATATCTCTAGTGATGGCAACGGGAACAACTACTTCAATGCGGTCTATACGGGTGGCAGTCCAGATGTCGCGGGGCAAGCGGTGGACCACAACGCTTTGCCTGATGCCCTATTGGTCTCCACGGATTGTGACGGCAACCTGCGCTGGGTAAAGGCCTTTGGCTCTTCCAGCAGCGTGGTGTCCACGGGACTGGCGGTGGATACGGCAAACAACGCGGTCTATGCCACGGGGGAGATGAACCCCAGGCTCAACTTTGGCAGGCTTTCCTATTTTGATACGGATTTTATCTTTCCGGACAATGGCCTGGGCAGGAACGATCCCGGGCCGCACAACAACTTTGCCTACCTGATCAAGTATGATCTGGCAGGCAACTTTCAATGGGTAAAGTTTCCCCAGAATGGCAACCAGACTTCAAACGAGGGTCAACAGTTCAAGAACCGCGAGGTTTATGTGGATGCGGCGGGCAACGTTCATTGGCTGCTTCGGGTGGGCCCGGGCACCCATCTGGACGGCAATCTTACCGTACCCGCGGGAGCAAGTCCTTTCCCTTGGGTAGTGGTGCGCTACGACCCGCAGGGCAACTATGTGAGCCACATTCCCATCGACTACAACGGCAGCCGCAGCTACTTGAACCTGGACTTTGCCTTTGACAGCGTTCTGAACCGCTACTACCTGCTGGGCAGGCAGGAGGCAGGCCGTACCACCATGCTGGACGGGCAGGTGATCACCGCCTCGGCCTACCTGGCCTCCATCGATGCCGCCACGGGGAACACGCTATGGTTAGAGGAAGCCAGTACTGATATAGATCTTGTTTTATTTGAGATGTTCATTGCTAACGATTCCAGTATATATTTAGTTGGGGGTGGATCCAATACTGGTGGAACTCCTAGTTTTGCCGGTTACTTTCCGGATCAGATGGCCTCTTCAGGAGGTACGACGCAAGCTCAATTTGTTGTTGCCCTCAATCCAGATGGCAGTCTAAAATGGGGCAACAACGCAGATGGCTTCTCCTTTAGTGCCCTTGCCGTGGCGGCAAATGCCACTACGGTTGCCGTAGGCAGCGGTATGAACACGGGAGATTCCTGGGATGGGGTATTCGGTACCAGCGGTACCAACATGAGTGAGGATCCGGCGGTCATCCTGTTGGATGCGGCCACGGGTGCGGTACAACAGGTCATTCAGCCGCGCGGTACCAGTAGCGAGCGGGACGAGGTCACCGCTCTGGGCGTGGACCCCAATGGCAACTTTATCGTGGGCGGGTACATGCGCCGCGAGCTGTTTCTGGATCCCGGAGGTCCCGCCACGATCTCCAGCAATGGTGGCAACGAGGGTGACTTCTGGCTCGCCCGACTCGCCACAACAGACTGCAGCGGCGCCCCCTTATCTAACTCTACCGCAATCCCGCAAACCAAGATCAAGCTTTACCCCAATCCCGCAGGTAAGCGGGTCTGGCTGGAGGGACTTGCCCACAACGCGACGGTCACCATCCGCGACCTCAACGGCAGGACGGTCCTCACCACTACCTATAAAGATGGAGAACCCATTGACCTGCACAACTTAGCAACGGGTGTGTATATCGTAACCACAGGAACCGCCGGAAACAGCGTTCAGACAAAGCTGGTGGTGGAATAGGAGTTATGGCAATTCAGAATTCAGAATGTTGAATTCTGAATTTGTTTGAAGGCTTTTCTTTCCCCCTTTGGGGCAAGGGGGGGCATAAATGATTTAATATTTCCTCTGTATTCGTTTGGTTATGAGTTCAGAGTTATTAAAGATCATGTTGCAGAATCCTAAGATTCTTGGAAAGCTTTTGTAAGAACAGTCCTTCTGGGGTTTACATGCTGAAAGAATGCGGAAGAAGTTCAATTCCAGCTGGTCATTATTCCAAGCCCCCCAGCCTGCACCCCTTTTGTAATCTTTAATCCTTTACCTTTATAATCTATGGCTTCACATAACGAGTTAGGCAAGAAGGGAGAAGAGCTGGCGAGGGAATTTCTTATCAAGAAAGGTTTTATAATTCTGGCAACAAACTATACCTACCTAAAAGGCGAGATAGATATAATCGCTAGGCTTAATAAAATTATTGTTGTCGTAGAAGTCAAAACCAGATCCACGCCAGAATTTGGAAATCCGCAAGATTTTTTGAAACCCGCCCAGATACAACGACTGGTCCAGACGGCAAACTATTTTATGGAAAACGAGGTTGAAGAAGATCTGGAAGTACGTTTTGACATCGTTGCGGTAATCATCAATAAAGCGGGAACCCAGATAGAACATCTAGAAGATGGATTCTATCATTTTTGAATTTTGTCTTGTAGGGCAAAGTAAGCGCGTTTGCTGGCTTTTTCCTCGGCTTTTTTCTTTGAGGTGGCCCTGGCTTTTCCCATTACCTTGTTGTTAATGGTAAGTTTTACTGCAAAGTGTCGCAAACTGTCCACACCGGAATCTTCATAAGTGTCAAATTTGAATTTCAGCTTTTTTTTCTGGCACCATTCAATAAGCAAGCTTTTATAGCTGGTAACCTTACCCTCTAGTTTTTCAATATCCACATAGGGCTCAATCATTTTTTTAGTCAAAAACTTTTGACAGGTAAGATAGCCGCGATCCAGATAGACCGCTCCCACGAGAGCTTCAAATAAGTTACCGTGAACATTAGGTCCAAAGTTACGTTCTGGGACCTGGGTCTGTGCGTATTTGAGCAGCTCAAAATCCTGGCCCAGTTCATTGAGGTGTTCCCTGCTCACAATTTTAGAGCGCATCTTAGTCAAGTAGCCCTCGTCACCACTAGGAACCTCATTATAGATATATTCTGCTATTATCGATCCCAGAATGGCATCGCCCAAAAATTCAAGACGCTCGTAGCTTAACTGGTTTCCCACACCGTCTTTTAAACCCATTGATTTATGGGTAAAAGCCGTCTCGTAAAAAGAAAGATCCTTGGGAGTAAGTCCCGTGATTTTTTTTATGGCTTGAAAGAGTGGTTCGTTAGTCTGGTTTGCCCGAGACTGGAAAATTTTACGAATTCTCTTCATGGAGATTCTATATACCGTCTAGAACTTTCTAAAGGCTATACAACAATTGTGACCTCCAAAACCAAAGGTGTTGCTAAGTGCAACATTTACTTCGCGATGTTCGGCCTCGTTAAGAACTAGGTGTAGGCTGGGATCAATATTTTCATCTACCGTAGTATGGTTGATGGTAGGAGCAACGATGCCTTCTTTAATCGCCATGATACTGGCAATAGACTCAATCGCCCCGGCAGCACCCAGCAAGTGTCCCGTCATGGACTTGGTTGAATTGATACTGATATTAGGCGCATGATCGCCAAAAACGGCTTTGATCGCCTTTAACTCTGCCACGTCACCTAATGGGGTTGACGTACCGTGGGTATTGATGTGGTCCACATCTTCTGGCGCTATACCCGCATTTTGCAGTGTGTTTTTCATTACCGCTATAACGCCACGTCCCTCAGGGTCTGGCGCGGTAATATGGTAGGCATCACTTGAGAAACCACCACCTATGACCTCTGCATAGATTCTGGCACCTCTTTCCTGGGCATGTTCCAGGCTTTCCAAAACCAAAGCTCCAGCACCTTCTCCCAGGACAAAACCATCACGCGTGGCGTCAAATGGCCTGCTGGCGGTTTCTGGACTATCGTTTCTGGTACTCAGGGCATGCATGGCATTAAAGCCACCCATCCCGGCTTGTGCCACAGCTGCCTCAGAACCACCGGTAACGATAACATCGCAGTGCCCCAGCCGTATGTAATTAAGAGCGTCCAACATGGCGTTTGCGCTGGATGCACAGGCAGATACCGTAGTATAATTAGGTCCCATGAATCCGTATTTGATCGAGATATGCGCTGGCGCTATATCTGCAATCATTTTAGGGATAAAAAAGGGGTTGAATCTAGGTGTGCCGTTGCCATTTGCAAAGGACTTGACTTCTTCTTGAAACGTTTCCAGACCACCTATACCCGCACCCCAGATAACACCGACTCTATATTTATCCATAGAGTCGGTGTTGAGTCCAGAGTCTGCTATAGCCTCATCACCCGCTACCAGTGCGTACTGGGCAAAGCGATCCATGCGTCTAGCTTCCTTGCGGTCTATGAAATCAGTAACCGTAAAATTCTTGATCTCACAAGCGAATTTTGTCTTGAAATGTTCTGTATCAAAATAAGTGATGGGTGCGCAACCGCTCCTACCAGCTTTTAATCCATCCCAGTACTCCTCTAGGTTGTTACCTATGGGAGTTAGGGCGCCCATTCCAGTTATGACAACTCGCTTTAATTCCATGTAGTGGTTATGCTTTGGCTTCCTCTATATAAGTAACAGCCTGACCCACAGTAGCGATATTCTCTGCCTGGTCGTCTGGAATTTGAATATCAAATTCCTTTTCAAATTCCATGATCAATTCTACGGTATCTAGTGAATCTGCTCCCAGGTCGTTTGTAAAGCTTGCCTCACTTACTACCTCGTTCTCGTCCACTCCTAGTTTGTCTACGATGATTGCTTTTACTCTTGATGCAATGTCTGACATAATGTTTGTTTTAATTTTTAATGAACCGCAAAAATAACAAACTTTGCCCCAAAACAATCTTTTAGATCACTTACAGTACTTGGTAAACGCTGTATTTAAGATCATATTTGCAGGTAACCAGTACGAGATTATGAAGGATATAGTCATTTTTGCAAGCGGTAGCGGTAGCAACGCACAAGCGATCATTCGGCATTTTTATGACTCAGACCTGGCCAGGGTGGTGCTGGTACTCTCTAACAAACCAGAGGCGAGAGTCCTAAAAAGAGCTACTGATCTTAAAGTTCCCGCGATGTCTTTTAATCGTTACGCTTTCGCGAAAGCGGGATCCACACACCACCTACTCAACACCATAAAACCAGATCTGGTAGTACTCGCGGGCTTCCTGTGGAAAATTCCCGAATACCTGATTGAGGAGTATCCCAGTAAGATTATTAATATCCACCCGGCCTTATTGCCCAAATACGGCGGTGAGGGAATGTACGGCATGAACGTGCATAATGCCGTTATAGCAAATAAAGAGGAACAATCCGGAATCACCGTGCACTACGTAAACGAGGCCTACGACGAGGGTGCCATCATTGCGCAATTCCCCTGTTCTCTAGACGTGGGAGATACGGCGGTGGATCTTGCCGGTAAAATTCATGAACTGGAGCAGCAGCATTTTCCCCGGGTTATTGAACGACTGTTGCGCGATGGCAAGTAAAAAATTTTATACCGTGTGGGAGGGTCACCAGCCTGGCGTCTATGATTCCTGGAAGGAATGCCAGCGGCAAATCAAGAATTACCCGCAAGCTAAATTTAAGTCCTTTCCCTCTGTCAAAGCTGCGCAAGAGGCTCTAGAGGGTAACTACTGGAGTTATGTGGGTAAAAAAGAAGCCAAAGAAGTCGACCCAAAGCTGGTAAAAAAAGTAGGTGAGCCCATATTAAACTCCATTAGCGTGGATGCTGCCTGTAGCGGCAATCCGGGCACGATGGAATACCGTGGCGTATTGACCAGCAATAAGCAGCAAATTTTCAGAAAAGGGCCCTATAAGCAATCCACTAATAATATAGGCGAGTTCCTGGCGCTGGTTCACGTTCTTGCATTGTGTAAAAAAAATGGAGATACACGGCCCATTTATAGCGATAGCCGTACGGCGATGAGCTGGGTGCGCAACAAAAAGGTCAAGACCACCCTGAAGCCCAATGCCGTAAACGCCGACTCGTTTGAGATGATCAATAGGGCGCTGTACTGGCTTAAGAACAACTCTTACAAAAATGCCGTCCTCAAATGGGAGACTAGGGCGTGGGGAGAAATCCCGGCAGACTTTGGTAGGAAGTAGGCATCTCGTGCATATCTTCATCAATTCTAAAAGTCCTCCACTATGCCATTATTGAAAATTTTTGTTGTAGCCGTAGCATTTATCGCTATCGGTCACAGTTGTTCATATGCTCAAAATCTGCATGGTATCGACATTTCAGTAGATCGCAATTCCCAGGAACACGTCAGTTTTAATAACGCTATCAGGAACAAACCCAGAGACGTGGGATTTAGTATTAAAAGAGACGGTAATCAACTGTATTTATCCAGTACTGATCCTGCGTTTCTCAAGAATCTCTTACGGGGTGCGCAAGATGGAGTGGCGATAGATGTCGTGTCAAAAAACCGATATGCCTGTAACACGACACTAGAAGATACACAAGTACGGGGGACCCTGCTCAGCCCGGTATTTTCAAAGAAGCTGTTCAAAAAGTTTGATAAAAAATTGAAGCGATATTCAACACCGGTGGGAACCATACCGGCTGCGTTACGAGATCATGAGCTGGAATACAACATTCTATTTCTTAAAAATAAGAAACTAGTAAGCTATTATGTGTTGTATAACCTGCAGGCCTATCCCTGGGAATTGCTCGATATGGGTTTGTATCTGGATGATATCGTTTACAACAACCGTAGCCGCGATAATAAGGCAACCATTGAGCGATTCAAGACCATGCAATTTGTAGTACCGTTTGAAAAAGGAATATCGATTTACAAGCCGCAAGATGTAAAACCCATTTATGATTCACTTAATCTGACGGACTACAACATTCAAAAAATTGATATCAAAGCCTATGCATCAGTGGAAGGAAGTACCCAGGGCAATCTCAAGTTACAAAATGAGCGTGCGGCAAGCATCGTCAGTTCCTTACAGTCCTTTCAGTCTGCCAGTATTGTGACTAGTATTGAAACGGCAGAAAACTGGGTAGAGTTTTTTAATGATCTGGAAACAACTCCTTATAAAAACCTAGCTGCAGAATCACAGAGCGCAATAAAAAAGAAACTGAATGGTGTGATGGGCGCTGAATTGGAACCCGTTCTAGCGACTCACCGCAAGGCAGTAATCCATCTGGAGCTCAACAAGATAGACCTGCTGGTGGATAAGGGAATGGATGAGCTGGCCCCCATGTTGAGCAACAGCCTGGCGCAGGATGATATGGAACAAGCGCGCAAGGTCTTCTATACCATCGTGGACAAGGTTATTGAAAAGAATGATCCAGAGACCATGAAAAACCTCGAGATCCCGCAGCAGGTGTCAACGGTAGATCTTAATAATACAAAACAGGCATTGAAATTCATGTTTGACAAGCGACAGGCACTAATAGTGGCAAATGCACTTACCGCGTTGCTCAAAACCGACCCTGGAAACAAGCGTCTACACTATAACCTGACGGTGATGAACTTTACGCTACTGCGCGGTAAGGCGGGTGGCATCACTTTTAAATCGCTTGAAAAACAAATTAAGGAACTCAAGAAATACGGTGTCAGTAATGAACACGTCAACCGCTTTTTAATCAATTTAAATATACTCAAGGCACGAGAGTACAAAAACAAGCGAGATTTAAAAAAGATGGATCAAGCGGTAGCATTTATCCTTAAAAGTTACGACCAGTCAGATTTGAGTGATGCAGACTACGTGAGCCTGGCGCAATACCTATCTTATTTCAATGCTCCAGAAAAAGCAGAAGACCTACTGGCAGGAAAAGCTAGGGAGTTGACCGCTACTCAAGATATTCTTTATTACTACCTCAACCTTACCATCATAGACCGCACCCGTACCGAGTTACCACAGTACCGCACGATTATGCTCAACGCGCTGGATAAGAACAAATCTAGATTTTGCAACATGTTTACCCCGCCAGCAAGCGACGGGATTACCTTTCAACTACTGGAAGATGAGTATTTGAGAAAAACCTATTGTGAGGTGTGTACGGATTAATTCTAGAATCGCCTAGTTGCCTAAGAATACCAATTGTACATTAAGAACACCTGACGCAATAGTTTACACTACTTAAAATAATTGAGAAATTGAAAGAGAG
This sequence comes from Nonlabens sp., assembly GCA_049647945.1. Taxonomy (GTDB): domain Bacteria; phylum Bacteroidota; class Bacteroidia; order Flavobacteriales; family Flavobacteriaceae; genus Nonlabens. The sequence continues at coordinate 71,226 of JBARYP010000016.1, read as the reverse complement.
TAGAGTTGGTTAAAAGTCCTTATGAAGATAAGAGGTTTGGGTAGAATTTCGCTTTCGCGAAAGCGTGAGTCATTAAAAGTACATTGAGAAAATAGATCGCCCTGGTCATTCTGCTTCTAGCGTTTGTATAATTACCTTTGCCGGAAAATAAGATCATGGGTAAGTTAGTCGTAGTGGGAACGGTTGCATTTGATGCCATTGAGACACCATTTGGTAAAACAGATAAAATTTTAGGTGGTGCAGCAACCTTTATAGGACTGGCGGCAGCACATTTTGAGACTCAGGTAGGTCTGGTGAGTGTCGTGGGTGGTGATTTCCCGCAGGAGTATCTTGATATGCTCGAGGGTCGCGGTATGAATATCGATGGGATCGAGGTGGTAGAAGATGGAAAAACATTTTTCTGGTCTGGAAAATACCACAACGACATGAATTCTCGCGACACCCTAGCTACGGAACTTAACGTACTGGCTGATTTCAACCCACAGGTACCCAAAGCTTTTCAAGACGCTGAGGTAGTGATGCTGGGTAACCTGCACCCTGCCGTACAAATGGGCGTCATTGAACAAACTCCAGATGCAAAGCTTATCGTACTGGATACGATGAACTTCTGGATGGATAGTGCCATGGACATGCTGCGCGAGGTGATCGCAAAAGTTGACGTAATTACCATTAACGACGAGGAAGCACGACAATTATCAGGAGAGTACTCCCTGGTAAATGCTGCCCGTAAGATCCACCAGATGGGTCCTAAATATGTGGTCATCAAGAAAGGGGAGCATGGAGCCCTGCTGTTCCATAAAAATGAAATCTTCTTTGCCCCGGCATTGCCCCTAGAGGAAGTATTTGATCCCACGGGTGCGGGCGATACGTTTGCCGGGGGATTCTCTGGCTATCTGGCAGCCACGGGTGACTATAGTTTTGAGAACATGAAACGAGCGATTATTTATGGCTCAAACTTTGCCAGTTTTTGTGTGGAGAAATTTGGAACTGAGCGCATGCAGTCGATTACTGATGAAGAAATCAACAAGAGGTTAGAGCAGTTCAAACAGCTCACTAGATTTGAGCTAGAAAAATAACGAGTAAACAACGGCCTCAAGGAAACTTGGGGCTTTTTAATTTTAAAGCTAGACACGATTATGAGTGACCAGTTGAAACACGAGTGCGGGATAGCAATGATTAGATTGCTTAAGCCACTAGAGTACTATAAGGAGAAATATGGTACCGCATTTTATGGCATCAACAAGATGTACCTCATGATGGAAAAACAGCACAATCGTGGCCAGGATGGTGCTGGATTTGCCAGCATAAAACTGGATGTGAAACCGGGCCAGCGTTACATTTCCAGGGTGCGCAGCAATGCGGCACAGCCCATACAGGACATCTTTGCACAGATCAACGATCGCGTCAACAGCGAGATGCAGGCACGTCCCGAGATTAAAACTGATGTCGCCGGTCAAAAGGAACACATTCCCTACATAGGCGAGTTGCTCATGGGTCATGTGCGGTATGGCACCTTTGGAAAAAACAGTATAGAATCAGTACACCCTTTCCTGCGACAGAATAACTGGATGCACCGCAACTTAATCATGGCCGGTAATTTCAACATGACTAATGTTGACGCGCTTTTTAATAAACTCGTGGAACTGGGACAGCATCCCAAAGACATGGCAGACACCGTGACCGTCATGGAAAAAGTAGGCCATTTTCAAGACCGGCAGGTAAGTAAGCTATACAAAAAGTTCAAAGCCAGGGGCTTAAGTAAAATAGAAGCCAGTCCAGAAATCGCCAAAGAACTGGACGTAGCAAAAATCCTAAAGAAAAGTGCCCGTGACTGGGATGGTGGGTATGCCATGGGTGGCCTTATGGGACATGGGGATGCTTTCTTGCTGCGTGATCCCGCCGGGATACGACCTGCTTATTACTATCAAGACGAGGAAGTAGTTGTGGTTGCTAGTGAACGCCCCGTTATACAGACCGCATTTAACGCACCGCTGGAGGATGTCCATGAGCTTGATCCAGGCAAGGCGATTATCATCAAGAAAAACGGCGCCGTTACCTTGGAACAGATCTCAGAACCGCTGGAACGCAAGGCGTGCTCATTTGAGCGCATCTATTTCTCGCGAGGTAGCGATGCAGAGATCTATCAGGAACGCAAACACCTGGGACGCCTACTCTTCCCAGAGATCATGAAAAGTATTGATGACGATATTGATCATACGGTGTTCTCATTTATTCCCAATACTGCCGAGACTTCATTCTACGGCATGGTGGAAGAAGGCCACCGGGTACTGGACCGGCAGAAATTTGACGCCATGATTGCAGGTGGTGGCAAACTGAGCAAGGAGGAGGTAGATGTTGCGCTTTCGCGAAAGCTGAGAACCGAAAAGATCGCCATCAAAGATGCCAAACTGCGCACCTTCATCACAGAAGACAGCTCCAGGGATGATCTGGTTGCCCATGTCTATGATGTGACTTACGGGGTAGTTAATCCTAGCGACAATCTCGTGATAATCGATGATTCCATCGTGCGCGGTACTACTCTTAAAAAGTCCATTCTCAAAATGATGGACCGGCTCAACCCCAAGAGAATAGTCGTGGTATCTAGCGCACCACAAATACGCTATCCAGATTGCTACGGGATCGATATGGCGCGTCTCGAGGGTCTGGTAGCTTTTAGGGCGGCGCTGGAATTGCACCGCGAGAACGACAACTATAACATCGTTCAAGAAATCTATGAGAAGTGCCTCAAGCAGGTGAAACTAGAGGATCAAGACGTAGTTAACCACGTTAAGGAACTTTATGATCCATTTACGGACCAGCAAATTTCTGATAAGATCGCAGATCTACTTACTGATGCTACCATCAATGCAGAGGTGAAGATCATCTATCAAACGGTAGAAAACTTACACAAGGCCTGTCCCAAAAACCTGGGCGACTGGTACTTTACTGGAGATTATCCTACCCCAGGTGGCAACCGGGTAGTCAATCGCGCCTACATCAACTTCTTTGAAGGCAACAAAGAGCGAGCCTATTAGAACCGTAGTTATTTAAGACGTTTGTGGCAGCAGTTGAGATTAACGGGATAGCTTTCAGCTGCTTAACGATTATCGGTCCCATTTTATAGGTTATCTTGGTTCGTTTCATTAAGGTGTTGCCGCTGTATTTAATTTCACTTACCCTTTTGATTATGAAAAAATTACTACTATCCTTATTATTTATAATTGCCGTACAGTTGATCCAGGCGCAATCTGTCAACCTTCAACCTGTAGGTACGGGCTTCCAGGCGCCGGTAGATATCAAAAACGCCGGCGATTCAAGACTCTTTATCGTAGAGCAAAATGGCCTAATTAAAATACTGAATAGTGATGGAACCGTGCCCAGTCAGCCATTTTTGAACATATCTAATTTAATATCAACTGGTGGAGAACGTGGATTGTTGAGTATGGCTTTTCCTCAAGATTACGCAACGAGTAGGGCGTTCTATGTGAATTACACTAATGTGGCAGGCAATACTGTTATCGCGCGTTATACCGTTGCAAATGCCAGTAGTAATGTGGCAAATCCCAACGGTGATGTGGTGCTCACCTACACCCAGCCCTTTCCAAACCACAACGGCGGTTGCCTGCAATTCGGTCCAGATGGACTGCTTTATATCTCTTCAGGTGATGGTGGTGCTGGTGGTGACCCCGGTGATCGTTCCCAGAATGTCAATACCTTGCTAGGAAAGATATTGCGTATTGACGTTAGCTCTTTTACTGCAGCAACACCCTACACCATACCTGCTGGAAATCCTTTTGCTAGCAGTCCCGGTAGTGATGAAATATTTTCTACTGGATTGCGCAATCCATGGAAATTTAGCTTTGACGGTAACAATATATGGATCGCAGATGTAGGTCAAAATGCTTTTGAGGAAATCAATAGTCAACCCATAACCAGTCAAAATGCCAACTATGGATGGCGTTGTTACGAGGGTGGTGCTCCTTTTGATAATACCGGTAATTGCCCACCAGATAATCAACTTGTATTTCCTACCGCCACCTATTCCCACAGTAATAGCGGGAATTTCAAATGTTCCATAACGGGTGGTTACGTTTACAGGGGTAGTCGTTTCCCAAATTTTACGGGGTCATATTTCTTTGCAGACTTTTGTAGCGACGAGATAGGAATACTGCCAGCAGGCGGTAATAGCGGTAGCATCACATATCCCGCTCATTTGAATGGTGCCGGTTTCTCTAGTTTTGGTTTAGATACCACGGGAGAACTTTACGTAAGCGCCCGTAATACGGGAACCATATTCAGGGTTGTAGATCCCACCGCCAGCATTGAGGAGCAAGACTTGCAGGTAGCCGTGTACCCTAATCCTGCCAGCGATCGCCTTCACTTTAGGCTAAGTAGTGACGGTTTCACACAACTCAAGATTTTTGATCTACAGGGGCGATTACTTGAAACCAGTAGCTTTACCAGTCGTGAGTTCAGTATAGGAGTGACTGAATATAATTCTGGGCAATACATCGCCCTTATCGAGCAGAATCATATAAAAACTACGGCATCTATTGTCATTAAATAGACAAAGAAAATACTTAGTAAATACACGGGCGGTCTACTTAAAAATTTGAATGTGAGATTAAGCTATAGGTCCGCAGTAGATCCCATTGATTAGTAATATAACAGATCAATACGTAAACACCAGTATTCTTCCTGAACCACATAAAAAAGCCCCAATTCAATAACAGAATTGGGGCTTTTGTAAACGATTTGAATACCAGTTTATTTTTCTAGCGCGTACCTTCTAGAGACCTCGTCCCAGTTGATCACCTTAAAAAATGCTTCCACGTAATCGGGACGCTTATTTTGATAGTTGAGGTAGTAGGCATGCTCCCATACGTCTAGACCTAGAATGGGTGTACCACCACAGCCTACTTTGGGCATCAACGGATTATCCTGGTTAGGTGTGCTGCACACTTCTACAGAACCGTCACTATGCACACATAGCCAGGCCCACCCAGAACCAAATTGGCTCTTTGCAGCCTCACTAAATTTGTTTTTGAAGTCGGCATAGGACCCGTAGGCGCTATTGATCGCATCTGCAAGTTCTCCAGTAGGTTCCCCGCCGCCATCTGGGCTCATTATTTCCCAGAAAAGTTTGTGGTTATAAAAGCCACCACCGTTGTTTCTTACTGCTTTGTTATCCATATCCAGATTGGAAAGGATGTTCTCAATATTTTTACCTTCATCATCGCTACCTTCAATAGCGTTATTTAACTTGGTAGTGTATCCTTGATGGTGCTTACCGTGGTGAATTTCCATGGTGCGCGCATCAATATGCGGTTCTAGTGCATCGTAAGCGTAGGGAAGTTCTGGCAATTGAAATGACATAAATGTATAGTTTGATTAATTCGTAAAAAACTAAAATTATACATAACACTTAAGCCTTCAAAGTTCTCCTTGTTATTTTGTAGTTAATGTATTGCTGGTTGTAGTTTTTGTATAAAAACAGGCGGTAAGCGGTGAGTGTGCAGGCATGAATGATAAGTTACTAGTTTAAGACTTCCAGAAGAAGTTGATAGCAGCTTAAGTCCTAGTTTTGCCCCCGTGTTACCAAATAAGTTACATCGCAAGATAGGCAATAGGCATTTTGATGGCAGCCTACGTGGGTTGAAACAAACAAGTGGGCTGGTGGATTTTGCAAGTAACGACTATCTCAGTTTTGCCAGAAATGCTGCAGTTGTTCACACCCCGGCTTCAGGAGCGACAGGTTCAAGACTGCTTTCTGGAAATAGTCCCAGGCATGAGGAACTGGAAAAAAAGATCGCAGGTTTCCACAATTCGGGAGCAGCCCTATTGTTCAATTCTGGTTATGATGCAAACCTGGGGTTACTATCCTCCATTGCAGATCGACATGATCTCATCATTTATGACGAGCTGGTTCATGCAAGCATAAGGGACGGTATACTTCTTTCCAAGGCAAAATCGCTCAAGTTCAAACACAATGACCTGGCACATCTTAAAATTTTAATCAATAAATTTCAAGAGTGGGAAAATCGGGTAGTTTATGTAGTAACAGAATCCATTTTTTCAATGGATGGTGACCAACCAGATTTACTGGGCATGCTGGGTCTAGTAAACCTGCATCCCAATGTGAGGCTTATTGTGGATGAAGCCCACGCAATAGGAATAATAGGCAAGAAAGGAGAGGGGCTGGTAAGCGTTTTAGGGGTTGAGAACCAGATATTTGCCAGGGTGATAACCTTTGGTAAATCCATGGGTGCCCATGGTGCTGCAATTGTGGGAGACGAGTATCTAAAAGAATATTTGATCAATTTTGCCCGCAGCTTCATCTATACCACCGCCTTGCCGGGACATACCATAGCATCGGTAATCAATTCCTATGAGAAGCTGGCAGCTGGAGATCCCGCTGTAGATAAAATTAAGGGGAACATTGCTATTTTTAAAAAGTTGCTATGCCAGTCAGGTTTAAAACAGGGGGTAGGTAGATTCCGCTTTCGCGAAAGCGCAACTCCCATACAGATCTGTATCATTCCCAACAATTTTCTAGCTCAAGAGGCAGCCCGCTACCTACAGTCTATGGGTTATGATGTACGTGCCATTCTATCTCCTACGGTGCCAGCAGGACAGGAGCGATTGCGTATTTGCCTACACGCTCACAATACCAAAAAAGAAATGAAGAGCATGCTTACTTACCTCAAGGAATTTTTGAAAAACCATGTCTAGATTTATTACGATAGCCGTGTTTTCCTATCCGGCTGAGGCCGTGGTGGTAAAAGGTAAACTGGAAAGTGAACAGATTACCGTTTACCTGAAAGATGAATATAGCGTTGCCACAGATCCGTTTGCCACAAATGCGCTGGGTGGTGTAAAGATGCAGGTTTACCGCGAGGACTATTTAAAGGCCATGGCAATTCTTTTCAGATCAAATCCAGAGCTGGTAAAGTATCGCACAGAGTATATTAAATGTCCCAACTGTGGCAAGAATAAAGTGCGCGAGACAGACGACGTCGCAGCCGCGGAGGGATGGAAGAACAAAATCAGGGCGGGTTTGTATAGCATATTCCCGCTGGGCTCAAGAGCTGGCTATATTTGCAGGCATTGTCATACAAGCTTTGACCTCGATGAATAGCATATTTATAACTGGCATAGGGACTGATGTGGGTAAAACCGTAGTCGCCGCCATCGTTGTACAAGCGCTGGAAGCAGATTACTGGAAACCGATTCAAAGCGGGCTGGACCTGACTGACCGCGGTACTTTACAGGATCTAGTGACTAATAAAACAACCACGTTTCACCCAGAGGCTTATCGCCTCAAGACCCCCATGAGCCCTCATGCCGCGGCGCAAATAGATGGTGTTGAAGTACAGCTGAACAACCTAGTGCGTCCCAGTACTCAAAACAAGCTGGTAATAGAAGGGGCGGGTGGCCTTATGGTTCCCATTAATAACCAGCACACCATTGCAGACCTAATTAAACCTACAGATCAAGTTATTCTGGTAAGTTCTGGATACTTGGGTAGTATCAACCACACGCTTCTAAGTGTAGAATACCTCAAATATCGAGATCTCAATTGTGCAGGCATAGTGTATAATAATGTGCAACTGGATGGTACGATAGAGGTAATTGAGAAAATGACCGGGATCACGACTTTGGGACATATTGATCGGGAAGAAGCCATCAACTCACAAGTGGTCCAGCAATACGCACATCTATTTAAAGCAACGCTGGAAAAGTTATGACTGGTGATGAATTGTTACATAAGGATCGCAACAACATTTGGCATCCACTTACACAGCATAAAACCGCCCCGCTGCCCAAGGCAATCTCACACGCTAGAGGTAATTATTTGTTTGATTTTGATGGTAATCGGTATTTTGACGCCATATCCAGCTGGTACACCTGCAGCTATGGTCATGTAAACCCGCAACTTACGGGAGCCCTGAAAGAACAAGTGGAACAATTGCATCATGTTGTGTTTGCTGGAATGACCCATCATCCTGCCGTTGAGCTTTCTGAAAAGTTGCTGGCCATCTTACCTTGCAATCAAGATAAAATATTTTTCTCTGAGAACGGTTCCACCAGCGTAGAGGTTGCGCTTAAAATGGCCTTTCAATATCACTTTAATAGTGGTGAGAGACGCAATGTCGTGATCGCGTTAGAGGATGGTTTTCACGGAGACACCTTTGGCGCCATGAGCACCAGCGGGCTATCGGTTTATAATGGTGCTTTTAAAGATTTTTTCATTGATGTGATCAGGATTCCAGCTCCCAGAATGGATAACATTGAAAGGGTACTGGCACAGATAGATAAAGCGCTGGAAGAGCACGCGGTAGCCAGCTTTATATACGAACCACTCGTTCAGGGTGCCGCTGCTATGAAAATGCATGATGGGGAGGCGTTGTGCCAGCTACTGCTGCACTTTAAAAATAACGGGATATTGACCATTGCAGATGAGGTAATGACGGGATTCGGTAAGTTGGCAACATATTTTGCCAGTGACCAGTTACTCAATAAACCCGATATCATTTGCCTTTCCAAAGCCCTTACCGGGGGAATAATGCCCATGGCGATAACCAGTTGTACCAGTCAAGTCTACCAGGGGTTTTATGATGACGAGATTGCTAGGGGACTCTTCCATGGCCATACCTATAGCGGTAGCCCATTAGGATGTGCGGTTGCTAGTGCGGCAATCGATCTACTGGTATCAACAAAGATTCAAGATGGGATACAAATGATAACGGCATCGCACCAGGAATTTATTGAAAAACTGGACAGTTTCAAAAATGTGAATAATGCGCGTTGTAAGGGAGTCATTCTTGCTTTTGAGTTGGGAATTGAAATGGAGCGCTACGGCAATCGCCGCAATGAGATTTTTGAATGGTTCTGGCAACAGGGAGTTTTCTTGCGACCACTAGGAAAGACTATCTATGTCGTACCGCCATTTACCAGCAGCGAGAGCGAAATAACCCATTTATACAACACTATAGAGAAGTTTCTCTTACAGCTATAAGTATTGATTACTCAAGCTATTTATTGTTCAAATTCTTTTTGATGGATTACCGGTTACTCCATCCCTACAGCCGATTTTTGCAGCTGTAAACCATTGAATTGAACAATCATATCTATATAAATGATTACAGCCGGATCTCACCTATAGAGGACTGGGCAGACGGTAATGGGAATATTAAGACCTACAACGGCTTACCCGTAGGTAGGATTTGTGATCGGGATGTTCAAGATCTATCGCAGTTCCTATCCGCTAGGCCTGCTTATAAAAAGCTGGATCGTAGTGTACAGCTGGCGTTGCTAGCTGCATCGCGTCTGGGACCTGTAGATGCCGGCTGTGGAATTAATGTAGGTTCCAGTCGCGGGGCGACGGGTTTATGGGAATTGTATTATGACCGCTTTCGCGAAAGCGGAATTCCAAAAAAACTATTCCCACAAACCTCACCGCTTACCACCCTGGGCAATATTTCTAGCTGGGTGGGTCAGTTACTGGGAACTCATGGTATGGCAATGTCGCACTCGATCACTTGCGCTACGGCATCTCATGCCATACTCAATTCCATTGCATGGATTGAAAGTGGTATGGCGGCCTGCATGGTCGCGGGGGGGAGTGAGGCGCCGTTGACTGACTTTACCATCAACCAGATGCAGGCGTTACGTATCTATAGCCAGGAAAATGGTGAATATAGCTGTCGAGCCCTAGATCTGGAGAAGACTAGAAACCAGATGCTACTGGGTGAGGGGGCAGCATTGTTCAAATTATCCAAAACACAGAACCACGCCATTGCCAGAATCATAGGATATGGTACTTCAATTGAAAAGCTACATTCTGCCACATCTGTTACCGCTGGGGGAGATGGTTTACAACGGTCGATGAGAGCTGCAATTGCTGGAATTGATATGAAATCTATCGATGCCATTATTACTCATGCTCCCGGAACGTTGAAGGGCGACCGTGCCGAGGTTGAGGCGATACGCTCTGTTTTTGGTGAATCGTATCCCAAATTGATGAACAACAAATGGCAAATAGGCCACACCCTGGGAGCAAGTAGTGCGATGAGTCTGGCGATGATCTTGGATTTGTTTTCTAGTGAAGAACTAGAGAATATTCCCTACCTCTCTAATCACTTCCAGAACCCTCGTAGCGACGGTAGGGAATTGCGCCGGGTACTTATTAACGCAACTGGTTTTGGAGGTAATGCCGTGAGTCTGCTGGTAGAAAAATGCAATTGACGGTAAGCATCGTATGTTATTATGATTCATTTAATTGTAGCATTTTTGCATACTCAAAACCACTAATCGTAAATAGTAGTGTTTACCTCGTAGCCATTGCAGGTTCTTCCGTAGTCTTTCTTTAACTCTTGCTTGTTCTTCAACTTTTGTAAGATGCCCGATACATCTTATTCAAATCTAGCGTTATATAAAAAAGCTGAATCTCAAATTGTGATGTACCTCGATGAACGGATGCTGAGTGAGGACTTATAAAATGACCTCTAGAATTTTATGATTTGATTTTCACATACAATTTAAAATTCTTGAGAATTTAAGGCGCCTAGAGTGGTTTTCTCACCTACACATTGCCATTACCCTATAGTTTTTAACCTTATTTTTACAATTCAACCTAGAATACGATGATGCGACACGACTGGACTGAGGATGAAGTGCTTGAGATCTATAATAAGCCATTGATGGATTTGCTTTATGAAGCAGCAACGGTTCATAGAAAGCACCATAATTCCAATCAAGTACAGGTTTCAACACTATTATCCATCAAAACTGGTGGCTGTCCAGAGGACTGTGGCTACTGTCCACAAGCCGCACGTTACCATACTGATATTGAAGGGAATGATTTGATGAGTGTGCCACAGGTTAAAGCGCAGGCGCTGCGCGCCAAGGCAGGCGGGAGCTCCCGGGTTTGTATGGGTGCCGCATGGCGCAATGTAAAAGATGGGCCAGAGTTTGACCAGGTTCTGGAAATGGTACGCACCATAAACAAACTGGATATGGAAGTATGTTGCACCCTGGGTATGATTACTGAAAATCAAGCAAAACGACTTGCAGAAGCAGGTCTCTACGCCTACAACCACAATCTGGACAGTAGTGAGGATTACTACAAGGAGGTTATTTCTACCCGTGGTTATCAAGACCGTCTGGACACCATAGATAATGTGCGCAAGACTAATGTTACGGTATGTAGCGGTGGGATTATAGGCATGGGAGAAAATATAAAAGACCGTGCGGGAATGCTGGTCGCCTTAAGCCGCTTGAGCCCACAACCAGAAAGCACGCCCATAAACGCACTAGTGGCTGTTGAAGGGACACCTCTGGAAGAACAGCAACCCGTTTCTATCTGGGAGATGATACGTATGGTTGCGACTACCCGGATTGTAATGCCACAAACGCAGGTGAGACTAAGTGCTGGACGTACTGATATGAGTAGGGAAGGACAAGCCATGTGTTTCATGGCGGGAGCTAATTCAATATTTGCCGGTGATAAGTTGTTGACCACTCCTAATCCAGATGTGAACGAGGATATGAAAATGTTTGAGTTGTTGGGACTCCAGCCTATGAAACCATTCGTTAAAAAGGCGCAGCCAGAAACGGTGGAGGCCCAGTATTCCCAATATCAGGATATGGGAGAAAAACCCCGCTGGAGCCGTCCCGACCACAAGATTGATCGCAATGAAGAGGCAAAAAAGTCTGCCAAAGCCATTAAAGCAACCGTATAAAGTAATCAGTAACAATGCCTCTTTCACTCAAGGAGATTCCTAGATTTCATACGCTGGGTAAGGAGGAGTTCATAAGAAACTACCTCAAACCACAGCGCCCAGTAGTTATTGAAAAGTTGACTGGTGAATGGCCCGCATACCATAAATGGAATCTGGAATACATTAAGCAAGTAGCAGGTGACAAGACCGTCCCACTCTATGATGACCGGCCCGTAAAACATGACGAGGGTTTTAATGAGGCACATGCTACTATGAATATGGCTGATTATGTAAACCTGCTGAAAAGAGAGCCTACTAATTTTAGAATTTTTCTCTACAATATCATTAAAGAGGTTCCTGCGCTACAAAATGACTTCAAATACCCTAAACTGGGAATGAGGTTGATCAAGGGTTTGCCCATGATGTTCTTTGGTGGTAAGGGATCACGTGTTTTTATGCATTATGATATAGATTTTACAAACATCCTTCACTTTCATTTTCATGGTAAGAAGCGGTGCATCATCTATCCACCAGATCAATCACGCTACTTGTACAGGGTGCCATACTCGCTGATCTCGCGCGAGGATATCGATTTTTCAAACCCAGATCTGGATAAATGGCCCGCACTTAAAAATGCACAGGGATATGTATGTGACTTATCACATGGCGAGATGCTTTATATGCCTGAGGGTTACTGGCACTACATGCACTATCTCACGCCGGGTTTCAGCATCAGTTTGAGATCCTATCCACGTAGTCTAAAGAACCTAGGCAAGGCTCTTTATAACCTGTTGTTCATGCGTCATTACGATAATTATATGCGCCGTAAGAAAGGCCAGGCATGGATAGATTTTAAAAATGAGCAAGCTGTCAAAAGGACACATGGCGAGTAGAAACGCTGGAAATTGCTGCGATTTGTAACACTTACTAGAGGTTACGCTTTCGCGAAAGCGTAATATTCCAAACGAATCTTATATCACAATGATAAGATTGAGTTGATCATAAAAGAGGGTCTGGATCGTAATTAATTAAGTGAAATCATAAAATACGGTGCGATACATAGCTGCGACAGATTCAATCAACTGCAATTATTTACAAATTACGTTACCTAATTCTATTTACGGGACTAATTCCTGGGTCTTTTCAAAGACTAGATGCGACTCCCAGCCGCGATAGATTAGGTAGTCTGCAAGTTTCTTGCGACGCTTGTACTTGTCAGTTTCTGTTGCCAGTTGGTTATTGCGTTTATGCGCAAGTTCATCAAATACTTTTAGATAGTCCTGATCTGGTATTTCTTTCAATCCCAGCTTGATAAGTCGCTCGTTGAGACCACGTTGTTTAAGTTCTAGTTTAATGCGATTTCTACCCCACTTCTTGATGCGGAATTTCCCACCGGCGTACAGTCTGGCAAATCGACTCTCATCCAGAAATTTATGCTGGATCAAATGTCCTAAAATCTCGTCTATAGCAAGCGGGATCATTCCCATGGAACGCAATTTTTCCTGTACATCCTTGTGACAGCGTTCCTGGTAGGCGCAATAACGCTCCGCAGCGCGCTTTGCCTCTTCTAGGGTGTAGGATTTAAGTCTTTGCAACATTAAATAATTAAGTAGTAACAAACTAATACAAATTTACTGGCACTACAATCTGCCAGTAGTAGTATAACCTAATAAACATAACGATGTTAAGTCTAAAACTATGAATTATAGAAAAAAGCCAGCTCGACCCTTGTCAGCTGGCTTTTGAATAGTATTGCTACCGCTTAATTATTGCTTGATAATTTTTACTGACGTGGTTGACCCATTTGCAAGGCCTACTTGAGCTACATACATACCAGGTGCAAAAACACTTGTATCTATAGTACCTTGCAAGGCAGATACTTTAATATCCAGGATTTGTTTTCCCATTGTATCATAAACAGCAATCGCATCGATCTCCATTGCAGGATTTTCAAATACCCAATGTGTACTGGAAGGATTAGGAAATATCCTAAAACCTGCAAAGGCATCATCACGGACAGATGCGGTCGTGTTAAAAGCATAGGTAAGGTTTGATCTTGAGAAAACGATATCATAAGTTCCAGCAGTTGCCATAATATTGTCTGCTCCATTAGGAGCCAGGGTACCACTAGGAAAGGCATCACCACCCCAGTTTACGCTCCAGTCCTGGTCCTGTCTGAATTTGATCATATCACTTGTAAGTTGCTGGTTGTTTAGGGTATAGGTATCACCGTTAGCGGTATTCATAGCAATGTCCGTGATATTGTTTGCGTCTGGCCAGCCGTTAGCTCCTGGACCTACAAGACCTACTGAGGGTATAGTAAATGAGTAATCCCCTGTATTAAGGTTAAAAGCTACTTTGTAAAAACCTGCCTGGCTAGGAATTCCCATACCTCCCTGTGTTGCGGTACCTGTAGGAAATGATGCTGCTCCATAGGTAGTATTAGTCCCCACTTCCCTAAACTCAATCGTACCTGCTTGCAACTGTGTTACATCTAGCGAGTAGTTAACACCATCGGTCGTAGCAAATTGTAAAGTCCCACCACCACTTAAGCCAGAACCTGTAATTTCTATATCGGTAAACGTAGCTACATCTGTAAAAGTGTAGGTGCTTGTATTAAGGTCGACTACTATGTCATAGATACCAGCCGTTACAGGTATATCATTACCGGTTATCATCCCTGAGGGAAATGTATCACCGCCATAGTTGGGATTTGCCCAGTCCATGTCAGTCCTGAACTTTGCCGCCCCAGTAGTGAGTGTAAGTGCACTAATTGAGTGAGTGCCATCCCCATTATTAGTCAACATAATGTCTGGTGTAGGATTGCCATTATCAGGCCACCCATTTGCGGCAGGACCGACAATTCCCAGATTGCCCTGAGCAAATAGTGACAAGGTGCAGAGAGCAAAAATTGCAGAGAGTAAATTTCTTTTCATTTATAAGTTTTTAGAAGATAATAAAGATAAGAGTTTACTCAATAAGCTGGAAAATAGGGAACTATAAAATACGCAAACGTTTTCTTTAGCGATAAATTATTTCCACTTTCTCCAGGAAATATCATATAATAATAATTTTCCGTGAACATATGCACAGCTTTGAACTCAATTACGCTTTCGCGAAAGCGAATCCCTAATAATACTTTTAAGTAACACACCTGCCATCGAATACTGACGGGGTCTTGACTGGTAAAATGGTCATTTTTAGGCAGCTTGATCTTCCCTATGTTGTTCAGTTTCTTCCACTAGTTCTGGATGGCGGTAACGTTGCCAGCGCAGTTTGACCCGGTGCACCAGATATAAAAGGATGGGAACAATAATCAAGGTCAAGAATGTTGCAAACAGCAACCCAAAAATTACGGTCCAGGCCAGAGGTCCCCAGAATATAACATTGTCACCACCTATATAGACTTTGGCATCAAATTCACTAAATAAACTGAAGAAGTCGATATTCAACCCTATTGCTAGCGGTATCAACCCCAGTACGGTAGTTATAGCGGTCAAGATCACGGGTCTCAAACGGGCTTTACCTGCCTGAACGATGGCGTTGAAACTATCTTTTTTACTGATCAAGTGTTTATCGTCATCAATGCCCAGCTCTTCCCTACGACGCAGTTTTAAAATATCTACGTAATCGATTAACACTACAGAGTTGTTTACCACTATACCTGCCAGCGATATAATACCCATCATGGTCATCATAATCACAAAGGGCCAGCCCGTTATCATGAGTCCTAGGAACACACCTATAAAACTTAGGAATATGGAAATCATGATGATGGTAGGCTTTGACAAGCCGCCAAATTGGAATATCAAAATAAAGAAGATAAGAGCTAGTCCAGCCATAAGCGCGCTCATTAAAAACGCCTGTTGCTTGTTTTGTTCCTCCAGTTGACCAGTATAATCTATTTTGATATCTTGGGGCAGATTAGCAAAATCTAGCATTTCATTCTGGATTTGCGCAACGGCGGCACCTGCGTCTGTGTAACCAGGTTTTAGGGCGCTGTAAACCGTTACCACACGCTTATTGTTCTTTCTCTTTATAGCGCTGAATCCTGAAACATTCTCCTGAGTGGTCACGGCACTTACCGGGATCTCCTTAATCTGCCCGGTAGCCATATCTCTAAAAGTAATGCGCTGGTTAAACAACGCGCTACGATTGTAGCGATCATCTTCATTGAAACGCACATAGATGTCGTAATCCTCGCCATCCTTTTTATAGATTCCAGCCTTCTCGCCAAAAATTGCACGGCGCAGCTGCATTCCTACCTGGCCTGCACTCACGCCCAGTTCGCCAGCTTTTTCACGATCAACGCGCACCTGTAGTGCGGGCTTGCTTTTATTGACATCTATCTTGAGTTCATCTACCGGGGCAATATTTTTCTCATTCAGGAATTTCACCATACGCTCTGCAGTAACGATCAATTCCTGATAGTCTTCTCCCTGTAATTCAATGTTCACCGGGTATCCTGCAGGTGGTCCAGCGGCGTCCTTTTCAACACTTATCGCGATTCCTGGAAATTTTCCTTGCACGGCAGCCTGTATCTCCTCGCGCAACACCTCGCTATCCTTGCCCTTGCGGAATTTAAATTCACGCATGGATGCAGTAATTTTCCCTTTATGAGGCATCTCGGCAGCGCTACCACCATCAGTCTGTGGATTTCCTGCGCCTTCTCCTACCTGCGATACCGTACTCTCCACTAGAAAGTTGCGGTTACCTTCTGTATACTCATCATCGTTGATTACATCGTAGACAATTTTCTCGATCTCACCGGTAGTGCGGTTGGTTTTCTCAATAGAAGTTCCCTGCGGGTATTCAATATAGACGTAAATCTGATTGGGTGTGTTGTCTGGAAAGAATTCGACCTTGGTACGCCCGCTTTGAACTGAAACTCCAAAATACAAGAACAACACTCCAAAAAACATCACGACCATACCGATCATGAAGACAACCGGCTTCCTACCGCTCAGGGCAAACTTCAAGAACCGCTCATATTTGTTGTCGAGCCATTTGAGCATTCTGCGCTGGAAGAACAGCGTTGCACCCTTGACCACGTATTTGTAAAGCCACAGTAGAACGACCGTCACCACCATTAAAGTTCCCAGACCGCGCATCTCACCACCAAATAGCAATGTCAATATTCCTATACCGCCCATGACCGCGGTGATAATAATGAGCTTTTTAAGCGGGATATGTTTCTCATCAATGCTCATGTATTGAGACACCAGCATGGAATTAAAGAATATGGCTACCAGTAGGGAACTACCCAATACTACAGATAGCGTGATGGGGAAATACTTCATAAATTCTCCCATGACTCCCGGCCATAAACCGATGGGAACAAAAGCTGCTACTGTGGTGAGTGTGGAGATAATAATGGGTACGGCGATTTCACCTATTCCTATTTTTGCCGCGCGCATCCTGCTCATCCCTTCTTCATCCATAAGGCGATAAACGTTTTCAACTACCACGATACCATTATCAACCAGCATCCCCAATCCCATAATCATGGCAAAAAGAATCATGGTGTTAAGGGTATAGCCTAGGAAATTAAGAATGATAAAACTCATCAACATGGACATGGGAATGGCAAATCCCACAAATAAAGCGTTCCTGAATCCCAGGAAGAACATCAAGACTACGACAACTAGAATGACCCCAAAAATGATGTTGTTCACCAGGTCGTTAACTTGGTTGAGCGTGCGATTTGAATTGTCGTTAGTAATGGTAATATCCACGTTAGTTGGGATCTTACCATTTTCCTGAGCGGTGGCGACGATCTCGCGTATACTTTCTGAGGCTACAATGGTGTTTTTACCAGACTGCTTCTTGACATCGATCATGACCACGGCATCCCCACTCTCGCGGGCAAATGTGGTTTTATCTTCTTCCTTAAAGGTAATCTGGGCAATATCTTTTAAGTAGATAGGTCCTTTCTCGTTCTTTACAACAAAACGTTCCAGTTGTTTGGGATCTTCCACCTCTCCCAAAATCCTAATGGTACGACGCTGGTTTTCTGTTTTGATATTACCCGCACTCATGGTGGTATTACCGCCGTTGATGGCTCTTATGACGTCATCAAAGGAAACCTTGGCAGCGGTCATTTGATAGATGTCTACGGCGACTTCCACTTCCAGTTCTTGTGCTCCCCGTATATCGGCAGCTTTAATTTGTGGTAGGCTCTCAATCTCGTCCTCCAGGTATTCTGCATATTCTTTTAAGGCTCGCACGGTATAGGCCTCGCCCCGCAGGTTGATGTTCATGATCGGGATTTCCTCACTCATCTTGAGATCAAAAACGTTAGGCTCAATCTTTGCCCCGTTAAAAGTGGGCCAGTCCTCGTTTGCGGTTTCTGTATCGACCTCGTCCTTTACCTTTTGCTTTGCTTGTTCTACCGTGATGGGAGAACTGAATAGGCCGCCCTCCTCAAATTCTACGGTAATGATGCTGTAGTCTTCTTGAGAAGTCGAGAGTATCTCACTCACACCAGAAATATTCTTCAACTTGTCCTCGAGCGGTTCGGTAATGAGTCGCTCGATATCCTCGGCCGTGTTGCCGGGATAAATGCTAGAGATATATATCTTGGTTTCCTTGACTTCTGGGTAATCTTCTCGTGGCATGGCAAAATAACCCTGTACACCCAGCACTAGAACCAGTGCTATTAAAATCCAGATTACTGTAGGATTGTTGATTGCCCAGGATGAGAAACCAAATTCTTTCTCGCTCTTCTTCTTTCCCATAACTATCTATTGTCTTTTGTTGGTTGCCTACCCATAATCTTTTATTTAAGGATGGACTATCGTACTATAATGTGTTACTTCTTTACTGGGGTGGTGAATGATTAAGCTTTCGCGAAAGCGTAACTAAAAACCGTCTCCAGGTTGCTAAACAAATTTGTTATTTCAATATACGTGTCAGGTGCATCGCAGTACCTATATCGTGTACCTGGCAGTTGTCTAATCCCTGCTTATTCTGATTTCCTGATCCTCCCGTACGCTGCGGGCACCCTCAACAATGATCACGTCTCCCATTTCAAGACCGCTGGTTACCTCCACCATGGTGGTGGTGGTCTTTCCAGTTTTTACAATTCGCCTTTTTGCGATGGCGGTATCGTATTGCTCACCATTCTCCTTTATACTGGTTGCTACCATCACGTATTGCTCGCCTTGCTGGTTTTCATTGATTACAGCGCTGGGAATTAAGATCGCGCCGGCAGCGGTGTAGTCGTTTATCTTAAGTCGGGCGGTTAGGTTGGGTTTGATCTTACCTTCCTTGTTGGGCACCGGCACCTCGATCTTGAAGGAGCGGTTTGCGGGATTGATAAAGGTACTGCTTTGCCTTACCGTACTGTTCAATTCCTCTCCCAGTACGGGAAATTCCACGGTGACCATGGTTCCCTGATCCACGCTGGCTATATAGGTCTCTGGAACCTCTACCTCAATATACATGTCATCTAGATTGACTAGTCTTAATAATTGGGTCATGCCGGGGGAGACGGTGTTGCCCTGCTCAGTAATGACGTCATCGACCACCCCGTCAAAAGGTGCGGTTACGATGCTTTTGCCTAGTTGCTGGTTCATGCTGTTGATGGCATTTTTCTGGCTTTCATAGTTCGCTTTGGCTTGCAGGAATTGAATCTCACTTCCTATATTTTGCTCCCATAACCGCTCTTGTCTCTCAAAAGTAGTTTTGGCTAGATCTGCCTGCACCTTCATTTGCTCTATTTGCTGTGATAATCCACCATCATCTATTCTGGCAAGACGCTGCCCGCGACGCACTCGATCTCCTTCTTTGACGTAGACATGAGTTAGGATACCTGGCATCTCTGGCATCAGGGTTACGTTTTTCTTTGTACTTACACTTCCCTGTAACTCAATGTAGTGATTGAACAAGGTATCAGTCACCGTTGCGACGCTTACCAGCGCCCCTTCTTTTTTCACGGTATTTTCTTCCAGATAGTTTTCAATAGCGGTAATCTGGGTTTCCAGCTCTTTCTTCTGGTTGAGCAGCTGTACTTTACGATCTGCTATTGCCTTGTTGTCTGCACCTGCAATGAGTTCTTCCACGGTGGGATCACCACCACCGCAGGAGACTATCAAGAGGGCTATAATTAGGTAGCTATAGTATTTCATTATTTCTTTGTTTAAGTTGCTTGGTGTTATGCGATATGGTAGTTAGTGTTGCATGCGAGCCACTCATGGTTACTTGGTATCTTTTATATAACCGGGAGTGTTGCGTATGGTTTCTATGTTTGCCTTTTCTGTAATCAAACTATACAGGCTTTGCAGGTACTGGCTCTGGGTGGCATAGAGTTGGGTCTGTGCCTGGCGCAACTCAAAACTTGTTGCGAGCCCTTCTTTAAATTTGATCTGGTTCTTATTCTCTATTCGTTGTGCCAGGCGCAAGTTATCGCTACTGGTAGTATAGCCATCGACCGCATTTTGATATTGATTAACGGCCGACTCATACTGCAGCCGTACCTCTTCCTGTACTCGTTGTAAGTCAGTTTCTGCCTGGTTCCATGCCAGTCGCGTGCGGTCCTGGGCTGCCTTACGGCCAAAGGAGCTAAATAACGGAACGGTAAGATTCACGCCCACCGTACTCTGGTCAAACCACTGGGTACCACTATCAAGAAACACAAAATCCTCGTCAAAGGCGTTGACTCCATAATTGATAAATGCACTCAGGCGGGGCAGCGCTTTGGACTGTTCAAGTTTATATTCTAGCCGCCGTTGCTCACTAAAGTTGCGTGCGATGCGATAGTCCAGGTTCATATCCATTTGTAAGGTTTCCCCAGCGACTTCAAGATTCAGGTTTTCCATAGCTAGTGCGGTTAGCTCCTCTTCTAGAATCAACACGTGATCAAGCGGCATTCCCAGGGCCAGTTTGAGCATATCCATGGCAATTTGCTCCTGGCGCTGGGCGTTAGCTAGCTGATTCTTTATTTGTAACAGGGTGATTTTAAGTTGTTCTACGTCCTCTTCCTCTGCGAGGCCATTTTCAAATATGGCGGTAGTCTCATCTACATTTTTCTGTAGCACCTCTAGATTACTTTCTATAATGGCAATATTCTCCTGGGTAAGCAGTACGCCACCGTAGGCATTGATAATGCCCTTGCGTACTTCTAGTTTTGTTTTGCTGTTTGAGTTCTGTGAGAATTCCAGAAATGTTTTTGAAGCTTCCAGCGCGACTAGGTAAGATCCGTCAAAGATGAGTTGATTGAGTGTGGCGTTAAGGTTTGCCGTCTGTCGCGTGGCAAATTCCACTCCCACAAATTGTCCTTCCGGTGCCATGGGATCCACGATTCGTGCAGGTAATGGCGTTACTGGAATCTCAATGTTGTAATTATAGCCTGCGCTACCGTCTATTTGTGGCAGGCCCGTGGCGGTAGTCTCCCATTTTTGCTTGAGTGCCTTGGCAATTTCTCGCCGCGCATTAATTGCCTGGTAGTTGTTTTCCAGACCATAATCGATCGCTTCTTGAAGTGTGAGCTCATGCGATTCACTTGTGGCATCGACTTGCGCAGTCAGCTGAATTGTGCCTAGTAATAACATGAGCAGCAATGAATGTTTCATGATAGTATAATCTAGTTTACGGTGGTAGTTGTTTTGAGTAAGGATTGGCGTATTTAGCATGGTAAATGGCGTGAATTATTGTTTTACCGCTTTTGCGAAAGCGTAATTCTCAGCCAGCTCAGTCATGATTTTTCTGTGTAATTTTATTAAGTACTTTGCGGCCGGCAGGTGTCACAATGCCACGTACGTGATATTCTAGATATTGATCATACAGCTCCTGTACTGCAAACTGTGAGGCTGGGAAAAGGTGCAGGTCCTTTATTCCCTGCAGGCCCACAAAATAGATGCGAGATACAAAATCTTTGTTGATTGTGGGTATGTAGAGTCCTGCTGCAATCCCACGGTCCAGATTATCGTTAACGCAACCTTGCATATAGTCAACTTGCATCGATTTCAATTTATGGTGGACCCGGGGATAGTAACGTTGCAACTGGTGAATGGGTGAGGTCTTGTCTCCTTTAAGCTGTGCCATTACTAGTTTCTTGATAGCGTAAAGTTCTTCTATGGGATTTGTGTTTTCATCAAGAATTAGGTCTATACCACCGCATATGGAATCATAGATATTTGTGGTTGCGGCTTCAACCAGACTTTCCTTGTTACTGTAGTGACTGTAAAGTGTTTTCTTGCTTATACCCATGGATCGAGAGATATCATCCATGGTGACCGATTTAAATCCTAGATCAAGAAATTGGTTAGTGGCACTTTTGAGTATATCCTCTTTTTGTCGGTCCATTTTGGGTGATTTATTCCTGTACTGCTCAACAGAGAACAAAAATAGCAGTACGAAACTTTAAAAACGTTCAAAGTTTCCAACGTTTAATAAATTTTAACATTCTTGTGTTGAGTCTAGCTCAATACTGGGTTGTGCGTATTTAATTAATACCAATAGACATAATTTGTAGGAAAATTTAACCTTTTCACGTGTAAGGAGTTTAAAATTAACATTTTGTAAAAAAAAATTCCTTTATTTGTGAAGATTTGTTAATATAACTATTTCATTTAAGGTTTAAATAATGTTTGTACTATGAAAGCAAAATTCCTATTTGTACTTCCCTTTTTAATGGGTATGATCTACGCGAGTGCGCAGGTAAAAAGTTTTCCGTATATAGAAAATTTTGATGGTATTGCGGTGGACAACACCACCTTTGGTCCCGGTGCAGAGCCTTTTCCAGCGCCTACTGGTATTTTCTCAAATGATTGGATAAATAGCCAGGCAGATGTGGCAAATCAAGACTGGTATGGACGTAGTTCGTCTACCGGAAGTTCTAGTACAGGACCAAATGCTGACCATACCTCGGGTTCTGGAAATTATATTTTTGTTGAAGATGGCTGGGGTAATAACATGGATGTAACCTTGATCAGTCCACAGATTGATCTTACATCTCCCACTACAGCAGAAGTTCGCTACTGGGCGCACAGCAGGAGTGATACAGGTCCTGAAAATACACTTACTCTATTTATCATAGATGCCTTAAATAATAGAACCCAGATCGACACATTTCAAGAGTTGAGTCCAAATGACGAGTGGATTGAAAGAATAATTGATGTTAGTGCTTTTGTCGGTGGTATTGTAACCTTTGAATTTGTTGTAGATAACAGCGTTACCTCTTTTGAGCATGATATTGCCATTGATGATTTTAGTGTTGTACCACCACCAGATATTGTTAATGTTTCTTCTACAGTTGCAGATGGCGCTTACGGCACAGGTGAAGTTATTTATATTCAAGTCGAGTTTGCTGAAGCTGTAAATGTTACTGGAACTCCTCAACTTACTCTGGAAACAGGTACTATGGATCAAACCATTGATTACGTTTCTGGGTCAGGAACCACAACCTTAACTTTTAATTATACAGTTCAAAGCGGCGATGTATCTACTGATTTGAATTACGTTGATATTAACTCATTGATGCTCAATGGGGGTGATATTCAGCGTGTTGCAAATCCAGCAAGTCCGATAAATTTAAGACTACCTGTCCTAAACGGACCTAATAGTTTAGGTGGTAATCAAAATATCTTTATAAGCCCGACTAACACGGTAATCGTAACTGCTGGTAATTCTTACCTAGAAGATTTTGAAAATGGTCTGGCAGGATGGTTTAGCGATGGCACAAACAATTCTTGGGAATTTGGAACACCTGCTGATGATGTAATCAGTAGTGCTAATTCTGGGACAAATGCATGGATGACTAACCTTAGTGGTGATTACAACGTAAGTGAAAACTCAGAAGTCTATGGCCCCAAATTTGACTTTAGCTCATTGACCACAGATCCAAGTATTCAAATGGCGATCTGGTGGGAAGCAGAGTTTTCTTGGGATGGTGCTGTTCTTCAAACCAGTATTGATGATGGCGGCTCATGGCAGAATGTCGGTGCACTAGGCGACCCTAATAATTGGTATAATGACAACTCTATTAGTGGGCAGCCAGGTGGTCAACTAACTGGTTGGACTGGTAGAAATGGTGCAACAACTGCTAGCAATGGATGGGTGATCGCAGAAAATACTTTAACGGGTCTCGCTGGTCAAGGTAGTGTGTTGATGCGTGTTGCTTTCGGTTCTGATGGTTCAGCTCAAGATGATGGGGTTGCTTTTGATGATTTTGCAGTTTTTATTCCTACAACGCCTATAGTAACTAGTGTGACTACCACGGCCATGGATGCCATTTATAGTACTGGCGATATGTTAACTCTTGAAATAAATTATGACCAGCCTGTAAATGTAGATACCGCAGGTGGTGCACCTACACTCCTTCTAGAAACTGGGGCTACAGATACAGCGGCAACATATACTAGCGGTTCAGGATCCTCCACACTTGTATTTACCTATACAGTACAAGCAACAGATAAGTCCACAGATTTAAATTATGAATCGACAAGTGCCTTGCAACTTAATGGGGGTATTATCAGTGCTCGTTTGGGTGCCATGCCGTCAGACGATACATTACCCGCTTTGAATTCTGCTAATAGTCTAGCTGGCAATGCTGCTCTACAGATTAACCTCGTGGCACCGGTGGCAGTTGACGACAATGAAAATACACTTTCCACGAGCAGTATAGATATAATGGTGTTAGATAATGACTCTGATACTGATGGGACATTAGATGCCACGACTGTGGACCTTGACCCCTCTACTATGGGGCAACAAACCACAGTCACTAATGCTGGAGAGGGAACCTTTACGGTTGATGCTATGGGTGTTGTGACCTTCACACCAGAAGTTACTTTTTTTGGTAATACTTCTATTACCTATACAGTTGATGATAATGATGGCCTGACTTCAAATGCGGCTACCATTTCTGTTGCTGTTACAACGCCTCCTATTGCCGGTGATGATTTCGCTTTTGCCAATGAAGATGAAGCGGTAAACTTTAATATAACGAGTAATGATACAGATGCTGATGGCACAATTGATAATAGTACAGTTGATCTAGACCCATCCACAGCAGGACGCCAGACAAATTTTGTTGTAGGTGGTGATGGGGTTTATGTTGTCGACAATGCAGGCAATGTAACCTTTACGCCAAGTCTAAACAGGACTGGTATGGTAATGACTACTTATACTGTAAATGACAACGATGGTGCAACATCAAATGTTGCCACGATCACCATAACCATCAACGCAGCCCCTGTGGCGGTGGACGACGAAGAGAGAACGACACCCGGTACTGCGACCACCTTCAACGTACTGAGCAACGACAGCGACAGCGACGGCACCCTGGACATGGCTAGTGTTGATCTGAACCCAGGAATGACGGGCCGCCAGGCCAGCTTCATTTCAGGCGGCCAGGGCATCTTTGCCGTGGACGGCATGGGTAACGTAACCTTCAGTCCTGATATGGGCTTCAGCGGCGTGGCAATGGCCAGTTACACGGTTGCCGACAATGGTGGCGCGACGTCTAATGTTGCAAACATTACGGTAACGACTAATGCTGCCCCCGTGGCCGTGGATAACATGGCGATGACTAACGAGGATACCTCGGTGACGATTGATCTTGCAGGAAACGACAGCGATCCCGACGGCACGCTCGATCCATCTACAATCGACCTAGATCCAGCAACGGCTGGCCAGCAAATGACCTTCAATGCAATGGGGCAGGGGACATTCCAGCTGGACATGGCGGGGACGGTAACCTTCACCCCAGATTCTGGCTTCAGCGGGGTCGCCACGGGCAGCTATACGATAGGCGACGATCTGGGCGGCACCTCCAACATTGCGGCGATTACCGTAACGGTCAACGACTCGCCTACTGCGGTAGACGACATGGCCAGCACCGAGCAGGATATGGCAACAACCTTTGACGTGGTAGGTAACGATACTGACAGCGATGGTACAATAGATGCAGCTACAGTAGATCTAGACCCATCTGCGATGGGGATCCAGACCACTTTTACAGCAATGGGCGAGGGAACCTATACGGTTGACATGATGGGTATGATAACCTTTACCCCAGAGATGGGCTTTACGGGTTCCAGCACGATAAGCTATACCGTACAGGATGACAACGGCGCCACATCAAACGCGGCAGATATTACTGTAAACGTCACTCCAGCACCTTTGGGCTTTCCTTACTTACAGGACTTTGAAGGGTTTGCACAAAGCACAAGAATCGCAGGCTGTAGAAATAATATAGACCTGGACGAGTTCTGGACAAATCTCCGTATGGACGATACTGATTGGAGAGCAGGCAAGGGGCCTCTTGGCTCGGGAACCTCTTATGGACCTGGCGTAGACAATACAACAGGACTCTCTAGCGGAACCTTCCTCTATGTAGAGGCAAGTAGCTGTGGCAACAATGATGTGGCTCAGGTGCTGGTTCCCGAAATTGACCTTGCAGGCGTAAGCGCGCCCATAGAACTGTCGTTTTGGTACTACCTACAAGGGATTGCGGGACACCAGTTGGGTGTAGACATTAGAACTAGAACCAATCCAACTTTTACTAACCTTGTACCACTCTTTACAGACGACACCGCTGCATGGCAGAACCTGGTGGTAGATCTAAACAGCTATGCTGGTGAAATCATCCAGATCAGGTTCACGGGAATTACGGGAAACAGTTTCCGTGGCGATGTGTCCCTAGATGATGTAGAGGTACGTCCCAGCGCGCTTCCATCAGTAGTCAATGTGACCTCACCAGATGCAGATGGTCTTTATGTCATCGGCCAGACGATCAGTATAGAGATAGAGTTTGACCAGATAGTAGATGTGACCGGTACCCCACAGTTATTGTTGGAGACCGGCGCCACGGACCGCAATGCCGACTATGTGTCCGGCAGCGGTACGACGACACTGACCTTTGATTATACCGTACAACGTGGTGACCTCAGTCCAGATTTGGACTATGAATCCGCCACGGCTCTATCAGCTAGCGGCGGCACAATCCTGGATGCCTTTGGGCGCGACGCAGACTTGACCCTTCCCGTTCCCGGCGCGGCGGCTTCGCTGGGCGGTAACAAGGATATCGTGGTACAGTTCACAGTGGCCCCCGTTGCCGTAGACGATATGGCTATGGCCTCGACTAGTGGAACGGTCGTCATGCTGGACGTGGTCTCTAACGATACTGATAGCGACGGTACGGTTGATCCCGCCACGGTAGATCTAGATCCAGGCACGGCAGGTATACAAAATACGATCACTACCCCACAGGGAACCTATACAGTAGACATGATGGGCATGGTGAGCTTTACCCCAGCAACTGGATTTGCAGGTGTTGCTACCACGGGCTATACGGTGAATGATGACCAGGGTGCAACCTCAAACATGGCCGAGATAAGCATAACAGTAGGCTTCCCCATGGTGGTGAACTTCCCTTATGAGGAAGACTTTGAGAACGGCCAAGGAGGTTGGGGTGCATCAGGCACGTTCAGCTCTTGGGAATTTGGTACCCCTAACAATACGATCATCGATGAGGCCTCATCTGGCAGCAATGCTTGGGTGACTAATCTGGACGGGAATTACAACATTGATGAGGTCTCCCAGGTGTCCAGTCCCGTGTTCGACTTCTCTGGCCTGAGCACGGATCCTGAGATAGCTATGAGCATCTGGTGGGATCTCGATACCGGATTTGACGGCGTGGCACTACAGTCCTCGATTGACGGCGGGATGTCTTGGCAATTAGTAGGTTCCCTGGGAACCGGCCTCAATTGGTACAACGATTCTGGTATCGTCGCTGGTCCCGGGGGACAGTCACAGGGATGGACGGGCAGCGGGCCAAGCGGCTCCAGAGGCTACCGGGTAGCCGGAAACACGCTGACCGGTCTAGCAGGACAATCTTCCGTACAATTTCGCGTGGTCCTAGCATCAGATGACGTATTTGTAGTAGAGGGCTTTGCCTTTGATGACGTTAGGATATTTATTCCTGGAGTCATCGTAGTAGAAGGAAACAACACCCCCATAGCAGATGGTGATACCACACCGAACCCCGGAGACGATACAGACTTTGGACAGTTGGGAATAGGCGAGACAAGGACACGTACGTTTACCGTTATGAACAACGGTACCACAGATCTTGAATTAAATAGCATGAACCCTGTAAGTGTAGACGGCGCGGCAGAGTTCATACTAGTGACCATACCATCTATGACCACAATCGCGCCAGGCAGTTCGACTACCTTTGAGGTATCGTATACTCCTACCGCCCAGCAGGAGGATGTGGCCACAGTCACGGTCAACAGCTTGAACACAATTGACAGAGAATTCACTTTTGATGTTTCTGGTCGTGGGATCCCTTTTGTGGAATTTACCACGGTTACCGGATTCGGTGATGAATCTGTAAATTCTGCTTTCGCGGAAGCGAGCCTATCAACAACATCCACCCAGACAATTACGGTAGACTATGTTGTCACAGGTACAGCTGACAGCCCAGAAGATCTAACACTAGCGACTGGTACGCTGGTATTTAATGCTGGTGATCTAGTAATGAATGTGATCCTGGACCAGATTGTTGATGATGCCATCGTCGAAGAAGACGAGACGGTGATCCTTACGCTGAGCAACCCAATTAATGTGGCGCTAGGGGCAGATACCCAGTTCACCTATACGATCTTGGACAACGACGCTACAGCGATCACCATCGCAGATGAAACCGCCCCCGAGGATAGTGGAGCCATAACGGTTACGCTAACCCTTGGAAATGCGGTTCAGGGTGGACTTACCGTGGATGTTGTATCCATGGATGGATCCGCGACAACTGCTGACAACGACTATACCGCCCTGTCGACGTCTGTGACTTTTGCCGGTTCGGCTGGCGAGGTCCAGACGGTGAGTCTGGTTCCCACGGCGGACGACATATATGAATGTGACGAGGACCTTACCATCGCGTTGAGCAACCTGGTGGGCACGATGGCCACGGCCGTTGACCTATCAGATACAGCCACGATAACGCTCACTAATGACGACGATGCATTTGAATATAATGCCGATGCCTACTGCCAGGACGATATAGACCCGTCTCCCATAGTTTCCGGAACCGTTCCAGGTGGTCTTTTCACAAGCGGTCTGGGTCTGGTGATTGACCCTGTAACGGGTACGATCGACGTCTCTGATTCCAGGGTGGGCATCTATACGGTGACCTACACCAATGCATTGTGCGGCTATTCAGAGACCGAGACTGTCGAGATCAATACGGTCGACGACGCGACATTTGCCTATAACAGTTCCGACTACTGCGCAGACGAAATAGATCCCATCCCCACAATTTCAGGGGCTACTGGAGGAACATTTACCTCAACTGCCGGTCTGGTCGTAGACTCGGGCAATGGTACGATCGACCTTTCTGCCTCTGCAGCGGGAACGTATACAATCACTTATACTACTGCTGGAACCTGTTTCAACGCCAGCTCGATAGACGTGACCATCAACATGGTTGACGATGCCAGCTTTGGCTATGCAGCAGCGACCTACTGTGCAGGAGGTATTGATCCCACCCCCACTATAACGGGTGCCACGGGTGGTTTGTTCACCGCGGGAGCTGGACTGGTGATCGATGCCGCAACAGGTACGGTAAACCTATCGGCCTCCAATCCTGGACTCTACGACGTGAGCTACACTACTACAGGAGTGTGTAGTGCCATCTCAATGGTATCAATAAGGGTTACTGCTCAAGATGACGCAACGTTCACCTATAACGCTATCACCTATTGTGAGGATGAGACCGATCCCGTAGCCATCATCTCAGGCGCTACAGGCGGGACATTCAGTTCTACTGCCGGACTCGTAATCGATCCGGTCAACGGTGTGATAGATCTGTCGAGCTCCACTTCTGGGACATACACCGTGACATACACTACTACAGGCCCATGTACCGACAGCAGCAGTTTTGACGTGACCATCAACGCGGTTGACGATGCGGGCTTCAGCTATGCTGCGTCATCCTACTGCGCCGCCGGCGTGGATCCCACTCCGGTCATCACGGGTAACCCCGGAGGCTCGTTTACCGCGGGAGCTGGTCTGGTGATCGACGCGTCCACGGGTACGGTAGACCTATCGGCCTCCACTCCTGGACTCTACGATGTAAGCTATACCACTACAGGAGTATGTAGTGCCAGCTCAACGGCATCAATAAGGGTTACCGCGCAAGACGACGCAACGTTTACCTACAACGCTACCGCCTTTTGTGCGGATGAGACCGATCCCGTAGCCATCATCTCAGGCGCTACAGGCGGGACTTTCACCTCGGCTGCCGGACTTGTGATCGACCCCGTCAACGGTGTGATCGACTTGTCAGCTTCTACGCCTGGTGCGTATACCGTGAACTACACCACGGCGGGCCCCTGTATCGATAGCAGTACCTTTGATTTGGTCATAACAATGGTGGATGATGCAAGCTTTAGCTATTCTTCCGGTTCCTATTGTGCAGACGATACGGATCCCGTTGCAAGCGTGAGCGGCACCATGGGCGGACTATTCAGTTCCACGCCTGGACTAGTCGTGGACCTGGCGACAGGAACAATCGATGTGTCAGCGTCAGTACCCGGAACCTATGTAGTCACCTATACCACCCAAGGAATCTGTAGTGTGAGCTCAAGCGTAGCCGTTGTGATAACGGCACTAGATGATGCGACCTTCTCCTACCCATCCACGACTTATTGTGCGTCTGATAGCGACCCGATAGCTTCCATATCTGGAATTACGGGTGGCATCTTCAGCTCCACCGCAGGACTGGCTTTTAATACCAGTACTGGTGCGATTGACCTTTCGGCCTCCGTACCAGGAACCTATACGGTGACTTATACGACTACTGGAACCTGTGCCAGTTCATCATCTGTTGCCATTACTGTCAACGCTCAGGATGACGCCTCGTTCTCCTATGATGCGGGTGCTTACTGTAACAATGGCGACGACCCCGTTCCTACCGTTACCGGTCTGGCAGGGGGTACCTTCAGCTCAAGCGCTGGACTTGCAATCGACCCGTCAACCGGGTTAATCGACGTTTCAGCCTCGACCATTGGGGTCTATACGGTGACTTATGCCACAAATGGTCAATGTCCGGACAGCTCGACGGCTTCTGTGACTATCGAGAACTTTGATCTAAACAATGTTTCCCTCGTCGATCAAACTTTTGTATTTGATGGTGCTACTAAGTCGCTGAGTGTAGACAACCTACCACCTACGGCGACGGTCGTCTATTCAAATAATGATCAGATTAATGCTGGTATATATACGGTTACCGCAGTTGTAACTAGTGGTACGACCAGTTGTGGCAGCGTGACCCTTACCGCTACTTTAACAATAGAAAGAGCGGTGCAGACCATCACCTTTGATCCACTTGCGCCACGTAGATTGTCTACTGATCCGGACTTCCAACTGATGGCAACCTCAAGTTCTGGACTACCAGTCGTATACTCTTTTACGTCGTTAACCGCACCCCCTGCCGTTGACGTAACGCCTTCAGGATTTGTCACGTTGCTGGCAGAAGGTTTTACCGACATCACGGCCTCGCAGCCTGGCAGCAACAACTACCTTCCTGCGGCAGATGTTACCAGGGAACTGGAGGTGTTCTTAAATGGCGAGACTAATATTGATCAAATCACCATCAACGGTGAAGTGTTTAATAATCCCAGCAACGAGATCTTCTACCTGATCGATTGTGCCGATGTGGGGGACTCTGTTGATGTAGCGATTACCAGCAATACTGGAGCGACCTTTAATCCCTCTTCAATGTTCACGATCGATACGAGTCGTCCCGGTATTTACCGTCAGGTGATTACCGTAACCGCCGAGAATGGAAGGGATACCGAGCAATTCAATCTGACTATAGAGAAGCAGTTCCAGTTTGATGAGATCGTCGAGCAGAAGTATGACAACGTACTTGTGGTCAACAACAACCCAGCAAATAACGGGGGTTATGAGTTCGTTGCCTATGAATGGTTCAAGAACGGCCGTTTCGTTACGGACGAGCAGTTCTACTCTGAAGGTGATCTTGCCAGCGATACCCTGGATCCCAATGATCGCTTCTCGGTAAGGATGACGCTGGCCAACGGTGATGTATTGCAAACCTGTACCTCCACACCTAGTTTGGGGAATACTTTCTCATTCAACATACTAGTTAATCCGATTGTGGGCAGGGCAAATCTGGACGTCACGGCAGACTACCCAAAATCCGAACTCGATACGGCAACCTATTCAGTCTTTGACATGACGGGCAGTCTGATACTTCAGACAAAGTCCAGTACTATGGTCAGTTCCATCGAGTTGCCTAACACTATGCCTCCTGGGGTATACATAGTGGTGTTGAATACAGAGAACCACATGGAGTCTCTCAAATTTATCAAGAACTAAATCCAATCACCAACAACAAATACAATGAAGACATTCAATAAAATATTTTCGATAATTGCTTTGGTGGGAGTTGGCACACTAGGCTGTGGCGCCCAGGATTTTACCTTCGGCGTGGGCGTTCAGGGTCAACTAAATACTCTAGACATCGATGGAGTGGCTCAAAGCTCAGATCTAGGATTTGGCTCTGGGGCCGGTGTACTGGTTGACGTGGGCCTGCAGCTCAATGACAACTGGAGCATACACTCCGGTGTGGGCTACTCGATGTTAAGGAGCAGGGCGAACATAGGAAGGCTCGCGGGAAGCGAGGCTGCCGTAGATCGCGAGGGTGAGGACTTCACCTTTATGTTTGAGTTGAGCCAGTATGTTGAAGAGCAGCGATTCAACAACATCTCCATACCGCTGGCCATCCAGTATGAATCTAGCGGCAACACTAGGTTCTATGCAAGAGCCGGTGGTTCCTATAATCTACTGACAGGTTCCAAGCAGGAATCACGGGCTGGTCGATTGACCACCTCTGGGTTTTTTCCCAGGTTCAACGGTACGCTTACGGCACCTGCTTTTGCTGGCTTTGGGTCTTACGGTGAGATAGAGTTTGAGGAGCGCGACCTAGATCTGGAGAACAGCATTAACATTATACTGGAGTCCGGGGTCAAGCAAATGCTGAACAACGGCAGCTCGATCTACGTTGGGGCCTTTGCCGAGATCGGCATGAGTGACATAAGCAACGATAACCCCAAGAGGGAACTTTTGAGCTACAACGCTGGTAACCCGCTAAAATTTATCGGCAACGGTACCTTTGACTCCAATACGGGCGGCATTGCCGCAGTTGAGGAAGCTAAATTGCTCTTTGTAGGAATACGCCTGAGATACCAGTTCGGGAGCAAGTAAAATGATTTAATCCGTAAGTTAACAGGCCACTCTATCAACCCGAGTGGCCTTTTGCTTTTTCCGCTTTCGCGAAAGCGGAATTTAAAAGAGAATTTTACAGACTCATGAATTCATTGATCCAGGTTGTGCTTGTGCGTAATTAAGCAGTAATACAAAAATTAATGAGGTTAACCTCAAGACCCAAATAAGATCCTAGTACAGTAACAATTTAATCGTCATTGAGAATAGGCGATATAAGTTGAAACTTCCTACAGGTCTAGCTTATGGTTGACTAAATAAGAGCGAACTGCGTTGAAATAAAATTCTTGTTCTTTAATTTGTATTCACTTCTAGCGAGGTGCTGTTCCAGTCATGAACCACGAGTACTTACAAAGCCGAATAATTTTTATTGAAGAGTATAGCTTTGTTTAATAAACCAGCATTCTTAACACATAACTCAATGTTTCAAAGTTTTATTTGAGACTGTGAAATGTAGAAAAATTACTGGCATTGCCGTTACATTTGTGAGATGATCGATCTTGAACATCTAAAGTCCTTATTTATACAGGAACTCAATACAAGAGTCAAAGGAAATGAACCTGGATCACTATACGATCCCATAAGATATATCTTAGATCTGGGGGGGAAGCGTCTACGACCCTTACTGACTCTCATTGCTTGTGATTTATACGATAAGCCCATAATAAATGCAATGGATGCTGCACTAGCGGTAGAGATGTTCCACAATTTTACGTTGTTGCATGATGATATTATGGATGCCGCCCAGTTACGTCGAGGACAGCAGACCGTGCATGAAAAATGGGATGTCAATACAGGTATTCTTTCTGGTGACGCAATGCTTATAATGTCCTACAGATTTTTCAATAATTATGATCCCATCATTTTTTATGATCTCAATAAATTGTTTTCTACCACGGCACTTGAGGTGTGCGAGGGCCAGCAATATGATGTAGATTTTGAAAAGCGCAATGATGTTTCTATTGAAGAATATCTAAACATGATACGTTTGAAAACATCTGTACTGGTAGGTTGTGCTTTACAGATGGGAGCAATTGTAGCTGGGGCCAGCAAGAACCAGCAAGCCTTAATTTATGATTATGGCGTCAACCTGGGACTGGCTTTTCAGTTGATGGATGATTATCTTGACGCCTTTGGTGATCCTGCGACCTTTGGCAAGGAAGTAGGTGGAGATATACGCGAGAACAAGAAAACCTATCTCTACCTTAAAAGTCTTGAGCACGAGGGTAGTGCTACAGAATTAAGAGAATGGTTTGGTATGGATTTCAAGAATATGGATGAAGCCCTTATCGAAACCAAAAAAGAGACCGTTAAAGTATTTTTTGAAGAAAGCGGTGGTGCACAGGCCACGCTGGATATTATCAAACACTATACTGACGCCGCTCTTGAAAATATTGAGCAACTAGAAATCAGCAATGAGAATAAAGCCATGCTCAGGGCTTTCTCCATAGAATTGATGGGGCGGGTGAGTTAGGGAATTGAATTTAAACTTGCAGATTTACTTTACTTTACTTTACGCCATAATCATTAAAACTATATATTATGAAAAATTTATTGCGCGGTAGCCTACTAGCCGTATTATTTGTAGGGATGAGTGGATTTAGTTCAGATAGTTTACAATGTTCTGATCAGTCTTTTGTAATAGAAGAAGATCCGGAAAGAGTAGGTCGAGATTGCAATAGGGAGGCAAATGCTCGGACTCGTATAATAAAAGCCGCCTTACCAGCTTTGACTGATAGTACACTAGGGTTGATATGGTTTGATATTGTTATGGCTTGTAAAAAAGACTCTGGAGACGAATAACAATAATTTAAAAATTTATATTATGAAGTTAATATTTATGTTGCCAGCGGTTTTATTTTTAGTAATGCTAAGTTTTACATCTGCTACTGAATTAGGTGGGGATGGAAGTGCAGTCTGTGCAGAAAAAGCTAAGGCTGTTGCAACCGTTGTGAATAGGCAAGCTAGTGGTGTGCTTAGTGATGATACCATGAAAAGCATAAGAAAAGATATATACAATGATTGTATGAAGAAACAAAAGAAAAAAACTTTATAAGCTCAATGAGGAGAACTATTATAATAGCTCTAGTATTATTTACCTCTTTTTCTTTTGCACAGAATATAAAAGTGGATTATAAGTCTGAGTTTATAGCGGTAACAAATGCGGAAAATACTGCTAAAATGTCACCAGCTGTTTTAAAGCAATCTAAGCTATTGATAAAAAAACTTGCTAATACTGTTGAGAAACAGAATATGGTGTTGATAGCTGATTCTAATGGATTCGTTTTAAAGATTCAAGAGGAGATGAAACTTGATGTGGAGTCGATGAGTTCAAGAGTAGGGCGATCCATGTTGAACCTGTATTCCTATGTGTATGCTAATGATTTGGAGTATTCTTATGGCTATGACCTTGATAAGGAGTATGTTGTGAAATTTAATAACAGCTCTGTTTCTTGGGAGATAACTAGTGAATCCAAGATAATTCTAGGTTTCAAATGTTTTAAAGCGATACCCTCTTATCTTAATTTTTCTAATAGTGAAAAAAAAGGTTTTCCTACTGCTGTATGGTTTGCTCCTGAATTAAACAAAAAAGGTGGACCTACCTTATACTTTGACTTGCCGGGGTTAATTTTAGAAACCGAATCAAAAATTGTTAAGATCATAGCCACTAATATATCTGAAACCAACGCTTCTGTATCATTCCCTGATGTCAATATAGAAGTTATTAGTAGGCAAGAAGACTATAAGAGAACCAAAAAAATCTCCGAAGCTGTTGAGGAGCGCATGAAAAATTAAATGGTGTTATTCAACTATAAATTGAAGCAGCAGATAACCTTTTTATCTGCTGTTTTTTTATTGACCAGCTATACTTGCGCACAGAAAATAAACTTGCGAGGAAAAGTTTTAGATACGCTTCAACAACCGGTAGAAAACGCAACTGTATATTCAAAACCCATAGGCTTTGAAGAAAATCTGCAATTTTCCATAAGTGATTATGAAGGCAAGTATAAGCTGCAATTGCAAAAAGGAAAAAATTATCTCATTACTATCAATTATCTAGGTTTTAAAGAGATTCAGGATACGGTAAAACTCTTAGATAATACCAGTCGTAATTATACGCTTATTCAAAGTCTCGAGTCGCTGGATGAGATTATTCTAAGAAAGAAACTGGCTGTTTCAGTTAAAAAAGATACCATAACCTACCGTACAGATCAATTTACAAATGGACAAGAAAGAAAATTAAGGGATGTTCTCAAGAAACTTCCAGGCCTAGATGTAGATCGTGAGGGTAATGTGACGGTGTATGGAAAGGAGGTTACCAAATTTATGGTGGATGGAAAGGACTTTTTTAATGGTGATGAAAAACTGGGAGTCAATAACATTCCAGCTGAT
Source organism: Nonlabens sp. (assembly GCA_049647945.1). Taxonomy (GTDB): domain Bacteria; phylum Bacteroidota; class Bacteroidia; order Flavobacteriales; family Flavobacteriaceae; genus Nonlabens. The sequence goes on along the minus strand of JBARYP010000016.1, from coordinate 34,858 downwards.
GCGGTGGAGGAAGTCGTAGCTCTAGATAATTATACTGAAATCCCATGGCTTAAAGGTCTTACAGATAGTGATAAACTTGCTCTCAACATAAAACTTAAAGACGGCAAAAAGAACTTCGTTTTTGGAGATATAGCAGCAGGAGGTGGATTTACAGAACGCTATAAATTTAATCCTAATCTATTTTATTACAGTCCAAAGACTTCCGTAAACTTTATCGGGAACTTGAGTAATACCGGTGATAGGTCTTTTACAGTTGAGGACTACTTAAATTTTGAACTAGGTGAAGCCACGTTGTCTAACTATAGTGACGCCATCTCACGTGCTTTGAGTGATCCCTTATCAACGTCACTTTCTACGACAGATTTCAGAGATTTAGAAAATATTTTTGGGGCATTTAACTTAAATCACGAGTTTGAATCGGGTCTCAACCTCTCGCTATACAGTATCAATAACGATGATGATCAAAGTGATTTAAGCGATCAAAGAATAGATTACCTAATTCAGGACGATGTGGTGGAGGATAGAACTACCACCCAAAATAAAAACCAATTCTTTACTGCAAATACCTTCAAGTTGCAAAAGACAACTTCTAGAGATCTGGATGTTCTAGCCCGTATTGATTTTAAAGACTATAATTCAAGATATGAACAGATACTAAAAAGTCAAACAAGGCTTGCAAATCAATTTAATGATAGGCTAGAAACTACCTCTAACTTCTCCCTAAATGCAGGTCTTAATTTGAATAAAAGATTTAATTCTAAGCATATCAGTACTCTTGAGATGGCTCATCGGTATGAAGACCGTGACAGTAACGCAGAGAGTTTCTTTAATAATTCATTATTTCCATCTCAGGTTCCTTTAATTGACCAGGATTCTGGTGTGTTCAATGTGCTCCAAAATACGGATAGAAGAACTCAAAGATTAAATTTTGATTTTAAGCATTATTACGTTATCAATGCTACAACGCACCTGTATCCCTTAACAGGCATGAGTAGCACTAGAACAAATTTTAATAATAATGATCTCCAGATTGAGGATAACCAAAACCCTAATTCGTTTTTTGAATCAGGATTCAACAATGAACTTGAAACTTCAATTCAAGATTTTTACATAGGTGCTCAGTTCAAAAAGAAATTTGGAAAAACTATCGTGAAACCTGGATTGGTTTCACGTTTCTATAATTGGAAAGCAGCTAATTTTAATCAGCAAATTATAAATACAAATAGACTTGTTTTGCTGCCTGAACTCTTAGTGGAGTTCGAGCCTCGCAATACCAGAATGTTTAGCTTTAATTATTCTCTTCAGTCTCAGTTTGCCGAACCTTTAAGTTTCGCAAATCGTTTGAGAATTGCCAGTTTTAACCAGGTAGTTTTGGGCAATAAGGAGGTACGTAATTCACTATATCACAACACATCTTTACGCTACAGTTCTTTTAAACTACTTGAGGGAACTACCTTTTTTGTTTCCATAAACTATCAAAGATTTATAGAAGGAGTAAGAAGTGCTACCCAGATTGACGGTATTGAACAAACCATCACTACCATAGTTACAGATTTGCCAGAAGATAACTTTAGTACTAGGCTGGAGTATTCAACCTACATTGAAAAACTGAAAGTATTTTATCAGGGTTTCGGCTCTTTAAGCACATACTCAAGAATTATCAATCGAGAGATTCTAGATTACCAGTCGTTACTTTTCAATAATAAAGTAGGTGTTGAAAGTAGATTTAAGGGATCTTTTAATTTTGAGGTTGCAGGTTCCTACAGTTTTAGTAACCTCGCGGGTACAAACCTAGAAAACAAATTTGAAAATTGGGTAGTAGATGGACTTACAGAATTGAATTTTCTCAAACACTTTACCTGGAAAACAGACGCAGAGTTTACATACTTCAAGAACCTTACTACTAGCGACAATAATAATTTTTTAATTGTCAATTCCTCTCTTGACTATTGGAAAGAATCATCTCCCTGGACTTTTAAAGTCCAAATGACAAATGCCTTTGACAATGATGTAAATTTTTCAAATAGCATCAACCAGTTTCAAGCTATTGAAAACAGGGTGTTTGTCCAACCTAGAATATTACTCTTTTCTGTAGGGTATAAGTTGTAGAATTTGTTTAGGTTACTATCTTAAAAGTTGCTGGGTAAGATAATCAAGGAGTGGCTACATCTTCCTCCTCAAATTCCATCAAATCACCCGGCTGGCAATCCAGCACCCTGCAGATGGCTTCTAGAGTGGAGAAACGTATGGCTCTAGCCTTACCAGTTTTAAGAATAGACAGGTTTGCAGTCGTGATGCCTATTTTTTGTGCGAGTTCGTTGCTCTTCATTCCCTTCTCCTTTAGCACTTTGTCTAGATGAATTAGTATGGACATGCTATATGGTTAGGTCGTTTTCCTTTCTCAGCTGGATGGCTTCTTTTGTCAGTTTATGGAACTGGAAAAGCAAGATGGTAAATAGTACTTCAAGCGCAAAAGTCAGGCTGCTGCCATCGTAAAAACGCGAACTCACAAAAGAACCTATAGCAGCTATGAGCATTCCTATTCCCATGGATTGAAGAATTCTGGCTCCTCTGAGATCTATAAATCCCTCACGGTTGCAGTTTCTCATGTATAGAATAAGAAGTACCAGAACGGCAACAACAGTTGCATTATGAGTCACAGCAACCAGTATTTCTAGATAGGAATTTACAGGTTTTCCAATACTACTCGTGATAATTTCATAACCATCATAAGCAAAGGCAAAAGCAATGGCTGCGGCCAGCCATATAGGCGGGTGGTAGAACTTTTTCTTCATGTTTAAATGGTTAAGTCACTTTCCTCTTTCATCTGAGTGCTCTCATTGAAAATCTTGCTAAAGGAATAGGTGATGGAAGCCACCAGTAGGAATAGTAAGGTTTGTAAGACTTTAGTATGATCCTTAATAAGCGCAAAACCACTAGCAATTCCCAAGATCAGCAATCCCATGCTGATGCGCTTCAGCATTTTTGAGCTGTAAGGGGTAAAGATCCCGTTTGTATTTGCCATGCTCATAAACAGGTAAAAGCAAATCGCAGTATAGATAAAAATACTAACCAGAAAGCCTTTCAATATTAGGCGTAGCAATAAAGGCGTGTTGTAAAGGTCATCTTCAGATATAGTGGAATTTAAAACCTGATTTATATCGTTATAAATCAAAACGCACATGGCACAAATAGAAAGTGACAGTAGTATTTTATAAGTTACTACCGTAAATCTATTGAAGTAATTATTGCTCATCATTATTATCGTTTAACGATAATAAAGGTAGCTTTATATTTATTGATAAACAATAATCTTTCATTCAATAATACCTACCGCCTATTCACCAGTTTAGGAGCAATTATACTGAATTAACTTGCACATTTACTTTACTTTACTTTACTGCACAAACTAAAAACTTTGTGCCGTGAAAAATTATTTTTTTATCTATTAATTTTATTCCCTGTTGCTTCGTGCAGTCCTGACGAAGAACAAACTATGCAATTAGTGCAAATAACTGAAGTTGAAGAGATGCTAACGGGTAAAGCAGGCAACGAAGAACTAAAAGGTCAAGAACTTGCTGATCATTGGGCGAAAATGTATGTGACTTTAAAATGTGCATACTCTGACAGTACAACAAGAAGAACTGGTTGATAAAATTCCTCTTTTTGCGTATAATGCTCAAGTCAATGCAGTATATAATGAAGAGATTGCAGACCTATTGCAAGACGAGGCTGGAACTTTATTTAAATTTGATCAATACTTGAGCTATTCAATGCGGATAGCATGGAATCTGCAAATGGTTTTAATTGCTTTTGGTGCGATGAACCAGTTAGCATAGGTCCATGTGAAATAGTTATTCGCGAAGACGGTGTATGCAACTATCATGGTCGTTACGTATAGGATAAGACGCTTTTGGATAGGTTTTGGACTCTTTGAACCCAAACTATAGCCTTGCTCGCTTTTTGAATTAGAAACTGGAAATTATATGAAGGCTATATTTACGTTACTGTTTCTCTTGAGCTGCTCTTTTGTAGTAGCTCAAGAGATTTTTTTTATTGACAACTATGGCAAGGTCTATAAAGAATTTTCTCTCGTATTTTACAATTATGGAGGTGCAAAACACAAATCCTTCATTGGTTCGATCAAAGACCAAAAATCCTTATTAGAGTTAAAGAACTGCGATAGTATTTATTTTGGTTCCAATGGGATACTTCTTAAAAAGATACCAAAAGACCTTTTTAAAGAAAGTCAAAAATTCATCACAGTTGACAAAGCTGACAATCTGGAGAATATATATTTAAGACCTAAAAAGAATATAGTATTTTCTCCAGGCAGTAGGAATATTAAAATGTGTTTTAGAAAGATTGCGTACGGCACTTCGGGCAGATTGATTAGATATCCTGTAGATTCATTACCTTTTTCTACGTTACAACAGGTGGATTTGTTAGTTCACAAAAAATGCGGTAAGATTAGAAGTAATGGAACAGAAATCACATTTATTGCTTTTTTTGGCAATAATGCAAACGAACCTTTAGACAACCATGTGGTAAAAGGCAAACAGAAAATTAATATTACAAAAAGAAAAGATTGGGTATCGATCAAACTGGCAGATCTTAGTAATGAATCAGAGGCTCAATTCCTATTCGTTGGATTTATTTTAGAAAATGAACTGGTTATCAGTATGCGTAAAACAGACGCCAGCATTAAAACCTATTGGTATTCAAATGATTTTACAAAAACAGATGACTGGGTGGAACCTTTTCATGTTAAAAAAAACTATTTTACTATGCCTTATTTTAGACTACACGGTTATTGAAAGGATCAACACCTAGATATTAAGCATTTACAAAACCTTCTTTAAAATACAGCTTGCCTTCCGTCACCGATATTGAGATCTACAGAGGTACTCAAGATCTACAACTAGTCCACTTTCTTGAAATACATATTCCCATACCTGTGGGAATTCAGGACGATAGTAAAGTCCCAGATGTTGCGATAGATCGCTGGCTGGTCATGCACGATGTGATGCGCATGAGGGCTATATTTAAATTCAATACGAGTAGAAGAATAAGCCTCACTATAGCGCACCTCTCCATGATGTCTCGTAACTGTTCCATCACCATCTATGGAACTGAAAACAATGTCGTTGTGGTCTATAATAAAAGAAAAATGCTCATACTGCCATTCTGCATTTTTACCAGCAAACATATTCTTGTCAATACGGTAGCTGCCGGTAAAATCCGCTGGATCTAGAACTATTTTGGTATGAAACGGCATCATTACTAGCTGCATACAATAAACGATGGCGGGTAACAGCCATACCGCTATCAATACCCAAAAAAGATAACGCCGCCGTCCATTGCGCCCCAGCCTCAAAATTATAATAGTTGCCAGGACTGCGATAAATAAGTAGGTAAGTATTTGAAATAGTATCAAGGAATTGTGATGTGTTCTTGTTGAAGTACAGATGTTTATTACTGTTACGCTTTCGCGAAAGCGGAACACCCCAAAAACTCTAAAACAACAGTCGTACAAAGGGCTGCAACCCTCTGGCAAAAATACTGCGCTCGCTATCGTACAAGACATCGTAACGTACCCCAATAACGAGATTGTTCTGGTTGTAACCAGCCCCTAGGAAAAGCGATGGAACCCAATAGGTCTCATCTAGCACACCATTATCAAAATTGCGATTGACGTGGTCGTAGCCTCCATCGACACTCAGCTGGATTTCATTTATGGGATTGACGATTCCTATAACATTTGCACCGATAATATTTGAGCTGTAGTCCAGTAACAGCGGTGAGTCTGCGTCCAGTTCAGAATAACTATAATTAAGTCCAGCACCCAGACCAGCGTACTGGTTGAACTGGTAGATCGCCTGCGGTGCAACTATTATGGTCGTGAAATCATTGCTGAAGTTCACCACTAAATTTCCCCCAAAAAGCACATCATCCCAAAAGCTAGGCTCTGGATCAATCGTACTCTGGGCATGACCCGTAAAACCCATATAGGCAATTAACAGAAAAAAGAGGCTAGGTCGCATAAAAAGAAGTTTGATCAGGCTGCGCGAGTGGCAGTTTCATTGTTATAAATATATAAAAGCAAGGTCTATGCTGTAGGGATGTTTTACATTTGTTAATCAATTAGACAAAAGGAAGTTCTTCCAGTCATTTATGGACAAATATTCGTTTCTCAATGCGGCTCATACCGCATACTTCGCACAACTTTATGATGAATACCTAATCAACCCCGACCAGGTGGAGCCGTCCTGGCGTGCCTTTTTTCAGGGATTTGATTTTGGGATGGAAAGCGCTGGTCACGAGACGGTTGTAGAATACGTGGATCGCGACGTGACAAAACAGGTTACCGTATCAAACGATATGGTAAAGGAATTTGCCGTGGTAAAGTTGATCGATGCCTACCGTACAAGAGGGCATTTGTTCACTAAGACAAATCCCGTCAGAGAACGTCGTAACTACCAGCCCACGCTGGATCTCAGCAACTTTGGATTGTCTGAAGGTGATCTGGACACCCAGTTTGATTCTGGTGATCTTGTGGGTATAGGCAAGGCATCATTGAGAGATATCGTGGCCCACCTCAAGCAGGTCTATTGCGAGAGCATAGGTGTGGAGTATATGTACATACGCAAGCCGCAGGAGATCAAATGGATCCAGAACTGGCTGCACAATAACAACAACCACCCACAATTTGACAACAATGATAAAAAGCAGATTCTCAAGAAACTAAATGAAGCCGTTTCCTTTGAATCCTTTTTACACACCAAATACGTAGGTCAAAAGCGTTTCTCCCTAGAAGGAAACGAGTCACTCATTCCCGCACTGGACGCGCTCATTGAAAACGCAGCCGATAAGGGTGTGGATCAGTTTGTACTGGGGATGGCGCATCGTGGCCGTCTCAACGTGCTGACCAATATTTTTGGCAAGCCCGTAAAGGACATCTTTTCTGAATTTGATGGCAAGGATTACGCACAGGATATATTTGACGGTGATGTAAAATACCATCTGGGCTATACCAGCAAGCGCAAGACCGATAACGGCAACGATATCAATATCAACATTGTTCCTAATCCGTCACATCTGGAAACGGTAGGAGCCGTGGTCGAGGGGATTACCCGTGCCAAACAGGACATGTACACTCCAGACAACTTTTCTAACGTATTGCCCATCGTCCTGCACGGTGACGCTGCCATATCTGGTCAGGGAATCGTATTTGAAGTGGTGCAAATGGCACAGTTGGAAGCCTATAAAACTGCGGGAACCATCCACATGGTGGTCAACAACCAGGTAGGATTTACCACAAATTATTTGGACGGTCGTTCCAGTACCTATTGCACCGATATTGCAAAAGTCACCCTATCACCAGTCCTACATGTAAATGCAGATGATGCCGAGGCCGTTGTTCACGCCATGAACTTTGCTCTGGACTACCGCATGGAATTTGGCAGGGATGTGTTTATTGATCTGTTGGGCTATAGAAAATACGGTCACAATGAGGGCGATGAGCCGCGTTTTACCCAGCCACAGCTGTATAAGGCCATAGGCAAGCACATGAACGCCCGTGATATCTATGCACAGCGATTGCAGGAAGAAGGTGTTATAGAAAAAGGCAGGGTCAAGGAACTAGAAAAAGAATACAAGAACAGACTGGAAGAAGAACTGGCCACTTCTCGCCAGATGGAGAATACCACCATCACGCCCTTTATGCAAGATGAGTGGACCAGCTTCAATACCGCGACCGAGGAGCAGATGATGACTCAGGTAGAAACCGGTGTCGAGCGATCGCAACTGGAAAAAATTACCCAAACAATCTCCACCCTCCCAGAGGAAAGGAATTTTATCAAAAAGATCAAGCGCCTGGTAGAATCCCGTCAAAAGATGTTTGATGAGGACAAACTGGACTGGGCCATGGGGGAACACCTGGCCTACGGTAGCTTGATGATGGAAGGTTATAACGTGCGCATGAGCGGTCAGGATGTGGAGCGCGGTACGTTTTCACACCGCCACGCCGTGGTCAAGTCAGAGCACGATGAGATCGAGTGCATATTGCACAACGATCTGGAAGATGCCACGGGCAAGATGCAGATCTACAACTCCCACCTGTCAGAGTATGGGGTCGTGGGATTTGAGTACGGTTACGCTTTGGCAAGACCTAAAACACTCACGATCTGGGAAGCGCAATTTGGTGATTTTTCAAATGGTGCCCAGATCATGATGGACCAGTACATAAGTGCTGGAGAGGACAAGTGGAAGAACCAGAATGGACTGGTCATGTTACTGCCCCACGGTTATGAAGGCCAGGGCGCCGAGCATTCCAGCGCCCGTCCAGAGCGTTACCTACAATTGTGCGCCCGCGACAATATGTTTGTCGCAAACTGTACCACTCCCGCAAACATGTTTCACTTGTTGAGACGCCAGATGGTAGTGGACTACCGCAAGCCGTTGATTGTTTTTACGCCTAAATCCCTACTGCGTTCCCCCAGGGCTACCAGTCCGGTTCAGGATTTTACGACAGGTCATTTTCAAGAAGTGATTGATGTGGATGGTGATAGTTCCGCTTTCGCGAAAGCAAAAAAACCTAAAACCCTGGTATTTACAAGCGGCAAGTTTTACTACGACCTGCTGGAGTACCGTGAGGAGCACGAGCGTAACGATGTAGTGCTGGTAAGAGTGGAGCAATTGTTCCCGCTGCCCGTTCAACAGATGCAAGAAGTAATAAAACGTTATGGCGCAAAAGACGTGGTATGGGCTCAGGAAGAACCCCGTAATATGGGAGCCTATTCCCACCTTATGCTGCACATGCCAGAAACCAGGAGCTGGAGAGTATGTTCACGCAATATGTACGCTGCACCGGCATCAGGAAGTTCCACTAGATCAAAAAGACGCCAGGCCAGGATCATCGAGGACGTATTTAACAACAAATCATAGAAGACCAACACAAGCATAAATTATGGCTCTAGAAATGAAAGTGCCCTCACCGGGCGAGTCGATTACAGAAGTAGAAATAGCAGAATGGCTGGTAGCCGATGGTGACTGGGTAGAAAAAGACCAGGCCATCGCCGAGGTGGACAGCGACAAAGCAACCCTGGAACTACCTGCCGAAGCTAGTGGGATTATTACACTTAAAGCTGAGGAAGGAGATGCCGTAGCCGTGGGCGAGGTAGTATGTCTCATTAATACCGAAGCGACCAATCCCGATGGTGGTTCACAGGATGTAGAAGACGCACCCAGCACCTATGAAGGTGGTGATGAGGGCGGCGGCGATAAGGAAGCCGCCAAAGAAATGCGTCAGGACAATCCAGATTCAAAAAAAGCCGACAGTAACAAAGCACCACAACCTGAACAAGCCAAGGAAACCTATGCCAGCGGCACGCCCAGTCCCGCAGCAAAAAAGATTCTGGATGAGAAGGGAATTGATAGCGCTAGCGTAACCGGTTCTGGTCGCGATGGCAGGATCACAAAAGCAGATGCTCAAGAAGCCAAACCGTCTATGGGAACACCAGGTCCCGGAGTGCGCAGCGAGAGCCGTTCAAAACTCTCCATGTTGCGCCGCAAAGTGGCAGAGCGTCTAGTAAGTGCCAAGAATGAGACGGCCATGCTCACCACCTTCAACGAGGCAGATATGAAACCCATATTTGACTTGCGCAAGGAATACAAGGAAGCATTTAAGGCAAAGCACGGTGTTTCCCTAGGCTTTATGTCATTCTTTACAAAGGCTGTCACTCGCGCGCTGGAACTGTACCCCGCAGTAAACAGTATGATTGACGGTAAGGAAATGATTACTTATGATTATAAGGACATTTCTATAGCGGTATCAGGCCCCAAAGGATTGATGGTTCCCGTAATGCGCAATGCAGAGAATCTATCTTTCAGGGGCGTGGAGCAAGAAGTAAAACGCCTTGCTATAAGAGCGAGGGATGGTCAGATTACAGTTGATGAAATGACTGGTGGGACTTTTACCATTTCTAACGGTGGGGTTTTTGGCTCCATGCTCAGCACGCCTATTATCAATCCGCCGCAATCTGGAATTTTGGGAATGCATAATATCATCGAGCGCCCCGTAGCAGTAGATGGTCAGGTAGTAATACGTCCCATGATGTACCTAGCTTTGTCCTACGACCACCGTATCATTGATGGTAAGGAATCGGTAGGGTTTTTAGTAGCCATAAAAGAAGCTCTAGAAGATCCCATCAATCTTCTTATGGACGGTGATGTAAAACGCGCATTAGAGATGTAGCTAATAATATGATTACCAATTGATCAAGCCGCTTCTTGCTTTTTGTAGGAAGCGGTTTTTTTATAACAACGCCCTTCGAATGTCTGAAGGCTTTTGAAGTAATTTTATCCAGCCTTTTTTTTGTTTTTCAGTTCACCTTTATCTAGTTGTAAGGCACTCGAACCACTTGATCTGGAAAGTATGAAGAAGAGTAAAAGCTCCCCTCTCTTTTGGAGAGGGGCTGGGGGTAAGGTTCTTTTCACTACAGGAACGCCCTTCGAGTGCCTCAAGGCTTTTGAAGCAATTTCATTCCGCCTTATTTTTATTATTTAGTTTACTTTTTGCTAGTGGTGAGGCCACTCAAACCACGTGATCTGGAAAACATGAAGAAGAGTAAAAGCTCCCTTCTCTTTTGGAGAGGGGCTGGGGGTGAGTTTTTTTTCACTATAGTAACGCCCATAAATTTTATCTTAGTGCTTTTAGAGATTGCAATTAAATTATCACTTCATCTCAAATCCGTAATTTTTCCTTAATTACTGTACTGCAAACTTCAATTGGCTTGCGGTACCGTTTTGGTTTGTAAAAGATAAAATATATGCACCAGAAGTCAGCTGATCTAGATTGACTAAAGCTTTGTTTTCAACCCAAGATTGGTAAATCAACTTGCCTTCAAGATTAAAAATTTGAAGTTCACCGGTAACTTCAGTTCCGAAGTCTAAACTGCGCGTATTTGAATAATATTTAAGTGCAGCCTTTTCTCTGGATAGTGATGCATTAGATAGTGTCAACTCATTCCACGTACGGGCAAAATTTACCATTCCCACATTTCCATTAAATCGTTGTGTGTTGTTCACATTCCACGGGAAGGCAAAACGGTCAATAGATGTCGATGCCTCGAGATTTGAAATCGGTGCTGTAACAGTAGGAACGGCAGGTTCACCCATGGCATACGCTGGATTGACAAACAAGTCCATGATATCATTTGCAGATCCTGGGTTGATCTTGTACTTGATAATTACCAGGTGATCCTGGTTATACGGATAGGTGCCGGTGGTAAGCCCTGCGGCTGTACTGGGATCACCTATTTTAATTCCTACTTGAAAACCGCTACCGCCTGCGGCTTGAATGAATAGGCGACAGGTAGTAGAAAATGCACTACCATTCATTACTCTAATAACATTTCTAGCACCAGACGCTGGTGCGCTGGTAGCATTGATAACTATACCTACATAAAAGGTTCCAGAAGTAATGGGACTGGGTAACAGCCTTCCTGGACCATCACTATCCAGCGAGTTGTCAGACTCCAGACTGTTTTGTGTATTGCCGTAACCTGAATAAGAAAGAAGGCTTGCCACAATTTGCGAATTCATAGAACCAAAACCTACTGCCGTCCCCGTACCACCGCTAGATGAGTTGTTTGTCCAGTTACCCTGACCGCTAAGATCGCTATTTGCGGTTAGGTTATCAAAGTCAGATTGATAAATGATTTGTGCATGCGTAGCTACACTCGCAAAAATGACTAAAGTCAGAAAAAGAGTAATTTTTTTATGGTAGTTGGTTTTAGGTTGTTATGCAAATGTATATAAATCAATTTCGAATGTTCTACAAGTTTGCGAATAGCGAATTTAAATACTCTCACATAAATTGTATAAAAGTTTTAAATACAATGAATTACAATGCGGGAAGTAGTAAAATTTATTCCCTACGAGAACTGGAAAAGCATGAAAACGATTTATAATAGGGATTTAATAAACTATTGAGTGGAAATTAGAGATAGCGCTACTATTAATTTCTTGAGTTCAACAAATAAATGCAGCTTTTAGGGGGGAGTGTTTGTCAAATATTTTTTCAGGCGAAAAGAGGGGTTTCATCCCCTCTTTTCCCTGAATGGATAATTGCCTACATTGTTCTCCGTCTAAAAAATTGCAATATGGGACACCTAACCGTAGGTCAAAAATACGAGATCGAGCACCTGCTCAAGGACAACTACAACCACGCGCAGATCGCCCGGCGCATCGGCCGTCACAAATCTACCGTAGCCCGGGAGATAAGGCGTAATGCAGACCGGCGCGGTGGTCATTACAGGGCAGAGCTTGCACAGGGCAAGACCAAGGTACGACACGACTCGAAAAACAAGAAGAGCTGTTATACCCCAGAGGTAAGAGCGCGTGTGGAGCAGCAACTGCAACTGGATTATAGCCCAGAGCAGATCGTGGGACGCTCCAGGCTGGAGCGAAGGGACTGCGTGAACCACGAGACGTTCTATAAGTACATCTGGAAGGATAAAAAAGCGGGCGGCAGGCTGTATCTCCATTTAAGAAGGCAGGGACGGGCATACAACAGGCGTGGTGCGGCCAGGGCGGGCAGGGGCATGATAAAGAACCGTGTTAGCATAGAAAAAAGAGATCCCGTAGTAGATGCAAGGACCCGTTTTGGTGACCTGGAGGTAGATACGATCGTGGGCAGGAACCATAAGGGCGCCATAGTGACCATAAACGACCGTGCCAGCGGCATGTTGAAGATAAAGAGGACACGCACCAGGGAGGCTGCCGAGGTGACCGCCGCGATCAACGAGCTCCTGGGGGAATGGCTGCCCTATATACGTACGATGACCGCGGACAACGGAAAGGAGTTTGCCCACCACGAGATGGTCAGCGAGCAGGCAGGCATAGACTTCTATTTTGCCGATGCCTACAGTTCATGGCAGCGGGGCGCAAACGAGACCCTCAACTGGCTGGTACGGCAGTACTTCCCAAAGAAGACGGACTTTGACATGATCACGGATGAACAGGTTCAAGAGGTTGAGGACATCCTTAACAACAAACCCGGAAAAAGGCATGACTTTGAAACACCATTGGAAATAATGGAAAAACTGTTATTCAAAAACGAAGTTGCATTTATGACTTGAATTCAGCTTTTAATTATCAAAGGCATGTTATATCGTAAGCAGTTGGGTATAGTAAAACGAATAAGGACTATAAGAATATTAGATAAAGGAATAAGAAAAAAAAATCATTCAATGAATACTAATTAAATTATGTTTACCTTTGATTATGTTTAGATACTGTTTACTTATTATATTTATTTATGTAGTAACCACTAGTTGTAGTTCGAGTGAGGAACAAAGTGATGAACAAGTTGTAAATTATGATGATTGCGGTTGTGGTTCTGAACCTTATCGTATTATTCCTGATCAAAGCGTCAATGTTCCACTTGATCTTCAAATTAGTGGAAAACTGTACTATAAATCCTCTCAAGATGTAGACAGATATCATAATTTTCCAGAAGGTAATAATCGATACTGGATTTTACAGCAATTCCCAGGTTGTGGAAACTGTGACAAGAAGTTTTTTGTTTGTAATGAAGATCTTTTAAACTTAGAAATGGTAAATGCTACTAAAGTTAATCGAGATACGATTGATGTAACCATATCTGGAAGCATTATGAGAGGATGTAATATTTTTATTACACCTGCGGATTTGGAATATGGCGAGATACACCTAATTAATATTAATATTTAATTTTTACATATGAAAAATCTATTATTCCTATTTTTTTGCGTATTGGTTTATTCTAGTATGTATTCTCAAAAAAACCTATATGGTGAGAACTATTTTTATAACGGAGATTTTAAAGTTGAAGTTACATACTCCGAGGATTCATTTATTACATATACAGAAGTAAGTGATGAGGTCAAAAGCTATTTTGAAGTAGCAAAGACCTCACCACGTGGGTTTACTATTTTAGATCAATTAACTAATAGACTATTCGACCCATACTCTGTGGAAAATATTTTACCTGCCGCATTATATGAAGGGAGTAAGTTCAAAATGTTTCTTACTAATACAGTCAGAGTAAAATTAAAAGATGAAATCGACTATAATGATTTAAATGGTATAATAAGCAATTATGCTGTAGAATCGGTTAGTGACCGGTTTGGTATATTCAGAATCAAATTAGTTAATCATTCCAAAGTATTAGAATTATCTAATTTGCTAATGTCGTCCGGATTGTGCGATATAGCAAAACCAGATTACTATGCCGATATTAGGCCTACTCAAACAGACCCGTTATATAATGAGCAATTTCAGCTTCATAATACAGGACAAGTAATTGATGGTGTGGCTGGTACAGTAAATATAGATTGCAATGCACCAGAGTCATGGGATATTACCCTGGGCAGCAGTAGTATAAAAGTCGCAGTATTAGATCAGGGAATTGACCCACATGATGACCTAGGTGCCCGACTGGTTGGGGGGTTTACACCTAGTAATAATGGGGATGGATCTCAAGAACTGTCACATGAGAATCATGGAGTGTCTTGTGCTGGTATAATTGCAGCTTCCCATAATAATAAAGATGTAAGAGGAATAGCACCATTAGTAGAGTTATTATCCGTTAAAAATTTAGGATTGACTAGTTCTGCTGGAGATAGTGAAGATGCTATTTACTGGGCCGCACTTAATAGTGCTGATATATTAAATAATTCGTGGGGCTTTAGAAATACACCATGTAATTTTTTTGATGCTGGAATTGATGCTGCCATTCAATTTGCTGTGACTTCTGGCAGAAATGGGAAAGGTTGCATTTTAATTGCTTCTGCTGGTAATGAAAATACTTGCGTAAGATATCCAGCATCCAATTCAAATGTCATATCTGTGGGAGCTGTAGACCTTAAAGGTAATAGGTCATGGTATAGCTGCTTTGGATCTAATCTTGATGTTGTAGCGCCATCTTCTGGTGATAATAGAAATGTTAGGACGTTAAATACATTTGGTGGTCATTTTGGTACTTTGGGGCAAAATATTAATCGCGAAGACTTTAGAACTGATTTTAGTGGTACTTCAGCAGCGGCTCCTGTTGTTTCAGGTGTAGCAGCATTGATTTTGTCCGTACGGCCTGAATTAACTCATCAAGAAGTCAGAAGTGTTTTAACCAGTACCGCTAGAGATCTAGGAAATTTAGGCTTTGATACTAATTTTGGACATGGTCTTGTAAATGGAAAGGCTGCTTTAGACAAAGCACTAAAATCCCGATATGTAGTCGGGCCTGAAGATTTCTGTACCTCTACTGCAGTAACCTATAATTTTATTGGGCCACTTAATTCTGGTGATGTAATTACTTGGGAGTATCCAGTATCTAATATGTATATAATGTCAGGGCAAGGTACGGCCTCATGTACATTAAATGCATTTAGTCCAGGGGAAAATAAGTTTATTACAGCAGTAGTAACCAGTGCCTCTGGAGAAATCATCAAGTACTCCCGTCCTATTGATATTGAACATAGCTCTAGCCCATCAAAGCCAAACATTTCTCTATCTCAATACAATCCTTTCCAGTTGCTGTGCTGTGGGCAAAGCTATGATTTTCAACATGCAGTTTGTAACTATAACTGTGATGATCTAGAATGGGATTTTGACGTTCACTACCAGCATCCAAATGATCAATATGCATTTTCAACAACTGGATCAATAGGTAGAATATGGGCTACTAAAAATACTACTAGTCCTCTTATAGTGACTGCTAAATCTAGAAGTGTCAATGATTGTGGTAGAACTTCAGCATGGTCTAATCCTATCGCTAGATACTACGGGACAATAATGGGAAGCCAGCGATCAGCAAATTTTAGGCAAATTGAAGATCTGGCATACATATCTGTGAATAGAAAACAAAAGTCCGTCGTAGTTGATATAAATGATTTACTCTCATGGCTAGATCATAATTATTCAGGAAAGCAATTAAAACCTGAAGAAGTTAGTAAAATTTCAGGAATGTTAGAGAGTAAGGAGCAATTTGAATTTTACCAGGTTAATCTCTACGATATGGTTGGACGAATTCAGTATTCAAAAACCTTTAAAACAGAAGAACAAACTAATGTAGTTATTCCTATTAACTCTAATGTCAAACGATATGTTGCAGAAGTAGTTTATGGTACTACAAGGAAAGCGACAACAGTTATATTCTAGATTAATTTTTACATTTATACTAGGCACCTCTTCATAAAAGAAGAGGTGCTTCTATTTAAGGTTCACTCGTTATTTTTCATAGTACTAGTCTTTCATCTAAATCTTGAAATACTATGGCATACCCATCTCAAACGTTGTAATGCTGATAGTTTAGGCTTAAAGTTTCCATAAATACAGTTGTCCTAAAACGATAATTCTATATTTGCAACACCAATTATAGAAACCTTTTAGAATAACCTTTCATGGAGAAAAAAGTTCACGAATTTGTTCAACTTGTCCAGGACAAGAATCCAAATGAGCCGGAATTTATCCAGGCAGTAACTGAAGTAGCTGAAGCTGTAATACCTTTCATTGAGAAGAATGAAAAATATAAGGTAGATAAATTACTGGAGCGCATGGCAGAGCCAGAGCGCGTCACCATGTTCCGCGTGCCGTGGACAGACGACAACAACGAGGTTCACGTAAACCGTGGTTATAGAATACAGATGAACAGTGCGATAGGTCCCTATAAAGGTGGATTGCGCTTTCACCCATCAGTCAACCTGAGTATCTTAAAATTTCTTGCCTTTGAGCAGGTGTTTAAGAACAGCTTGACTACGTTGCCCATGGGTGGTGGAAAAGGGGGTTCTGATTTTAATCCCAAAGGAAAGTCAGACCGCGAGGTAATGCGTTTTTGCCAGGCTTTTATGGTAGAACTGACACGCGTCATAGGCGCAGATACAGATGTGCCTGCGGGTGACATAGGTGTAGGTGGTCGTGAGATAGGATATATGTTCGGTTACTACAAGAAGCTCAGAAATGAATTTACCGGTGTGCTTACCGGTAAAGGGCGTTCCTACGGCGGGTCCTTGATCCGTCCAGAAGCTACCGGATACGGGAACGTGTATTTTGCACAAAACATGCTCAAGACGCGCGGTGAGGAAATTAAGGGTAAAACCGTTGTAATTTCTGGTTCTGGAAATGTGGCGCAATACGCTGCAGAGAAAATTATTGAACTGGGGGGCAAAGTGGTTGCCATGTCAGATTCTGGTGGATTTATCCATGATGAGGACGGTATCGATCAATCTAAGCTTGAGTTTATTATGGATCTCAAGAACAATAAACGCGGTAGGATCAAGGAATACGTTGATCAGTATGGCAACGCACAATTCCACGAGGGCGATCGTCCATGGAACATCAAGTGTGATATCGCACTACCCTGTGCAACCCAAAATGAATTAAATGGTGACGAGGCACAGGCTCTCGTGGACAATGGTTGCATATGCGTGAGTGAGGGAGCAAACATGCCCTGTACTCCAGAGGCGATCGAGGTTTTTTTGAAAAAAGAAATCCTATTTGCGCCTGGTAAGGCATCAAATGCTGGTGGTGTGGCAACCTCAGGACTGGAAATGTCACAAAACAGCATGCGTTATAGTTGGACTCGAGAAGAAGTTGACAACAAGTTGCATTCTATCATGAACGACATACACGAGGCGTGCGTGGAGTACGGTAAGGAAGAAAACGGCTTTATCGATTATGTAAAAGGTGCAAATATTGCTGGATTTGTAAAGGTGGCAGATGCTATGCTGGCACAGGGAATCGTCTAGACAAAATTATTTATGGAATTAAGCCCTTGAATTATCAAGGGCTTTATTATTGGACCTATATAGATATATGCCGGTGAACTGTTTCCGCTTTCGCGAAAGCGTAACACACCATCAATCCAAATCAACTGCTTTTAAGTCACACCCACTAAAGCTTAAGAAGCCTATTTTTGTGTAATGCCCAGATACATCATATAATTCAATTTTAGGCGTTTTCATACTCATGAGGTATTTTGTTTTGTTTCTTCTAGTGGTCTCTTCCATCCAGGGGCTGTCTGCTCAGGATTTTTCTGATTCTTGGGAAGGTTTTTTCTCGTTTACTAACATTGTTGATCTAGAAGAATCGACCGATAATATTTATGGAGCTACAGACAATGCCGTATTTGTCTATAACATCGCTTCCAGATCCTTCAGTACGATTACTACGATCAATGGTTTGAGTGGCGATCAAATCAGTCAGATTCATTACGATGAGTCGCGTAATTTACTGGTGGTAGGTTATGAAAATGGATTGCTACAGGTGGTCGATAGCAACAATGATGTAAGGACGGTTGTAGCCATAAGGGATAAACAGGTAATAAGGCCAGAACGTAAAAGGATCAATGAGTTTCATCAAAACAATGAGTTCCTGTATATCGCGACTGACTTTGGAATTGCGTTGTATAACCTTGATCGGCTAGAATTTGACGACACTTATTTTATAGGGAACTCAGGGGAGCAACTACGGGTTCAGTCACTTGAATTCTTTCAGGGGTTTTTATATGCCGCAACGATAGGACCTGGTGGCATGCGCAGGGCAAATCTATCAAATCCCTTTTTGCTGGACTTTACCAATTGGAGCCAGATCAACGGCGATGTGTGGGATGAGGTGATTGAATTCAACAATGGGCTTACCGCAACGACCGGCGGTACCTCTATTCAAGAATATAATGGTGCAAGATTTATCGCAACCGGCAGGAACAGCAGCGGTCGCGTACTGGATGTGGATGTGGACGCCGGTAGGCTGGTGCTTGCGACAAGAAATCAAGTCACCATCTATGATACAGCCTATAATCCTATTACCACCGTAGATTTGATTGATGGTGAGTCGCTGGAATATACTGCGGCCATTTTGCGCGGCAATATTCTTTTTGCCGGCACGACTGATAAGGGTATACTGCGCATTGATCTGGAAAATCCTACAGACTTTGAATTTATCGTTCAGGATGGTCCCGTACGCAACAGGGTGTTTTCTGTTGAGTCTGTAGCGGGGCAACTATGGCTGGGCTACGGAGAATATAAAGTGTTTTTTGACCCATTCCCACTCGATTTATTTGGTATCAGCACCTTGACAGCGGGCGAGCCCTGGGTAAATTACACCTTTGAGGAGGTTCTTGAAGGTCGTAGTTTTTCTGGAATCGTGGTGAATCCAGCAATGCCCAACGAGGCCTTTCTCAATTCAATGATTGATGGACAAGTGGAATTCAGGGACGGTATGGCAGTACAGATCAACGATGTTTCAAATGCCAGCTTTGTAGAGGCTGATCGGTTTGCCTTTGATAGCGATGAGGTCAGGATCCCTGACGGCGAGTTTGACCGTGCGGGTAACTTATGGACGCTACAAACCTTTGCAGATGTAGGATTGCACAGGAGATCGCCATCTGGAGAATGGACGGGGATTGATCTAAGCATCACATTTCCTGATGTATTCACCACGACCAGTATGACAAAGCTCGCAATAGGCAATCAGGGCAATGTTTATTTTGGTACCGTGGACGATGGCTTATTTGCCTATAATCCTTTTACAGAGCAATTCGGTAATCTTCAAGGGAGTGTACAGCTGGGAAATCTCGTAAATAACTATGTTACCGCAATAGAGGTAGATCAAAACAACCAGTTATGGATAGGATCCAATCTAGGTTTGAGGGTGTATTCTGGTGCGACTAGAATGTTTGAGGAAAATCCAGGAGATGCTAGGGCTATCATTATTGAAGATGTAAACGGCATACCTAGAGAACTATTGTCAGAACAAGCGGTAGTTGACATAGAAGTAGATGGAAACAACAACAAGTGGGTGGCTACAACGGCGTCGGGAGTATTCTTGTTTTCTCCCACCGGGCAACAAACCATATTTCAATTCACAAAGGAGAACTCTCCATTACCCTCAAATACCGTTAATGACATCACTATTGAAGAGGGAACGGGGCGTGTATTTTTTGCCACTCAAAACGGACTGGTGGCATTCCAGGGAGCTAGAGCCAGTAAACCCCGCGAGGATCTGACCGAGTTGTTTGCATTTCCTAATCCAGTACGACCGGGCTACGACGGCAATGTTACCATAGATGGCCTTACTGATCGTGCGCGAATAAAGATCACAGACATTGAGGGAAATCTAGTGTACGAGTTAGTGTCAAATGGAGGTAGTGTGCAGTGGGATACCCGTAATTTTTCTGGTAACCGCGTTTCTAGCGGTGTCTATCTCCTTCTAGTAAACACAGACGATACGATCGAGACCTCGGTTTTCAAACTATTGATCGTAAGATAGATGCTCGTCAAAACGCAAGCTATCGTTTTATCTACTACTAAATACGGTGAGTCAGACCTAATTGCCCGATTATACACCCGTGAGGTAGGCACGCAATCTTTTATGTTGAAAGGAGTACGTAAGAGTAGGAAAGGTAAGTTACGTGTTTCCCTATTCCAGCCACTTACCCAGCTGCGACTTCAGTTCAATCATAAGAACAAAGGACAGCTGGAGTATATTAAAGAAGCCCAGCTCGATATTTTTTATGAGACGGTTTACTCCCACATCGTTAAAAGCAGTATCGTAATGTTTTTTTCTGAGGTGCTGAGTCAGATCTTAAAAGAGCAACAGCCTGATCCAGACGTCTATGACTATCTATCAGTTGCATTTCAATACCTTGATCAAAGTAGCGAGCTGTCTAATTTTTCCATCAAAGTACTGGTGGACCTCACATCGTTTCTAGGCTTTGCGCCAGACATGGAACAGTCGCATTTACCTTATTTTGATATGGTTAATGGTGGTTTTGACAACGACGGCCTGCAACCGCATCATACTACAGATCATGAGGCAAGTCTTTTGAAATTATTCATCGGCACGAAGTTTGAGAATGTGCAAAAGATCAAAATGAATCGTGACCAGCGCAGCAGGTTGCTCCACACGGTTATCGATTATTTTCAGATACATTTGCACGCTTTTAAAAAACCGACCTCGTTATCCTTTTTAAAACAAATATTCGATTAAGGTTCTCCGTACTATTGGCGGTTATGCTCTTTTATGCTGGGAACTGTTTCTCACAGCTGGTAACGGTAATCGATTCTCAAACAGCAGAGCCCATAGCCTTTGTCAGTATTTATGATGATTTAAAATCCAGTTATACCAGTACTAACATCAAGGGCGAGGCACAGCTGGGCGATCTTGCTTCCAGCGAGGTCATTATCTTCAAATTGATAGGATACTTGCCGTTAAGGACCACCATTCAGGAACTGAAAAGTGCGGGCTTTCTGGTAAAGCTAGTCTCCAGTACTGAGTCTATGGAGACGGTCGTACTGTCTGCATCAAAATTTAAACAGCGCAAAAAAGAAATCCCACAAAAAATCTTTTCCTTGAATAAGGATGATGTACTTGCCTACAACCCCCAGACATCAGCAGATTTGTTACAGCAGTCTGGTCAGGTCTTTGTACAGAAGAGTCAGCAAGGCGGAGGCAGCCCATTGATACGCGGGTTCTCGACTAATAGGTTGTTGATTACCGTGGATGGAGTGCGTATGAACAACGCAATATTCCGCGGGGGGAATCTTCAAAACGTGATATCGATAGATCCATTGAGCGTGGAGCGTAGTGAAGTGATTCTGGGGCCTGGTAGCGTGGTTTATGGAAGCGATGCTATAGGGGGGGTCATGAACTTTTATACATTACGCCCGCAAATTGCACAGGACACCACTCTTTTTTCTGGGAACGCATTAGCGCGATATGCTAGCGCAAATCGTGAAAAAACTGTCCATGCAGACTTTAATCTGGGAACAAACCGTTTTGCAAGTGCCACTAGTATAACCGTAAACTTTTTTGAGGATCTTACCATGGGTAGACACGGTCCAGATGAGTATTTACGTCCCATACTGCAAGATAGAATTAGCGGTCAGGACGTCGTGAGCGTAAACAGTAATCCCCGTCGACAGGTTCCTACTGGTTATGACCAGCTCAATCTGCTACAAAAATTCCGATATCAGGCAAGTAGCAACTGGGACCTATCTCTAGGCTTGATTTATACGACGACCGGCGATTTTGACCGGTTTGATTCGTTGAACCGCTTTCGCGAAAGCGGAATTCCCAGAAACGCAGAATGGTACTATGGTCCCCAGCAATGGTTTATGGCAAATTTGCGGGCGACGCACAATAGTGATAATAAATGGTACGATCGTGCGATTTATTCACAATCCTACCAGCGTTTTAATGAGAGCCGCAACACCCGCGACTTTAACGAGCCAGAACTTTTTGAGAATGATGAAACGGTAGATGCAATCATCACCTCTGCCGATTTTGAACGTAGAGGTAAGCAGGGAAACGCGTTGTACTACGGTGCAGAATTTGTTCATAATCGGGTGGGATCAACCGGGAGCATGTTTAATATAGAAACGGGACAACGTATAAGCGCCGCTTCTAGGTATCCAGACGACGCCACCTGGGAATCACTTGCATTCTATGCAAATTATCAATGGAAATTACTCGACGCGCTTACCCTGCAAACCGGTTTGCGGTACAACCACATATGGATCGATGCACAATTTGATAATATGCTGTTTAATCTACCATTTGAAGAGGCACATCTTAATACCGGTGCATTTACTGGGGCTGTGGGAGCTACTTACACACCTGGTAGTAGATGGGAGCTCAGAGCAAATTTCAGTACGGCATTCAGGGCGCCCAACATTGATGACATAGGGAAAATATTTGATCCAAGCCCAGGAACGGTCATTGTTCCAAATCCAGATCTTGAGAGCGAGTATTCCTATAATACAGAGCTAGGAGCTAGCTATCGCATCGACGATCTATTCCAGATTGAAATTGCCGGTTTCTACACATTTCTCCAGGATGTACTGGTCGCGCGGGATTTTGACTTGAATGGAAATTCCTTTATTGATTACCAAGGTAACATGAGCCGCATACAAGCCATACAAAATGAGCAGCAAGCACAGGTATATGGAATTGAGATGGGCCTGCGCTCCCAGCTTACCAGTAGGTTAAGTATTGTAGGCCACTACACTATTATGGCAGGTGAACAAGAGGAAGAGGATGGGAGCAAAGTTGCCGTGAGACACCTTGCCCCTAATTTTGGCGATTTTCACTTGATCTATAATTCGGCCAGGTTGAATCTTGACGCTTTCGTGAACTTTAACGGTCAGTTTGATTTTGAGGATCTTGCCCCTAGGCAGCAATCAAGGCCTTATCTATATGCCATAGATGGACAGGGTAATCCTATCTCGCCCCGCTGGTACACAATTAACCTGAGGAGTAGGTACCTATGGAACTCAAGCATTGCTACTGTAGTCACTCTTGAGAATATTACTGATCAACGATACAGGACCTATTCATCAGGAATCGCGGCAGCGGGTCGCAACCTGATTGTTGCTTTAAATTATAGTTTTTAGTGGTTAAAGCTACTCATGGGCGAAAGCAAAAATATCACGTAACGACACTATCTATTCTAAAATATTATTTTAAGTGTTCCTAGAAATTAAAGTTCATGATCAAACCCTACAACTACATTGCACCGGGGCGTGCTACTGGGTAGAGCAGGATGCCGTTCTACTGGCCGATGTCCATCTGGGAAAGAGCGCCCATTTTAGGCGTAATGGAATGGCTATACCATCTACCGCAGATGACGCAGAATACGATAAGCTCAATAGTGTTATCGATACTTTCAACCCGTCCCGCCTATGGTTTCTGGGTGATTTGTTCCACAGTTATCAAAATGCAGAGTGGCATTATTTTGAACAATGGGTCAATTGCCAGCAAATAGAGGTAGGCCTAGTAATGGGAAATCACGATGTAATTTCTCGAGAGCGGTTTCACCATTTAGGTATGAATACCTATGATTGTTTACAGATGAACACTTTCTTTCTGACTCACCATCCTGAAGAGCAGGAGGGTTATTTTAATATTGCTGGACACGTTCACCCGTCAGTAAAAATGCGTGGAAAGGGTTACCAGAAAGTGAAATTAGCCTGTTTTTTTCAGAGTAATCATGGTATAATACTCCCAGCATTTGGTGACTTTACGGGTACGTACAACCTCACGCCTAAAAAAGGCAATCGCATCTATGTTTGTGTAGATGATCAGGTAGTAAGAGTAGGTTAGGGACATTAGGTAATTTCTTAAATGTACTGCACAGCGTAAGGCTATAGCAGATATTCTACGATTGTCCTGAGTTAATCGCGATAAATTTGACGCCGTGAACTTTATAACCGCCATTTATAAATTCATAGGTAATACAAAAAGCGAAACGTTCATTCCTTCCGCACCCTATCTTACAGAATGAGGTCTTGAGATTATCCTGGTCTTGCTTCTATTCAACTCTAGAAATCAATTCTCACGTCATAGCTTTATCTGTTGTGGAAAAAGGATTAGGATTAGGCACAAGGCACGCAATTGCGCATAACTGCATACTGTTGCTTGCTTTACCTCAAATTATGTAACTAAAATAGTTGTCCTAATGAATTGGTTTTAATCAATCCTAGTTAGGGATTGCTGCAATTAGCATTTTGGTGTAATCTGAAGTAGGAAGTTTGTAGAGTTGATCGGCTTCTTGAATCTCTACAATTTTACCCTTATTCATAACCATTACCCTGTCGCAAAAATATTTTACGACGCTTAGGTCATGAGAAATAAATAAATAGGAAAAACCAAACTCTTGCTTTAAATCGTTCAATAAATTTAAAACTTGTGCCTGTACTGATAGGTCTAGAGCGCTTACGCTCTCATCACAAACAATAAATTTAGGTTGTAGCGCAACGGTGCGAGCAATACCTATGCGCTGGCGTTGTCCTCCACTAAACTCGTGTGGGTAGCGATCATATTGGTCTGCGCTTAGGCCCACTTTTTCCAGCAGGTTGATCACACGTAGCTTGCGATCCTTATGGTTTGAACCTATGCCGTGAACTCTCATGGGTTCCTGGATCGCCTGTCCCACCGTGAGTCTGGGATTGAGTGAAGAAAAGGGATCTTGGAAAATGATTTGAATGTCTTTGCGTAATTTTCTCAATTCACTACCCCTAAGCTCAGTAAGGTCAACATTGTTAAAAACGATTTTACCTGATATTATCGTACGTAAGCCTATAAGTGCGTTGCCCAAAGTACTCTTCCCGCAACCGCTCTCACCTACAAGACCCAGACTTTCTGTAGGGTAAACATCTAGGCTCAAGTTATCTACGGCTGTGTAATACTGCTGCGGCTTGAAAAGTTCTTTTTTTAACCGATATTGAACCACTAGATTCGCTGCTTTCAAAATGGGTGGTTGAGCGTACATTTTATTGTGAGCATTCCTTCGTTGTTCTGTCGAGATTAATTCCAGTTCTAGAGCATCATCTTCTTTGTTTAGATAATCACCCACCGTTGCAAGACGCTTTGGTCGCTCAGTAATGGGAGGTCGTGAGGCAAGAAGCGCTCTGGTATAATCTTGTTGAGGCGAGTCAAAAATTTGAGAGTTGCTTCCTTGTTCCACTATTTTACCCTGTCGCATCACTATGATCCTATCTGCGATAGATTTTACCAAGGTCAAATCATGAGAAATAAACAAGATGCTCATCCCATATTCCTCTTGTAAAGACTTGAGTAGATCAATAATATCCTTTTGCACGGTTACATCGAGAGCGGTGGTAGGCTCATCTGCAATAAGCAGTTGTGGTTTACAGGCAATTGCCATGGCGATCATCACTCGTTGCATCTGGCCGCCACTCAACTCATGGGGATATTTATGAAATGTCGATTCAGGATTGGGTAATTTGACTTTTTCAAATAAATCTAGTACCTGATACCTAGCGTCTTGAGCCGGTAATGAAAGATGTTGCTGGAGTATTTCTACCACTTGGGCACCGCATGATAGAGTTGGATTAAGAGAGCTCATGGGTTCTTGAAAAACCATACTGACCTTATTTCCTCTAAGTGTCTTCCAGTCTTGCCATTTGTAATTAAGAACAGATTCACCCAACACATCAAGTGTACTAGCCTCTACAAAAGTCTTTTTTGCAGGTAATAGACCCATTAGTACTTTGCTGGTTACTGATTTACCACTACCAGACTCGCCTACAATTGCCAGTATTTCATTCGGTTTAATTTCAAACGATATTTGATGCAATACTTTATTTAGTACGGGACCCTTAAAACAAACGGATAGGTCTTTTATGATTGCAATCACCTTACCTGTGTAAAATTTGATGAGGCTGTAGCAATGCGGCGTTGTTCAGTTTTAATACAATTTGTGCGGTCGCGACAACATCTGCCTCGCAATAGGTGATAATCCGCTTCAAGTCATTATCCT
Organism: Nonlabens sp.; assembly: GCA_049647945.1. Classification (GTDB taxonomy): domain Bacteria; phylum Bacteroidota; class Bacteroidia; order Flavobacteriales; family Flavobacteriaceae; genus Nonlabens. The sequence goes on along the minus strand of JBARYP010000016.1, from coordinate 8,538 downwards.
TGTAGAAGACATCTTTTACCTGCGACCCATCAATGTCTCCTTTGGGCGATGCAATACCTAGTACGTGAGTTAGTAGTTTAAGGCTGGTAAAATGCTTGTAGTCGCCAAACTTCCAAAGCTCCATAGTGTCTAGATGCGCGATCTCCCAGGGCTTTTTACCGAATAGATTGAGCTTCTCTGGAAGTTCTATGTCGTGTATAATCATGCGCCTAGCAATGTATGGGAAATCAAACTCTTTGCCGTTGTGACCGCATAACTTATGAGCTGCTTGTGAGAAATGATCCTGTACTAATTTTTTGAATTCAAGAAGCAGCTGGCGCTCTTCACCATGAAAGGTCATTACCCTAAATTCCAATTCTTCCTTTTCTACAAAATATCCAACAGATATACAGATGATCTTACCAAATTCTGCCCAAATTCCTGCTCGATCGTAGAACTCTGCTGGTGTAAAGTCATCCTTTCTTTGATATTTTGTTTTATCAGAAAAGAGAGATTGTTGTTGACTATCTAACTCGTCAAAATATTCATACTGAGGTACCGTCTCGATATCCAGAAATAGAATAGAGTTTATGTCTAGCCCTTTAATCATCTTAGGTTTTGAAGTTCCACAAGTTACAAAAGGAAGATTTAAATTATAATGTTAGATTCTTAAGGCTATAGCTTGTGGGAAGGTGCACTTCTAGTTCATCTCTAATTCATTACTAGGGCTCTCATCGTTATCTTCTTCAAATGGATCAATGTTGTTTTCAGACCGGTATTTATTGCAATTTACCTCAATAGACAAGTCGTCTGGTTCTTCAAAGTCTTCCTTTGAAATACCTAGTGACGGGTCTGCGTAAAGTCCCTTCATGTAACTTCCCCAGATGGGCAGGGCCATCGTAGCTCCCTGACCGTAAGAGGTAGATTTAAAATGTACCGATCGATCTTCACCACCTACCCAGACACCGGTAACTAGATTAGGCACCATTCCCATGAACCATCCATCACTATTGTTTTGGGTAGTTCCTGTTTTTCCTGCAATTGCATTCTTAAATTCATAAGGGTAACCAGTTACTACTTCCTTGTACATGGCAGAATTTCTTAAGTACTCACTATTGTTGCGTAGCCTTTTCCCACTACCAGATCTGGTAACCCCTTCCATCAATTTGACGGTTACGTAGGCAGTCTCAGGATTTACGACATCCTTACTTTCTGGCACGTATTGATATAGAACTGTTCCATTTTTATCAGCAATGCTGGTAACTAGGACTGGGGTATTATAGATACCACCATTTGCATAGACACCGTATGCTGCCACCATTTCATACAGATTGACATCTGCCGTTCCTAATGCAAGAGAGGGCAACGCCTGGATTCCATTAACATTGATTCCCAGCTTTGAGGCCCGATCTAGTACTGCTTGCGGTCCTACTTCATCAATTAGCCGGGCTGAGATGGTGTTCTTTGAATTAGCCAGCGCATCCATGAGCGACATAATATTCCCGTATTTTCCAGAGGAATCTCTAGGTGTCCAGTCCTTTATGTTACCCCACTTTCCCGCAGGGATGGTCCATTCACCATCAGAAAACTCCTTACATGGAGAATAATTCAATATATCTATGGCGGTAGAATATAAAAAAGGTTTAAAAGTAGATCCTGCCTGGCGACGACCTTTTTTTACATGATCAAATTTAAAGAATTTGTGGTTAATTCCACCTACCCAGGCTTTTACATGACCAGTTTGTGGCTCGAGAGACATCACTCCAGTCCTTAAAAACTGCTTGTAATATAAAATGGAGTCTCGCGGGGTCATGACCGTATCACGCTCCATGTTTTTTGAGTTCCAGTCAAACACCTTCATATCAGTAGCCACGTCAAAACTTTTTTTAATGGACTCTTCACTCTTTCCCTCTGCTTTCATAGCTCGCCATCGTTCTGATCGCTTCATGGCAGATGCTATGGTGCGATCAATTTCCTGCGAGGTAAGATCTGTAAATGGTGCGGTCTTGTTGCGCTTCATCTGGTGATCAAACTCTGCTTGCAACTTTTTCATGTGGGCGTATACTGCATCTTCTGCTATTTTCTGCATCTTATAGTTGATCGTGGTATTTATTTTGAGACCATCGCTATAAAAGTCATAGGGTTTACCGGTATCAGGGTTAATCGTATTGTTTGCCCAGTCCCGCAGCCAGCTTCTCAAATATTCCCTGAAATACGTTCCCATACCATGATTATGACTCTCAGGCGAGAAATCCAGTTTTATGGGTCGGTCACGTAAGCTATCCTTGGTAGATTCAGCCATCTTGTTGTTACGCACCATCTGGACAAAGACTTGGTTGCGGCGGTTCAGAGATTTCTCCTTGGAAATCTCGCGGGCAGGGTTATACTGTCGGGGATTCTTGAGCATTGCAACGAGTACTGCACTTTCCTCAACCTTGAGGTCAATAGGTTCTTTATTAAAATAAATATTTGCTGCAGACCTTATGCCTATGGCTTGTTTTAAAAAGTCAAATTGATTGAGGTATTGAGTGACGATTTCTTCTTTTGTATACTGTTTTTCAAGCCGTGTGGCAATAATCCATTCCCGTAGTTTCTGGATGACTCGCTCTACAGTATTCGTACTGGGCTCATCGGTAAAATAGAGTTTTGCTAGCTGCTGGGTAATCGTACTTGCGCCACCTCTCGTACCCGCAAATGCTACGGCTCTAGCCGTTCCATACCCATCGATTCCACTATGTTCAAAAAATCGTTCATCCTCGGTACTTACCAGCGCATCAATTAGGTTTTGCGGTAGTTCATCAAATTTTACCGGTTTACGGTTGTCGCGATAAAAACTTCCCAGCGTTTTACCATCTGCCGTCATAATTTCTGTGGCAAGATCGGTTTGTGGATTTTCCAGGACGGTGTGGTCTGGTAGATTACCAAATACTTCCCAGGAGACTAGTAACAAGAGCAGCGCTACTGCAGCTATTCCTACCAGAAACAGTTTCCAGAACAAAAGAATATTGGACTTGTTACTGACGGGTTTTGTGGATGTGGTTTTTTTTGTGGTGGCCATAAATGGTTTCTTTAGGCTTGATGGTAGTACAAAGGACGGTTTTTAGTCCCGCTTTCGCGAAAGCGGAATCATAAAATACAACGGTAAATCACGTACTGGCGTATAATTGAGATGTCTAGATGCCTGGCAACTGGATCATTACCTGTCTTGATTAATTTTTTCAACGCTATAACCTACATCTAGCACACCTTCCAGTTGTTCCAGCGGCGCTGCCGATCCATTTTTCCTCATGACCTGGCGTAATTGCAGTAGGTACTCGCCGGGTTCATTGAACTTGATCCCTTCTTTAAGCCAAAGTTTGTTTTCTACAATGCCGCCGCCTCTAGAGGTTCCCAGATATGAGCCGTCTGCAGCGGCCATCCTGTATTCCAGGGTATCCGTAATGACCTTGCCACGAGGTAGTTTGATCTTACTTATAAGCCATAAATTATTAAAGGCGTATTCATGGTTGTTGCGCAGGTTGATGAACAGATCATAGGCAGTTATGGAATCATTTACCTGGATCTTGAACTCTGGTGCCTGTGAGGCATTCCATGATTCCTGTTTAAAGCTTATATGGTCAGTATCAACTATACGTTCATCACAAGCGGTGAGTAGGACCAGCGCCAGTAGCAGATAAATCTTCACAATCAATCTTTTTTAGGGGGGCTTTTTTTATTTCTATTGTTGCGTGACCTCGACCTTGATTTGTTCTTGCCTGACTGGTCTGCACTTGTTATTTTGGCACTCGAGCTAGTATATTTTGAGCTTGCGGTTGCCGGCACGGTTGCGCCTGCATCGACCGGTTTCCTACGGTTGTTCTTGCGTTTGCGCTTGTTGTTTTTACCTTTGGATTTGCCACCGTGGTCAAAACGTGTCAAACTATCCTGGCCCACTACATTTTCAAAGGTCTTGTCTTCTTCAATTTCAGGAATTACGGCAAAATCCTCTAGAGAGCCTACGGGTTCCTTTGCCTTGTTGAGCGCGACGATTTCATGGACCTGCTCAATGGACATGGTGTGCCAGTTCATCCAGTCACCCTCGTAGCAGTACCACATAATGCCCTTGAAAATGTCCACCTTTTGGCACACGGCGGTTCCTTTTTGGGTATAGAGTTTTTGTGTTTGTTTAGGAAAATTGCTGAGCGCATCCATATACGAATCCAGCTCATAGTTGAGACAGCATTTTAACTTGCCACATTGACCTGCTAACTTCTGCGGGTTGAGCGATAGATTTTGATAACGCGCCGCTCCCGTGGTCACCGACCTGAAATCTGTAAGCCAGGTAGAACAACACAACTCACGGCCACAAGATCCTATCCCGCCTATACGGGCCGCTTCCTGCCGCAAACCTATTTGTCGCATTTCAATACGCGTCTTGAACTCTGTGGCATATTGCCTGATGAGTTCCCTGAAATCCACGCGATCCTCGGCAGTATAATATATAGTGGCCTTGGAGCCATCACCTTGAAACTCTACGTCAGAGATTTTCATCTTAAGCTGTAGGGCAATCGCCATTTGACGCGCGCGCACTTTCATGGCATCTTCACGTTCTCTAGAGGCTACCCACTTGTCGATATCAGCTTGTGTTGCGATGCGGTAAATCGCAGCAATCTCATCATCCCGGCGCACGCGCTTGCGTTTCATTTGTACCCTTACCAGTTCTCCCGTAAGAGTTACGGCACCTATGTCGTGACCGGTTTTTGCCTGTGTGGCAACAATATCTCCTATTTTGAGCTGGAGTTGCTCTTTATTGATGAAATATTCCTTGCGAGAGTTCTTGAAACGCACCTCTATGTAGTTGAAGGGTTGCTGACCGTCTGGCAATTCCATGTTTGCTAGCCAGTCAAAAACCGTCAATTTATTACAACCAGAGGTGCCGCAGGTTCCATTGTTTTTACAACCGCCTGGCGTACTGCCATCGGTTCCACAACTACTACAGCCCATTAAATTCTATATATCTTGAAATTCAGGCTCTTATTCGTGCCGAATTGTTAATGTTAACTTAGTGTAAAGATAGGTAACTGCAACTAGACGGCATTTATTGCGATGGTTGACCTATGCACTGGATTCAGGGCACAAAGAAACCGCCCTTGGGCGGTTTTCTATCATCTTGATCATGGACTAGTTGTCGTCAGTCCCGTCAATTTCTTCATTGATCTCATTATTGATTTCAGTACCTGCATCTTCGGCAGCTTGACCTACGTCTCTACCTGCATCGTCAATTGCTTTTCCAGCGCGCTCTGCAGCACCCTCAGCCTCACGACCTGCTTCTTCTAGGTTTCTTTCCGTGTCTTCTGCAGCTCTCTCAATGGTCTCCTCGGCACTATTTTCAGTTTCCTCGCGACAAGAGGTAGTAGCAATCATTAATCCTACTACGGCTACACTCATTAAAATCTTTTTCATAATTAAATTATTTTGGTTTGTAGTTGCCAAATGTATTGAAAGAAATTATACATTTATGTTAATCATCAAACAATAATCGTAAAAATTTACGTTTCAGCCAGCTTTGAACCGTATGAGGGAATGTGTCGGTAGAATTTCTTTTTGTCTAAGGCTACATACCAGCCCGTAATCAAAAGACATACTCCTATAAACACGGCTGCCCCGATAATGACAAAAGGTGGGTTTAATGATCGATACCACCAGTTTGAAAGCCCCACTCCTAGGATGCTTCCATAAAGAATGATGCTATGGACAATGTAAATCGATAGTGTATTACCACCTATACGATACCACAGGGAGTGTTTGAAAAATCGGTTAAAACCCATAAGTACCGCCAGAAATATCAGTACTGCTCCCAGCCTGGGAAATAGGTAATTATAGTATGCGATCTGGGTAAATATCTCATGACCGGTAAAGCTGGCCATAGATACCAGAAACTGCTCACTATACAAGGAAAGAAGGGTGCCCGTGGTGATGGTACACCATAGGAATCTATTTCTTGCCATCATGGTAGTGGGTGTCAATGACAGCAAGTTTCCTAGTGCGGCGCCTATAAAAATGTATCCTAACCACGGGAAAAGAACAAACCCCGACCCGTTGATTTTTGACAGATAATTCAATAGAAACAAAGGACAATCAGGTATGACGAGATCGCGGTAAAGGGGTTCTAAGAAAAAGATGGTCAGTCCCAGTCCTAGATTTATGAGCATAAGCATAAGTCGATTATGGATGAGTAAGCGGTGGAGTAGGGCCAGCAGGAATACCCCACAACCTATAATTTGCAAGACCCCTACGTTCAAATATTCTGTATCATAGATGCCCTGCGCCCAGTTTAAATAGGGAATATTCAATAAATAGCCTATAGCCACTAGTTGTGCCGCCCTCTTGTAACCTTTGTAAATCCTTTTCCTGGGGTCTCGATGGCTTCCCGTATTGAATATGAGGTACGAAAATATGAGACCCGCAACCGTAAAAAAAAGCGGTGCAGTAAACCCGCGCAAGTCTTCCCATAAACTATAAATTAAACTAGAGGAATCTCGCCAGCGTTGAGCTAATAGCGTATCTACAAAATGACCTTGAAGCATAAGGATAATGGCTATAGCACGTGCGGCATCGATAAAATAAAGTCGGTCAGTAGCGTGCGTTTTATTCACAACCGTAAAATTACTGATATAATAGAGGCTTGATATTATTGCATTTGTCTTATCATCATAATTTACCCTAGTATTAAAAAATCTAAATTTCAAGAATTCTGATGTCATGATAGATTTCAATAATTTGTAGGGCTTGACCCGGCCTGAAAGGTCAGGTCGGGCTTTACATTACAATTACTCGCTGCGCTGCGTGATTTTCATTTCAATCCCTCACGCAAAACATTACAATTAACAAGCTACTCAATCACGATCCCCAACAACTAGACCTTGGGAGTTAGCATGGTACAAATGCCTGAAACAACCCTGATGGTCATTTAAGTTTGATTATCTGCCAGGTTTGGTAATGCGGCAGTTGCTATTCTTGTTGCAGTATAATAAAGTGCTCTAAAGGGTTTGTAGCGCTCTTAAAACTTATGGTAAGCAACTAAATCGTTGCTATAGCATGTTGAGCCCAGCTACTCAATTAAATTTTGACCCTGATGCTTAATTAGCAATACGCTCTAAATCAGGATTGATGCGTTAATCATTACGGGCGTTATCTTCTTCATTAATAAAGCCGAGTTATAGAATAGAAGAAATTGATTCACACAGGTCCACCTTAATTTTTTGGACTAAATTTTAGAATCTATTTTCTACCTGCCCACAGCATCATTTTCTCTCTGTCCCAAGTGTTCCCTGCGTGAGGGATTGTAGTGAAAATCCTTTTAAAGTCCTCTAGCAAGAGAGCTTCATGACTTTAAAAGATTGTAGCGTAAAGCCCGACCTACCTCTTTTCAAGGTAGGTCACGCCATAACTACTCTTACCATTGGGTAGAATTGTGGCTTTTTGTAAATACTGGCTACATCTTTTAAGACGAGATAAGGAACCTTTATCAGGTAATTATTAAGGAGCGGTGGCTAAATAAGTACCTTTGCGCCCGTAAAGAATAAGGCTATGAGTATTGTTGCAATCGTGGGGCGACCTAATGTAGGTAAATCGACACTTTTCAATAGGTTAGTGCAGCGCAGGGAGGCGATAACTGATGCAGTAAGTGGGGTGACCAGAGATCGACACTATGGGAAAAGCGACTGGAACGGTCGGGATTTTTCAGTCATTGACACAGGCGGTTATGCAGTAGGAAGCGACGATATTTTTGAGGCGCAAATTGATCAACAGGTAGAGCTGGCCATTGATGAGAGCGATGCCATCATATTTATGGTTAACGCAGAAGATGGAATTACTGCAGAGGATGATGACGTTGCAAAGTTGTTGCGCAAGGTGAAAAAACCGGTATTGCTCGTGGTCAACAAGGTGGACAATAATAAAAGGGAGCAAGATGCCTATGAATTCTATAATCTGGGAATGGGCGATTACTTCTCAATTTCCAGTATCAACGGTAGCGGTACGGGGGACTTGCTGGACGAGCTGGTCAAAGTACTGCCTGATACCGTAGAGCAAGATGATGAGGATCTACCCAAGTTTGCCGTCGTGGGGCGTCCCAATGCTGGTAAATCCTCCTTTATCAACGCCTTGATAGGAGAGGAACGTTATATTGTAACTGATATCGCGGGAACGACTAGAGACTCCATAAATACGAAATACAACCGTTTTGGCTTTGAGTTTAATCTCGTAGATACTGCGGGAATACGACGTAAGAAAAAGGTGAAGGAAGATCTGGAATTCTATAGCGTGATGCGTAGTGTGCGCGCCATAGAACATGCTGATGTTGTAATGCTGGTCCTAGACGCCACGAGGGGTTTTGATGGGCAGGTGCAAAACATCTTTTGGCTGGCAGAACGTAACCGTAAGGGCATCGTGATCTTGGTAAATAAATGGGATCTGGTTGATAAGGAAACCAATACTGCCAAAGAATTTGAGGCTCACATAAGGGAACAGATTGCTCCTTTTACTGATGTGCCTATCGTGTTTATTTCAGTCTTAAAC
>JBARYP010000015.1:0-1615 GCA_049647945.1 Nonlabens sp. | reverse complement strand
CCTGAGTATCATAACGATAGAAGAGTCTAATCGGCTTATTACAACTACAACCAATAGGTACATGACCGGCATAATTGGTACAGAAAAGATTCACTGTTACTTGGCCTCTATAGAGGCCAAGTGCATTTGGGTCTTGAGGATTGTTATTGATGTTGTTTTGTGTCTCAGTATTCTCTGTAGTCTTAGCTTTCCAGCCTTCTGTCCACATCTGGTGGTACTTTGCGGCTCCCTTATAAGAAGAAATCCACCACCAACTTGCATTATTAGGAAGTGGAATTTTATTTGGTCCTGAATCATCATTTCGTGCCTATACGCTTCCATCGGGGAGCATTGTTCCTGGACTTATTAGTTGTGAATGATTGAACAGAAAATTGCACAAGCAGTCATCAGGGGGAGACATTTTTTCGGCCAGATCCGGAATCGCAGGCAGGTTCACCCCTTCATCAGTAAGAAGTTTGTTGCCATTATAGTAATGCTGTTGAATGAACGCTATTTTTTCATAAGGCGAAACACCATCAAGTTCGTCTAGGTACTCAGGCAAACCTATCTCAACCTTTTGCTTCTGAAAAGTAGTCAAAGCCTGATACATCCTATCCGAAACGTAAATTCCCGTTACAGATGTATTTTGCTCAAATGTGCTGATAACAGCTACAATAGCTTCGTTCCCACAGTTATCCTGAGTGAGAACCTCATACAATTTTCCGGGTAAAAGATCTTCAATCAGCAAACTTTCTCCCCGCGAATATAGTCTACCTTTGGACGTACCATCCATCAGCTGATATGTAAATTTTCTCCCTGTTTCAACACCATCGAATTCCAAATAGGCTTTGGAATAACCCTCATAGTTAATAGTCACGTTAGCAGAAAGTCGGGGTGCCCGGCAAGTATCAGCTCTAGTCGATAGGAACTTAGGAGAAAAAGGTGCCCCTAACGTATCTATCTGTGCAGGCAAAGGTGAAATGAAAAGTATTGCCACTAAGGCATAAAAGAAAAGGGTAATCTGTCTCATAACAACATAGGTTTTAAGACTCGCCAGAAAAATAATGCTGAATCAGATGATGTAGCGTAATATCCTACGGATACAAACTTTCAGAAATATTATATTGTCACAAGATAGAATAAAATTTTTACACAACCTAAGATAAACTAGAATTTTTTGCCTGTACGTACATTTTAGCAGCGGAATCGAAACGTGTTTTTAGAGCTAGTGGGCCAACTTGTAATTGTCTTTATTCTAAATCGCCGGATTTTATGTTCTAGATAAAGCATGAAAACCGTGTATAAACTTGTATAACCGTAGTTACGTAAAGTTTTTTCGCAGGCGATGTATGGTGTAAAAAGTACACTGCTATACATGAGTCCATCTAAGCGGCTTGGCGGACCTAAAAATTCGGTTCAAGTAGCGGATAGCGGTTTTGAGTGAAGTCAGATTTTTAATGGCAATGTCACAACCTTGCCGGAAGGTTGAATGGACCAGGGTTATCTTACCTCGGCAATGGTCTTCCTTGACCTGTTTGGCCCTGGGGTTGTCACGATAGAACTTGGTTCCCTCCAGAACCATGATGGCAAAGAGCATGCTCACGATTGCCATCATCAGTTTATGTTTACCCACTCC
>JBARYP010000014.1:0-27665 GCA_049647945.1 Nonlabens sp. | reverse complement strand
GCATCATACTGACCTAATCGCTTGATGTTACCACCAGCAACGGTTATGTATTTCTTGTCAACCTCGATTCCTTCTTTTGCAAGAGCATCAGACACATCGGCAGTAGTAACAGATCCGAAGAGCTTATCGCCTTCTCCTGTTTTTGCACTAATTTTCAAATCTAGGGCAGTCATCTTATCTGCTTGTTGTTGAGCAGCTTTAATATTGTTTGCCTCTTTGTGCTGGCGTTGCTTAAGTGTTTCAGTGCGTTGTTTCTTTGCACTAGTAGTAGCCATTACCGCAAGACCCTGGGGAATTAGGAAATTGCGTCCATAACCAGGCTTAACGGTAACTAGGTCGTCAGCAAAACCTAAATGTTCTACGTCTTTCTTTAATATAAGTTCCATATCTATCTGATTATTTTAAAAGGTCAGCTACGTAAGGCATCAACGCTAGGTGACGCGCTCTTTTTACCGCCACAGCGACTTTACGCTGGTATTTGAGAGAAGTACCCGTAAGTCGTCTTGGCAATAATTTACCCTGCTCGTTTACTAGTTTTAGTAAGAAGTCTGGATCTTTATAGTCTATGTATTTAATACCACTACGCTTGAAACGACAGTACTTTTTACGTTCTTGAGTTTCAATCTTGAGGGGTGAGAGGTAACGTATGTCACCGTCTTTTTTTCCTTTAGCTTGTTGTTGTAATGTTGCCATGATTTAAGCTTTTTCTTTTTTGGACATTCTACTTCTTCTTTTCTCGGCCCACTCGATGGCATGCTTATCGAGTTTAACGGTTAGAAATCTCATTACGCGCTCATCACGACGGAATTCGGTTTCATAGTCTGCGATGGTCTCGCCTGCTACCTCAAATTGAAAAAGGTGGTAAAAACCACTTTTCTTGTTTTGGATGGTATAGGCCATTTTTTTAAGCCCCCAGTCCTCTTTAGCTACCATTTTGGCACCACGTCCAGTAAGGAAATTTTCAAACTTCTTTACTGTTTCCTTTACCTGATCATCAGATAAAACGGGATTCAAAATGAAAACAGTTTCGTATTGATTCATGATTAATTATTTTAAACGGCTGCAAAAATACTCTTTTAATCTTAATTCAGGTTGTAATCCTAATTCCCACAATAAAACTTAAGTTAATTTTATATATTTGTTTAACAATTCTGTAAGAAAGCTAAACTAAACCTGACCAACCATCAGACTTCTAGTATTTAGAGCACAATTGTAGTATAAACCTTTTAAACACTCTCGTAGAGTGTTGCTATCGTAGATGGAAAAAGTAATTTTATCATGTTACCTGGTTGACCCATCACTCACACAACGGGTGGATTCCAGTAAGTTAATTGAAAATCATCCCGATCTTCAACTTAAAAAACAATTTACCACCATAGAGGATGCCATAAAATCTTCCCGTCTGGCTCCAGTCGATCTCGTAATTTGTGAGGCCGAGGTTGTTGACAAAACCGTATTTGAATACATCAACAGTCTGGAGGATAGGCCTTTTATCATCATTGCCGCAAACAGCCGAGCTTACGCCTTTAAGGCATATGAATACAATGTGATTGACTATTTGAGCAAGCCATTGAAAAAAGAGCGATTTGAACTTGCCATAGAAAAAGTATTGCGGGCACATAGATTAAAGGAAGAAATTGTCAAGAGTAAGGGAGAATTTATCTTTGTAAAGTGCAACTTGAAAAAACGTAAGGTCTATCTCAATGAGCTACTTTACATTGAAGCATTGGGTGATTACGTGAAGCTTATTACCACAAAAGAGAGTCTCGTGGTGCTGTCCACCATGAAGGCGTTTGAACAAACGCTGCCCTACGGTAGGTTTTTGAGAATTCACAAATCATACATCGTTAACCTTACCAGAATCGAGAAGTTCAATTCTCGCGAGGTAGAGCTGGAGCAACTTAAATTGCCCTTGAGTCGCAAGCGCAAGGTAGAGTTGAAAGAGGTACTAGCTCAACAAACCTCTTTCTAAAAGGGAAAACTAGGGGATGGTAATTTTTACCTCGTCCAGATTGATCTCACTTACCTTGATAAGATCACCCTTCTGGAATAACTCATCAAGATCAGTAAGATCAGTATCAAAATCAGGCGCTTTGTAATTATTGTAATCCTGGATAATTACGCCATTGAGGTTTCTTCTGTTTACGCTTTCGCGAAAGCGTAACCCGCAATCTTCTTCACAATAGGAATAGGCTAGGTAGTCCACTAGAGAATCCTCCTCTCCTATCCAGTATACAAATACATCCTCGTGGTCCTCGCCTCCACCATTTTCATCAAAGGTTACCCTTACTTCATGATACTGGCGACCGTTGATCGTATCTAGAGACACATATTCATAGTTGATAGCAGGACTGTCAAGTCCCAGCGGCAACTGTGCAAAATAAATAACGCTATTGAGGCTAGAGGAATATCGTTGCTCAATGGAGTCTGTCAAAATTAAAAGTTGGCCATTTTTCATGCGATCAAAGCCTAGGTTTGAGAGCCTGTCCAGTAGGGTATCACCGCCGCCCATCAATTCACGGGTATAGGTATAAGTTCCATTATCCCGGGCTGCGGTATAGGGAATGTTTCTAAATTCAAAACTCATGGTGCCGCTCTCCAGCAGCCGTGATCCATGTGCTGTAATGCTTGCATTGATAATGGATTGCGCATCTACAGGCCGGGAATGATCCTGACAAGAGTAAATAGTAGCAGCTCCTATCAACAGCAAAAGATAATTTTTTATCATACTGCAAATATATGCAGACTGAATAGCGAGTAGAAGTAACTTAATTTTGCATTCCATGGACTTTAAGAACAACATCGAGATTAAGAACCGCAAGGCTAGATTTGAATACGAGATTCTAGACACCTATACTGCTGGAATTGTGCTGGCTGGTACAGAGATCAAAGCCATACGATTGGGTAAAGCCAGTATTGCCGAAGGGTTTTGCGAGTTCAACAATGGCGAGCTCTATATTATCAACATGACCGTTCAGGAATACTCGCATGCTTCACATTTCAACCATAATCCAAAACAAGAACGCAAGTTGTTGCTCAACAAGAGAGAACTTAAAAAACTGGCCAAGGAAAGTGTGAATGCAGGTCAGACCATCATCCCGCTCAAGTTGTTTGTCAATAACCGTGGATTTGCAAAGCTGAATATTGCGCTTGCCAAGGGAAAAAAACTATATGACAAGAGAGAGACTCTTAAAGACAGGGATAACAAGCGACGTCTGGATCAAATTAAAAAAATGAACAAATAGTAGGCATTGCAGGCAACTTTTTCTGTACACGGTCGTCTTACTCCTAGCAACTAACCATAATACCATGTCTAGACCTAGAATATTCTTTACTAGTTTTCTGTTGTTTTTAAGTTTCGCTTTCGCGGAAGCGCAACTCACTGGGACCATTCTCGATGAAAACAAGGAACCTATACCCTATGCCTCTATTTATATCAAGGACACCTATATAGGGACCAATTCAAATGATGTAGGAAACTATACATTAAAGCTGGATCAGTTCAAGGAATATAAGGTGGTAGTGCAATCACTGGGCTACAAAACCAGAACAATTACCGTTGATTTTACCACTCAAGGTCAATCGCAAGACGTTGTGCTGGAAATTGAAGTGGCATCTCTCGACGAGGTTGTAATAACCAATGGTGAGGACCCCGCCTATGCCGTGATACGAGAGGCGATAAAAAATAGGAAGGTCAACAAACTCAAGAGTTCAAGCTTTACCGCAGACTTTTACTCCAGGGGTTTATGGAAACTCGAGGATGTTCCAGAGAAGTTTCTAGGCCAGGAGATAGGAGATCTGGAAGGGTCGCTGGACTCTGTAACCCGCAGCGGGATCATTTATCTATCTGAGACCGTAAGTGAAATATCTTACCAGGCGCCAGATAATTTCAAGGAAAAAATCATTGCCAGTAAAATCAGTGGTGATGACAACGGTTTCAGCGCAAACAGCGCCGAGGGTGCCAATTTTAATTTTTACGACAATAATATTGATCTCAATAACCGCATCGTCTCCCCTATCGCAGATTATGCCTTGGGATATTATCGTTATAAACTGCTGGGTACATTTTTTAACGACAACGGTTTTTTAATCAATAAAATTCAGGTGACCTCTAGAAGGCCTAAGGATAATACATTCAATGGTACTATTTACATCGTGGACGAGCAATGGACCATCTATGGATTAGAGCTTTCAACCTCTGGAACAAACATTAATGTTCCCGCGATTGATAGACTAGTATTCACTCAAGATTTCTCATACGAAGCTAAAACCGGGGACTGGATTAAGCGATCGCAAAATATTGAGTTTGCTTTTAGTATGTTCGGTTTTAAGGGCAACGGTCGGTTTATGGCAAATTATACCAACTATAATTTTGAACCGCGGTTTGAGAAACGCTTCTTTGGTGCCGAGGTTTTGAGCTTCGGCAAGGATAGCAACAAGAAAGATAGTCTTTACTGGAATGAAAAACGTCCGGTCCCACTCACACTAGAAGAGGATAAGGAATACGTTAAAAAGGATAGTATCAGCGCCGTGAGAAACGATCCCAAGTACAAGGATAGTGTGGATCAAGTAAGAAATAAGTTTAAATGGCTAGACCCTATTGATGGGTACAGTTACGTGAATAGTAACAAACGATATCGTATTACCTATAATGGATTACTCAACTTTAATGGTTTCAATACAGTTCAAGGCTATAAGATAGGTAGTGGGGTGTCCTATTCAAAAGGCTTTGATGAGGATTACAATAGCGCGTTGTATGCAAGTGCAAACTTTGAATATGGAATAAGCGACAAACGTCTTAGGTATGATGTAGGAGCAAATTATAGATTCAATCGTACTAATCGCAGGTATATTGCCGTGAGAGCTGGAACTCAAGCTAGGCAAATCAACAATGGTAATCCCATAGGTACTATTGAGAATACGCTATCCAGTCTTGCATTTGAACGTAATTTTGCCAAGTTCTACGAAGTAGACTTTGGTGGTATTAGTTATGGAGAGGAGCTAATCAATGGCTTACGGGTAAGCGCGAGTCTATTCTATGAGCAGCGTCAGGGACTACAAAATAACGAGGATCAAGTATGGTTCCCGCAAAGTGATGTGGACTACACACCTAATAATCCGCTGGAACTAAATAATGGCAGAATAGCAACGATCTCAGATCACCAGATACTCAAATTTGGCGCAAATCTTACCTATCGTCCTGGTCAAAAATATCAAAGTTATCCAGACCAGAAATTCAACATACGTAACGAGAAATATCCGACCATAAGCTTACGCTATGAGGCTGGTTATGCTGCTAGCAGCGATAATCTAAACTATCACCAATTGAGTGCTAGCCTATGGCAAGGTTTTGACATGGGTAATATAGGTAGGTTAAGCTATTATGCAAATGCGGGAACTTTTGTCAACAATAGCGGTATCTCATTTGTCGACTATCAGCATTTCAATGGTAACCGCCTACGATATAAACTAGAAGCTCTCAACCCCTACGGATTTGGCTTACTGCACTATTATGATTACAGTACCAATGAAGAGTATGCTCAAATTCATGTACAACATGATTTTAAAGGTTTTATTCTGGGTAAAATACCAGGTATCAACTCATTGAACTACGATTTTATTTTAAGCGCCAAAGCCCTATTTACTGAATACAACCCATATTTTGAAGCAAGCGCAGGGATCGATAATATAGGCATCGGTAAATTCAGACCGCTTAGAGTAGATTATGTTTACACCATGAATTCTGACAGAAAGTACGGCGCATTTGTAGTAGGCTTTAACTTAGGTTTATAAGCTGAATTTGGGAACAGTGGCTACATTATTTATACAGGCAAGGTTTCTGGTTAAGTAAGAAATCTAAGAGTCTAGCTTTTATTGGAATTCAAATCTTAAGATACTAAACTAACAAGTAGATTTTCCACCTATTCAAATTGTCAAACAATAAAATAATTCTATACCATCTCGGCTTACATCAATAGACATAAAAAAGCCGTTCCATTGGAACGGCTAGCTTAGTTTTCAATGATCTAATTATTGACCTTGGCCCAGCGAGTAGCCACGCTGTCCGTCAAAAGTGTACAGATTTTCTGTCTTTATAATGTCAAGATCTTTCTTAATTGCATTACTGAGCAGCTGTACAATTTCTTCTTTATGGACTAGCGACTCTCCTTTCTTCTGAAATCTACATCTCCAGTGGTCAGTATGAAACGTTTCCTCAAAACCACCAGGCCATACTTTTACCCCGCGATTTGTAATTATTACGAGGTCCATATCCTCACTACAGCTGTTGAGAGCCTGCGCAAAATCATCTAGATTATCGCCTGTCCAGTCTGCAAATGCATCCACACCTACAAGCTCCTTTTTCTTAGGTTCTGCTCTTACGTATTTAGGTAGGTTGAAGGTTGCGTCCTTATTAAAGGATACTGGTTTTAGTTTTGAAGGCTTTTTACCTAAACGCTCTATAACCGCTGCGGCAAATTCAGACGTATTTACCTTTTTAGTGCTTTGTCCTTCCACATAAATGTCGGCGGTGTGAATCCCATCTTCAATAGCGCATAACCAGGCATTATTAATATTTTCAGCGATATCCTGCATTCCTAGGTGATTGAGCATGAGGATGGCGCCTCTCAATAATCCTGATGGGTTAGCAATCTTTTTACCAGAAATATCTGGTGCAGAGCCGTGAATAGCTTCAAACATAGAGCAAATCTCTCCAATGTTTGAAGATCCTGCGAGGCCTACAGACCCAGAGATTTGCGCCGTAATATCAGAAATTACATCACCGTATAGATTAGAAGTCACGATAACATCAAAAATTTCGGGAGTATCTGCAAGTCGAGCAGCTCCTATGTCTATGATCCAGCTGTCAGATTCGATATTGGGATATTCTGCTGCGATCTCTTTAAACACCTGGTGAAACAAACCGTCTGTTTGCTTCATGATGTTATCCTTGACCATACAGCTTACTTTCTTACGATTGTTTACACGAGCATACTCAAACGCATATCGCACAATTTTCTCACAACCAGGTCTGGAAATCAACTTAAGGCATTGCACGACCTCATCAGTTTGCTGGTGTTCAATTCCTGCATAAAGATCTTCCTCGTTTTCACGTACAATAACTACATCCATATCAGGATGCTTTGTGGCGATATATGGAGCAAAACTATTGCAAGGCCTCACATTTGAAAACAGACCCAAGGTTTTTCTCAGGGTAACATTCAAGCTTTTATAGCCTTTACCCTGTGGAGTGGTAATGGGTGCTTTTAAAAATATCTTATTGGCTCTTATCTTCTCCCAGGCTTCATCTGGAATACCAGTAGTATTGCCGGATTCATAAACTTTCTCGCCTATGGCAATCTCGTCATATTCTAGGGGCGCATTTGCCGCCTTAAGAATGCTTAGGGTCGCATCCATGATTTCGGGTCCGATCCCGTCTCCTTTGGCAATCGTGATTTTTCTCATTGCAAGTTTTTAGTAGCTCGCAAAGAAAACGTTTGCGTCTCAAAATATTTGCAATATATTGTGAAAATTAGAGGTAGTTTATCAGCAGGTAAGTAGCCTAGTTCTTGCCTTCCAGAAATGGTACGAACCTGAATTCGCCATAGGTTTCTTGGGTAAATTCAGTATCAGTAGTTCTTTGAATTAAATGCATGATTTGTGGTTCTTGTCCTATGGGTATGACCAGCTTACCCCCTACCTTGAGTTGCGTTAATAATTGATCTGGAACTTGAGGTGCCCCACAAGTAACGATAATACCATCAAAAGGTGCATCATCTGCTAGCCCAGCGTAACCATCGCCAAAAACATATCTTGAAGGACGATAGCCCAACTTCTTAAAGAGAATACCAGTCTTCTTGTACAGCTCGTTTTGCCGTTCCACGGTAAACACCTTAATACCCATCTCCAGTAAAACTGCTGTCTGGTAACCACTTCCCGTACCTATTTCAAGAACCTTGTCCATTCTCTTGACCTGGAGCAATTCACTCTGGAATGCAACGGTATGGGGATGGGATATGGTCTGGTCTGCGCCTATGGGAAATGCCTTGTTTTTATAGGCATGTTCCATAAAAGAGCTGTCCAGAAATAAATGCCGTGGCACACTATTCATGGCTTCCAGTACCGCTTGGTCTTTTATTCCCAGTAATTGTAGCTCCTTTACCAGTTGCCTGCGTTTTCCTTGATGTATAAAATTGTCCTCGATGGTGCAAAATTACTGTTCTAGACCCCACGATAAGTTAGGCTCATAAAAACTTTTCAAACCATTTTCATAAATTGACTGATTCTAGTCTGACAACAACTAATTAGTTTGCGATAAAATTACTACAACGGTATAGTGGCTTTTCCTATTTTTACGGCAAATGCGTTTTTATGCTCAAGGCAGGAGTTTTGGGAGCTGGTCACCTGGGAAGGATCCATCTCAAGTTGTTGAATCAGAGTGACCAGTTTGAATTAATTGGGTTTTACGATGCAAATGGGGCACACGCGGCACAAGTAGAACAAGAATATGGGTATAAATATTACTCAGACATTCAGGAACTGATCGATGCCTGTGATCTAATAGACGTAGTTACACCTACCTCCTACCATCATTCCAGCGGCGTGCAGGTTCTGGAAGCTGGCAAGCACCTTTTTATCGAGAAACCTATCACGGTTACCGTAGCAGAGGCTGAGGAGTTGATTACGCTTTCGCGAAAGCGGAACCTCAAAGGGCAAGTAGGTCATGTAGAGCGCTTCAATCCGGCTTTTAAAGCAGTTTCTGATCGCATCACAAATCCCATGTTTATTGAAACCCACCGCCTTGCAGAATTCAATCCAAGAGGAACTGATGTAAGCGTCGTACTGGACTTGATGATTCATGATATCGACGCGATCCTGAGTGTAGTTGACAGTAAGGTTAAATCAGTAAGCGCTAGTGGTGTATCCGTAATTTCAAATACGCCAGATATTGCAAATGCCCGTATAGAATTTGAGAACGGCTGCGTAGCAAATCTCACAGCTAGCCGTATAAGCTTGAGAAAAATGCGTAAGGCAAGATTTTTCCAGCGCGATGCTTACATAAGTGTTGATTTTCTGGAAAAAGCAGTAGAAGTGGTACGTATGAAGGACGCACCAGAGAAACCAGGTGACTTTGACATGATCCTGAAAAACGCCGAAGGTGTTGAAAAACAGATCTACTTTGACAACCCTACTATTGCAGATAACAATGCCATTCTGGAAGAACTGGAATCATTTGCCAGCGCCATCTTGAACGATACCAGACCTATAGTTAATCTAGAGGATGGTAAACTTGCCCTGGATGTCGCCCTACAAATCATAAAAAACTTCAAACAACTATAAATAGAACTTCTTATTCATTTATGAAAAATATTACCGTTATAGGTGCAGGTACCATGGGAAATGGAATTGCACATACATTTGCACAATCAGGATTTGCTGTAGCTCTCGTAGATATTTCTCAAGAGGCGCTAGATAAAGGTCTTGCGACCGTTTCAAAAAATCTGGACCGCATGGTGGCTAGAGAGCGCATTACTGGCGATGAAAAAAGCACCACTCTTGCTAATATTACTAGCTACACAAACCTAAAGGAAGGTATAAAAACAGCTGATCTAATTGTTGAAGCAGCTACAGAAAATCTTGATTTGAAGTTGAAGATTTTCAAGCAAATAGACGATCATGCTCCACAAGGCTGTATTCTCGCCACTAACACTTCTAGCATTTCAATTACCCAGATTGCAGCGGTTACGAGCCGTCCTGATAAGGTAATAGGTATGCACTTTATGAATCCGGTACCCATCATGAAGCTGGTAGAAATAATACGTGGGTATTCCACAAGTGATGAAGTTACCCAAACGATCATGGACCTTTCAGGTCAATTAGGTAAAACCCCTACTGAGGTAAATGATTATCCCGGTTTTGTTGCAAACCGAATTCTAATGCCCATGATTAACGAGGCTATTGAAACCTTGTACAACGGGGTAGCTGGGGTTGTAGAGATTGACACCGTGATGAAACTGGGAATGGCTCACCCTATGGGGCCCTTACAGCTGGCAGACTTTATAGGATTAGATGTATGTCTATCAATATTGAATGTTATGCATGATGGATTCAAGAACCCTAAATACGCTCCCTGTCCATTATTGGTAAATATGGTCATGGCAGGTAAAAAAGGAGTCAAATCTGGCGAGGGATTTTATGATTATTCCCAAAGTCGCAAGGCAGAGCATGTAAGTGCCAGTTTCAAATAATCCTTAGATAGCAATGCCGGTAATCAAACCTTTTTGTGGCGTTAGGGCTTCCAGCGACAAGGCTGCGCACCTCATTTCTCGCACCTATCAGGACTATGAAGAACGAGAGCTTGAAGCCCAGCTTGAATTCAATCCCTACAGTTTCCTGCAAATATTAAACCCGGGTTACCGCTTTAATCACAAGGTACAGGGCTCAGAGCGGTTTAATCTCGTACACAATCGCTATCAAGAATTTAAGGAAGAGGGTTATCTGGTTCAAGATGAACAACCTGCGTTTTACGTATATGAAAACGTGGACCCGCACCATAGTTATACGGGGATTATAGCAGGAGTTAGTACCCATGATTACCAGGACAATAAGATTAAAAAACACGAGAACACACTGCATCACAAAGAAGTTTTGTTCAAGGATTATTTAAAGATTGTCGGTTTTAATGCAGAGCCCGTTTTGCTTACCTATAAAGATCAGGACGAGGTCGATGAGATCATTGCGCAAGTTAAAACAACCCCTGCCTGTTTTAACTTCTCTACGACAGATCACAATTTGCATCGCGTATGGGCAGTAAACAATCCCGATCTTATCAATCGGCTGGAAACCGCATTTGCAAGGATGCCAGAACTCTACATTGCAGACGGGCACCACCGCAGCTCCAGTAGCTCCTTACTCGCGCTAGATCCAGAGACTCAAAAAGATAGCTTCAACTACTTCATGAGTTACCTGATTGCAGAGAGTCAACTTAATATCTATGAATTTAATAGACTAGTCAAGGATCTCAATGGTTTGGAAAAAGAGGATTTTCTAATGCGGCTGGACCAGCATTTTAGAATTCAAAACCGGGGAATCGAGCTGTACAAACCATCAAAAAAACATCACTTTTGCATGTATCTGGACGGCGAGTATTACAGTTTGTACCTCAGGAAAACCTATGCAGATATTGAGAACCCACTAGATGATCTTGATGCCCAGATGTTATACGATCTGGTGCTTCAACCCATCCTGGCTATCGGTGATTTGCGTACTGACACCAGGCTAGATTACAGTTATGGAAAGGGCGATCTGGTCAGGATGAAAGAACGAGTTGATTCTGGTGAGTATGCTGTTGCTTTTAACTTATTTCCCGCGACAGTAACCCAGATGAAGAGAATAGCAGATGCTGGTCTTACCATGCCACCCAAAAGTACTTTTATACGGCCTAAGTTACCCAGCGGTCTCGTGATTTACGAGTTTTAATTTGTGACTATGACTTTTAGATTTTTGTAATTGATTGTTATCCATTTGACTTATGAGTTCCATAGTAGATAATTTATTACGCTTTCGCGAAAGCGTAGAACCCAAAGCTAAACTGGTAGCCGTAAGCAAGACTAAACCGATAGAGGACCTACAAGTAGCATACGATACCGGCCAGCGGATATTTGGAGAAAACAAAGTCCAGGAGATGGCAGAAAAATATGAGAAGCTGCCTAAGGATATCCAGTGGCATATGATCGGTCATCTACAGCGCAACAAAGTGAAATATTTGGCGCCATTTGTCCACCTCATTCACAGTATTGATTCCCCTAGATTACTTAAAGAAGTCAACAAACAAGCACTTAAAGAAAATCGAATTATAGATTGCTTGTTTCAAGTTCACATCGCGACAGAGGAAAATAAATATGGCTTTGATCCCGCCCAGCTGATAGAATACGTTGCACAGAATGAATTTAAAGACTTGCAAAACATAACTATCAAGGGACTTATGGGAATGGCGACCCTTACTGATGATCAAGAGCAAATTAGAAAAGAATTTAAAACACTAGCTACCCTAGCCGAAAAGTTGCGTGATGGTAACTTACTGGGTCCTGTACACCCCTGTATGGAGTTGTCCATGGGAATGACCGGAGATTATCAACTGGCTCTGGAAGAAGGTGCCACCATGGTAAGAATCGGTAGTGCGATTTTTGGTAGCCGAAGTTACAGCTAGATCACATCCAGATCGTACCCAGAAAATTTCTTGAGGTAGTTTTTAACGGTAGTTCCATAGGCGTCGCTACCATAGCTATGCCCATTAGATCGCAGGTACCTGCGCACACCTCCAGCTCCAGATAGGTGCGCTGCGGCAAGAATACCGCTCTCGGTAATCGTTACACCACCGATCACCTTGCCGTTATATTTTTCAATATAACTAGTTAGGTATTTGCGATTATAATCCAGATTCTTGACAAATACCCTCTCCTGAAGTCTAGGTGATCGTAGAAAGGCGTCAAAATTAGAAATGCCCAGCTGTTGTAACGTCGTAGCGCCGAACTGGTATTTACCCATATAACCCAGCGTATTGACCGCTCCGTACCTACCCTGGGATTCTTTAAAACCTAGAGCTTCCTTAAAGGAGGTAAAACCCATAGGCTTTACATAGACCATGGAATACTCCATCAAGATTTGATCAAGGGATTCTGTTTGCTGGCTAGGACCGTAGTAAGAGAAAGTAGCGGCGGGGTTCAATGTGGCAACAGATTCAGCCTGGTGATCGACTAAAATTTTGTTGAGAGTCGCAGGTGCTGCGATTGCTATATGATAACTAAACAATAAAGCAATAAGTGGTAAGTATATCTTCATAGCCTTGCATATTTAATTATTACCTAATTTCGTACAAAAGCGGCGCAAAAGTACGGTCTTATTCTATGTTGTCACCATAATTAAGTGGTTATTATGTTAAAATTTAAATTTAATTATGAACTACTACGTAATAGTGACATTTATTTTGTATATGTTGTTGCCATCATTACCACCACACTCATAGAATCTAAAGTACATTTGTGATCAATATGATGTGGCACCTTTCACTCCCATTTACCGCAGTACTCTTGGGTTTTTTCCTGGCTGCATTATTGAAGTCCAGAACGACCGCGCAAACTAAACTGTTACTGGCATTCTCTGGAGCATTCCTGTTGAGTGCCGTGGTATCAGAATTTTTACCAGAAATCTTTGATGATGACCTAGCGCACCCCGGCGGGTTTTTACTGCTGGGTGTGCTGTTTCAAATTGTGCTGGAGTTTTTCTCAAAAGGTGCAGAACATGGTCATATACATTCCACTAGTAATCGCGGTTTTCCTGTTTTGCTTTTTATAAGTCTGTGTCTTCACGCATATCTAGAAGGAATGCCGTTACAGGAGGGGTCTGGAATGATCTATGGCATTGCCGTCCATAAGTTACCTATCGCATTCATCTTTACCGGTTTCCTGTTGAATTCAGGTTATGGCTGGATCAAATCCCTGGGTGTAATGCTGATTTTTGCCTTGATGTCTCCGTTGGGTAGTCTCACAGCAGATTTTGCTTCCTTTTCAAATCCCGTCATGCTGGCCATCAAGGCAGTCGTTGCTGGTGTAGTACTGCACGTTTCCACCACATTGATCCTTGAGGCAAGTGAGGCACATAAATTCAATCTAGTCAAGGTAGCGGTAATGATTATTGGCGGTTTACTTGGTTATTTTTTGTAGTCCAGTCGGTAAGTAAAAGGGTTGTCTGAAGTCAAAAATTCATTAATAAGAGTTCATGGGCTGTTAGTATTACGCTTTCGCGAAAGCGGAATACCTAAATCCCCTGTATCTATGTTAGGTTGTACAGCTACCCTGTAAATACAAATGTCGATACTTACAACCTACCACAAGAAACTGTATTTATTTAGTGACAACAGATGCTACCAGCAGCAGGTGACTGATACTACCGGCAAGAACAAAAACGTGCCAGATTACGTGATTGAAAAACAACTTACGCCAGGCGTAGAAGATAATTCCCAATGTAAAAAACACGCCACCAGCAATCAACAAATTTAGCTGGAGCTTACTCAGCGCGTCAACGAGTCCATCCAGATCAATCACCACAAGCCAACCCATAACCAGGTAAAGAAGACCAGAAAAGGCTTCATATTTACCGGTAAAAAACAATTTCCAGATGGTCCCAAACGCAGCAATGGACCATACCGCGATTAGAATAATAAGCCCCTCACCATCCCATAAGCTGGTCAAACAAATTGGCGTATAAGTCCCTGCAATTGAAAAATAGATCGATACATGATCTAGTTTACGTAGTTGAAATTTAATCTTATACCTCGTAGCATAATGATAGCTAGTCGATGAGCTATATAGAAAAAGCTGGCTGCCTGAGTAAATTGCTATTCCCCAAAAAATATAGGGATCTTGTAAACTACTATTAATGAACAAATATATCGTCGCTAACAGGAATAGTAATATTCCCAGTCCATGGGTTATTACATTCCATCGTTCTTCTACAGCGGTTTGTTCCCTACCCATTGAGTAGGTTGTTTGATAATCTTAAAGCAGTCTCATTATATTCTGTTACCATGTTTTCAACCACCGTAGCAGCTGGTATAATTTCATTCAGGTATCCCGACACCTGACCTATTTCAAGTTCTCCCTCAATTAAATCGCCCTCGTACATCCCTTTTTTTGCCCTAGCTCTCCCCAGCAGTTTGCTTAATTCAAAATCTGATGGGCATTCTTTGTAAAGATCCTGAATGTCTCCCCAAAACTTATTGCGCATCAAGCGTACGGGGGCCAGCTCCTTGAGAGTCAGGTGTGTCGCGCCCTCACTTGCTTCTACCACAGCATTTTTAAAGTTGATATGGCTACTCGCCTCATGGGTCGCCACAAATCTTGACCCTACTTGCACCCCCTGTGCTCCTAGCGCCATAGCTGCAAGCATGCTTTTACCACTAGCGATACCACCAGCAGCAATCACGGGTATGTCAACCGCAGCGGTAACTTGGGGGATCAATGCCATAGTGGTGGTTTCTTCCCTACCGTTGTGGCCTCCAGCCTCAAAGCCCTCGGCTACCACGGCGTCCACTCCAGCTTCTTGAGATTTAATTGCAAACTTTGCCGAGCTTACGACATGCACTACGGTTATTCCCGCTTCTTTAAGGCGCTGGGTATGTGTTTTAGGATTACCGGCGCTTGTAAAAACAATAGGTACTTTTTCTGCTATGATAATTTCCAGAATCTCTTCCAGGTCGGTGTATAATAGGGGAACATTTACGCCGTAAGATTGGTTGGTATTTGCTTTTGTTTTTTTTATGTGATGCTTCAATACATCTGGATACATGGAGCCAGCACCTATTAAACCCAGCCCGCCCGCATTACTTACTGCGGTAACTAGTTTGTGACCGCTTGCCCAGATCATTCCACCTTGAATTATGGGGTATTTTATATTCAGAAGCGAGGTAACAGCATTTTTCATGGATCAGGCGGTTTGACGTACAAATTTAAACGATGTTTGGATTACATTCTACGGTCCTATCTTGGAACGGTTACTTATTATATACGAACTTTGTCTTTATGAAGAAACAACTTCAAAAAACCACGCTAGGCCTCAATCTACCTACAGATCCTCGCTGGGTTGATCTGGCAGCACTCAGTTTGCAAGATATATTGACTGACCATGCGTTTTGCGAGCAAAAAGCAGCTAGCACAATCATATCCATCATCCAGATGCACTCTGATAAAATGGATATAGTAGAAGAGTTATCACCTGTAGTTACTGAGGAATGGGGACATTTCAGGCAGGTACTGGCAGAATTAAAGAAACGCAATCTAGTCCTGGGTATTCAACGACCAGATGAATACATCAAGAAATTAATGCAAGGAAAGCCTAAAGGTCAGGGTCGTGCCCAATTGTTCCTGGATCAACTCTTAATATGCGCGTTAATTGAGGCGCGCAGTTGTGAACGATTCAAAATGCTGTCACAACAGCTCGAGGAAGATGATCTCAAACAATTCTATCACAAGTTTATGGTAGCAGAAGCTGCACATTATAAGCTTTTTTTAAAATTGGCGCGCAACCACTTTACTGAACAAGAAGTTACTAACCGCTGGAAATACTGGCTAGAATATGAAGCCTTTTTTCTACCCTATCTCAAATTGCGTGGTGATCGTATGCATTAATAATTTAGGCACTTGCTATAATTTAATAAACTTTGCCGTGTTTTGATATTTCGTTATAAAGAGATCGACTTATAGCTCATAAAAGAATAGATACTTGAACTATTTGACAACCCAGAATTATCGCAAGTCCCTACGTGTAAGTATTGGGGTGATTTATTTAATTATCATAGCTGGTGCTGTAGTACGTATGACGGGCAGCGGGATGGGTTGTCCAGACTGGCCCAAATGTTTTGGCTACTTGATTCCACCCACAGAACGGGTAGAGCTGGAATTCTCACCGCAAACCTCTTATAAGGAAGGCATGGTGATCATAGTTGATGAAGAACTAAAAGTAGCTAGAAAGGATTTTGTCACTTCCAGTAGTTACCAGGAGTCAGACTGGCAACCCTATACAAAGCATGATTACAGTACCTTCAATAAATTTCACACGTGGACGGAATATATTAACAGGCTTATAGGAGCACTGGGTGGTATCGCAGTATTGATTACCTGCATATTTTCATTAAAGTACTTAAAAACTCGTCCTAGGATTACGGTGTTGAGTGTAGTCGCTTTATTGGGTATGTTGATCCAGGCGGTTATCGGTAAGATTGTGGTGGATACAAATTTATCTCCCGTACTGATCACCATCCATATGATTGTTGCCCTGCTTATTGTAGGCTTGTTATTGTATCTGTTGCATGAAGTTCTTCCCGTTGATAAACGCTACAACTCTTCCAGATCGTTTGTAAGATTTACTACGGTATTTATCCTGCTTACCTTAATTCAGATTGCGCTGGGGACCCAGGTGCGTCAATATGTGGACCATCAAGTTGATTTATTTGGTTACCCACTCAATTCTACCTGGCTGGAAAACGGACCGATCCTATTTTACGTACATCGCTCCTACTCCATTTTGATTGTACTACTCTTATCCTACTTTACCTACCGCGGGATCAGGAACTACCATCATCCCCGTCAGGCTTATTATGGTTTAATTGCTGCTGTAGCCATAACCGTAGCTAGCGGCATAGCAATGAACTACCTAGATTTCCCGTTTGGATCACAGGCTATTCACCTAGTAATAGCATCGGTAATTTTGGGGTTACAGTTTTATCTATGGATGAGGGTGCGAGTAGCACTTAGATAAACTGTAGTTTTCTTGTATAACAAAACATATTTCAGTTAAAAACTGAATCGACTTATTATCCCAGTAGGTCGTTTAATAAAGCCGCTAGACGCAAACCGCCCTTTTGCAGTTGCCCGCGTAGGATGTCAAAATAGTCGTACATATAACGGTAACCCAGTTTGTCGCCCTTTTGGGTGTCTTGATAGATTTTTTTTACCAGAACACGACTGTCTCGTAACCAATCCCTGTGTGTACCAGACATGATTTGCTTACGCTGTGATTTAGAAAGCTTTTGGGCATTGTCTGCCAGCTCTGTATAGGTCATACCATAGCTATCGATCATCTTGCTATCCCATAAGCTATGTAGATTAGTTCCCTTTCTGAACCATTGTACCTGGAAATCATTTCCACCTTTGTCCTCTGCTAGACCGGTATGGAGTGGCTGGTGCATATCCCCTACCAGGTGAACCAGTAAACGCAGGTGAAATGCCTTCTCCTCTCTAGTGGCAGTATTTGATTTGAGCACCGCAATGCATTTATCAATTCCCTGTATCACATCGCCTTTTTTACTTTTGGGATGCTGCTCATAGGTACTATCAAATGGGACGTTCACATAATGCCAAGGTCCGTATCTCTTATAGGATCGATCACTTTTTATCTCATCTGCATAAGTGGATACAAGAGCGAGCGATTCTCCATCTAGCAAATCTGCAATGGCTCGCTTTGCCTTGCGGCTCAAATACTTCTCTGCAATGGCACCTGTCACGCGGTGACCGGTTTTCCCCCAGTCATAGGCGTCAACATTACAACTGAATAGAAAAATCAAGGTAAAAAGTATGGATCTCATGTAGTTAGTTTTAAAATACAAGATTACACAACAGATCTGTTACAAATGTCATTCATTGGTCAATATTCTCTTATTAAATCAGGTGATCACAACGGTCTTATCAACAAGTTAAAATTATTGAGATACCTTGCTATATAGTATTGATATGTTGTTAGTAATTCCGCTTTCGCGAAAGCGTAAACACATCCAACCCCACCCTAAAAAAGTATCTTTGTAAATAAGAGACAAACCCGTAGCTATGATTCATTTTTATGGTAGTAAAGACCAGTTAGTTTATGCCGTGGAGGCGGTAGATTCCCTTTCTGTGGAAACGGATAAAAAGCTGCAATGGCTGTTCGGCGGTGAGCAAAAAATCGACGCGCTAGAGATTGATGGTTACTTTACCGGCCCTCGAGCAACAACAATAACCCCGTGGTCGACTAATGCCGTTGAGATTTGTAGAAACATGGAAATCGAGGGAATTGTCAGGATTGAGGAATTTCACAAGTGCGCCGAGAAAAGTACGTATGATAAGATGTTATTGCAAAAACATAATGGTCTGGATCAGGATCAGTTCACTATTGCTATCGAGGCGGCCGGGGTTGAAGAAGTAGAGGATATTGCAGCGTATAACACAAAGGAAGGTCTGGCGCTTAGCGACGACGAGATTGACTATTTAATAGAACTTTCAAATAAACTGGAACGCAAACTTACCGACTCTGAGGTTTTCGGGTTTTCCCAAGTCAATTCTGAACATTGCAGGCATAAAATTTTTAACGGTAGGTTTATCATTGACGGAGATGAAAAAGAACAATCCCTTTTCCAGCTCATCAAAAAGACCAGTAAGGAAAACCCCAACGATATCGTAAGCGCATATAGCGATAATGTGGCATTTGTAAAAGGCCCAGTAGCACAACAATTTGCTCCTGCCAGTCCCGATAAGGCAGACTTTTATGAAAACAAGGATTTTGAGTCTGTCATTTCACTCAAGGCAGAAACCCACAACTTTCCCACGACGGTAGAACCCTTCAATGGTGCCGCTACGGGTTCTGGTGGCGAGATCAGGGATCGACTAGCTGGTGGCCAGGGCTCCATACCTCTCGCGGGAACAGCCGTGTATATGACCAGCTATAGCAGGTTGAAAAATGACCGCCCTTGGGAAAATGGGTTTGAGGCCAGAAAATGGTTGTATCAAAAGCCCATGGATATTTTAATTAAAGCTTCCAACGGCGCTAGCGACTTCGGTAACAAATTTGGCCAGCCGCTTATTGCTGGATCGGTATTGACCTTTGAACATCAGGAGGGCGACCAGCTGCTAGGTTACGATAAGGTAATCATGCAAGCCGGCGGCGTGGGATACGGTAAACTGGATCAAGCGCTTAAAAAGACGCCAGCACCAGGCGATGACATTATCGTGATGGGTGGTGACAACTACCGTATAGGAATGGGAGGCGCAGCAGTAAGTAGTGCAGACACCGGATCGATGGACAGCGGTATTGAATTGAATGCCGTACAACGTTCAAACCCCGAGATGCAAAAACGCGCAGCAAATGCCGTTAGAGCCCTCGTAGAAACTGACGACAATCCCATAAAATCAATCCATGACCACGGTGCTGGCGGGCATCTCAATTGCCTGTCTGAACTGGTGGAAGAAACTGGTGGTACCATAGACGTGGACGCACTACCTAGTGGCGATCCCACTTTATCCCGCAAGGAATTGATAGGAAACGAGTCGCAGGAGCGTATGGGACTGGTAATTGATCCCAGACATACTGTACAATTAGAAACCATTGCGCTGCGAGAACGAGCGCCTTTCTATAATGTCGGTGAGGTAACTGGCGACAACCAATTTATATTTAGTGAGAGGGATGGAAGGAATCCCATGGATCTGGCGCTTGAAGACATGTTCGGTTCCAGTCCAGAAACAGTCATGAATGACCGTTCTATTGTGAGAGAATACGATTCCATCAACTATGACGACGCCTTAATTAAAGACTATATAAAAGCTGTATTAAAGCTTGAAGCTGTAGCCTGTAAAGACTGGCTAACCAACAAAGTAGATCGCTGTGTAACAGGTAGGGTGGCTAAACAACAAACCTGCGGTGAATTGCAACTACCCCTCAACAATGTAGGAGTTATGGCAATGGACTATAATGGTAAAAACGGTATTGCTACCAGTATAGGTCACAGCCCCATAAGTGGCCTTATCAATCCCGTGGCTGGTGCTCGCAACTCCATCGGTGAGGCGCTTACCAATCTTGTTTTTGCACCGCTAGAAAAAGGGTTGAAGGGAGTAAGCCTGAGTGCCAACTGGATGTGGGCCTGCAATAACGAGGGTGAAGACGCAAGATTGTATAA
Organism: Nonlabens sp.; assembly: GCA_049647945.1. Taxonomy (GTDB): domain Bacteria; phylum Bacteroidota; class Bacteroidia; order Flavobacteriales; family Flavobacteriaceae; genus Nonlabens. The sequence continues at coordinate 7,189 of JBARYP010000014.1, read as the reverse complement.
GACCGTGCAAGCGGTAAGTGATTTTGCCATTGAGCTGGGAATCAACATTCCCACCGGTAAGGATAGCCTATCAATGAAACAAAAATACCCAGATAAGGAAGTCCTCGCCCCCGGTACGGTAATCATCAGTAGTGTAGGTACCTGTATTGATTTGAACAATATTGTGGAGCCGGTTCTTCAAGACGTAAAGTCTGCTCCTATCTATTATCTGAACCTAAGTGGCGATGAGCACCTACTAGGTGGCAGCAGCTTTGCACAAACCATGAACAAGCTGGGAAGTGATTGTCCTAGCGTGATTGATAGTTCTGCTTTTGCTAGAGGATGGAACGCCATACAACAATTAATAAAAGAGCGTAAGGTCCTTTCAGGCCACGATATAGGTAGCGGTGGGTTGATTACTACATTATTGGAAATGTGTTTTCCTTCCCAAAAGGTCGGGATGCAATTAGATTTATCAGAATTAGGTAGCGACTTGGTAAAAATCTTGCTGTCTGAAAATATAGGTGTTGTTCTACAAACTACTGAAGATGTATCTGGGCTACTAGCAACCTGTGGAATTCCGTTCTACAAGATAGGTCATGCGACTGATGAGCCCGTACTGAAAATAAATGATCTCCACCTCGAGGTCAAAGAGATGAGAGCCATATGGTATGAGACCTCTCACCTACTGGATCGCCAGCAAACAAAACCAGATAAAGCAGATGAAAGAGCGGCAAATCTGGACCAGCAGCCGCTCAAATTTGAATTTCCAGCTCATTTTGATGGTAGCTTACCGGACGTATCTTCTGACAAAGATCGGGTCAAAGCAGCCATTATAAGAGAAAAAGGAAGCAATTCTGAGCGGGAGATGGCCAGGGCCATGCATTTGGCAGGTTTTCATGTAAAGGACATACACATGACAGATTTAATCTCTGGTAGGGAGGATCTAAGTGATGTTCAATTTATTGCTGCGGTAGGAGGATTTTCAAATAGTGATGTATTGGGTAGCGCCAAAGGATGGGCCGGTGCCTTCTTATACAACGAAACGGCAAACACGGCTTTGAAAAACTTTTTTGCCAGAGAAGACACTATGAGTCTGGGTGTTTGCAATGGTTGCCAGCTATTTATAGAACTGGGTTTAATTAATCCTGACCATCAAGAAAAGCCGAAGATGCTTCATAACGATTCGGCAAAATTTGAATGTAGCTTTACGAGTGTGACCATTGAAGAGAACAACTCTATCATGCTCAAGAGTCTAGCCGGCGCAACGCTAGGTATATGGGCAGCTCATGGAGAGGGCAAGTTTAATTTGCCGCTTGAGAGAGCCTCCTATCAAATTCCCGGCACCTGGGCCTCTGATGGATATCCCGCAAATCCAAATGACAGCGACTATAATGCTGCGATGCTCAATAGCGATGATGGTAGACACCTTGTAATGATGCCGCACCTAGAACGTTCTACTTTCCCTTGGAACTGGGCCCATTACCCCAAAGATCGTAAACATGATGAGGTCTCGCCGTGGCTAGAGGCTTTTGTGAATGCTAGGCAATGGATTGAAAATAAGTAATCGATGAATGAGCCCAAGTCTGATTCAAACATGAAACTGTCATTCTGCCCATTTGTAAATTAAATAGCACAGGTGGGTAAATACAACACTAGTCCACTTTTAAAGTCTAGATGATGTGATTTTTGAATACCAAATAAGAACCACAGCTTGCATCTTTAATAGTAAAATGTCTGATCCGGGTTTTTGCTTTTGGTTTAAGATGATCTTTTCAAAATGAACTTTGTTTGATTCGTGATTCTTGATTACGGTATATTGTTAAGCAACTCCACGACGTAATCATATGTTTTCTAAAGCTAATAGTTGACCTTGTGTCTTAATGTCCAGCGTGTAGATGGTAAAATAAAAAAAGTCATAACGTTTGAAAAAGTATTAAACTTTGATTTTCTTCTAGTTGATCTCAATCGTCCATTATTTCGAACAACAGCGTCTGTTTTAAAAGCTAGGGTAAGTTTAAACAGACGGTTTGGTGGCTCGTAACATTTCGCGCTTACCGGGAGGTCCAGGCAATCGTTCCACCGTAAAACCAGCGCTTTGCATATTGCGGCGCGCCTGTCCTTGCGCGCAATAAGTTACCAGAAAACCTCCCGGTTTTAATACTTCGTAGGTATTCTGGAAAATTTCAGGCATCCAGAGTTCGGGTTGCGTACGTGGACCGAAGGCGTCGTAGTAGACTATATCTGCACTATGAGGAGCCGTATAGCTTTCAAATTTCTCCTCAACTTTAAGCAGCTGGAAGTTTTCACTTAGGAACATTTCCTTCCCAGATGGAGCCGCATGTATACCTAGATAAATCGTGGGTACTTCCAGCAGCGACCCATAATCCATTGCGCGCACCTCTTCTTGTGATATAGGGAACGCTTCAATGCCCGTATATTCAATAGGCAGCTCTTTGGCATATTTATAGGTCAACAAAGCATTGAGGCCCGTACCTAAACCATATTCAGTAATTTGTAGGGGTTGTTGATGATAATTACGCTTTCGCGAAAGCGGAATCTCCATAAACGCCTGTAAACCCATTGCTATAAAAACATGAAGCGCCTCTTGCAAGGCGCCATGTTTACTATGATATTGCTCGTTGAGCGCTGGAAGGTGGATGGTAAAGGAACCATCCCCCGTTTTCATTAATTCTCTTTTCAAGAGGATTATTCCGCAGATGGTTTGAACACATCTGGGTTGTCAAATTCCTCTACCAAGGCTCCGTTTGCCATAAAGGATAGCGTGACTTCATCCTCGGTTATTTTGGCAATTTCTTCTGGGGATTTTCCATCATCCTCGGCATAGTGACGCAATTCATCGACCGTAGTGATGGATTTGTATGCGTTGCCACTTAATACTACTTCTTTTCCTTTAGAGTTTTTGGGTAAAAAGAAAGCGTAGTCTTTGAACTTAACAAATGCAAGCTCCTCACCTACTGGCAATTTGACCCAGCAGCCTTTTTTACTGCAAACATCTTCTATGGTTCCACGTACCGTCATAGGTAGGGTATCACCCACTTTCATGGCTTCATATTTGTCGGCAAGCATGTCGGTTCCCACCGCCTGGTCAGAACTGAATTTCTCACCATAGCTTAGGAAAGCCATCTCTTCTACCTGCTCGTCATTGACTGCGGGCATTTCATCTGTTTTGTTTTCTTCTTTGCAGGAAAATAGGCTGGTTGCAAGAAAAATTGAAAGAAATATCTGTCTCATTGTTTATAATTTATCCAAATTTACGCAAATACCATATTTTGACATTTATAATACTGGAGTATCTTTGCAAAAATATAAAACCCATCATGACTAGCACCAGCGCAATCGTTGTAGATAAGGTATCGGAATCAAAAATCAAGAACGTAGATTTTGAAACGCTCACCTTTGGAAAGACCTTTACAGACCACATGTTGGAATGTACCTGGCGTAACGGTGAATGGCATGATGTGATTATCAAACCCTACGGTCCCATACAAGTAGAGCCCAGTATCAAGGTCTTCCACTATGGACAGGCGATTTTTGAAGGTATGAAAGCCTTTAATGATGGAAAGGGTAACGTTCACCTATTCAGACCAGAGGATAACTGGAAGCGATTTAATGAAAGTGCCAAGCGCCTTGCCATGCCTGAAATACCAAAAGAGGTTTTTCTGGGAGGTATCAAGGAGTTAGTAAACATGGATCGCGAGTGGGTACGATCTGGCGATGGTGTGTCGCTTTATCTGCGCCCATTTATGATTGCTAGTGAAAACGGAGTTGCCGCAGCACCTGCGACCGAATATAAGTTCATGGTGGTGATGTCGCCCGCATTTGCCTATTACAAGGGTGAGGTAAAGGTGATTATTGCATCTGATTTCTCACGCGCAGCAGACGGTGGTGTGGGCTATGCGAAAGCAGCAGGAAACTACGCCGCGAGTTTCTATCCCAATAATCTTGCCCTGGCAGAAGGTTACCAGCAAATTATCTGGACTGATGCCGCGTCCCACGAGTATCTGGAGGAAGCAGGAACCATGAATATTTTTGTGCGCATAGGCGATAAGCTGCTTACCGCACCCAATAATGATCGCATCCTCAACGGGGTGACTAGGCGCAGTATTATCCAACTCGCCAAAGACAACGGAATTAAAATTGAGGAAAGAAGAATAAGCGTCAAGGAAGTATTACAAGCCGCTGAAAATGGTGAGCTCCAAGAGATTTTCGGTACGGGAACGGCTGCTGTGGTGGTACCTATTAAAGGCTTTAAACACAAAGAATTGACCCACGACATTGAAGAAGTAGACGACAGTTATGCCACGCGATTCAAAACCGAATTAAAGAAAATCTACTATAACCAGGGCGAGGATCGTCATGGGTGGAGATTTGAGGTGTAAGTAAACTATAGTTACAAATTATCGTTTATAGTTTTTAACGGGCGGTTTTATTTGATTGCGATCCGGTAACTCAGGTAGTTACAGCGTAGTGAATAGTTCTAAGCTATAAATTTTGATATAATGCAATTCTATATTTAATACTCCAACTCGTGGTTATTCTCTGGTTTACGCTTACGCGAAAGCTGTAACCACTTCAAGTATTTGTATAGTTAATGCTAGTATATTCAGATCATCATGACGCAGCTCCTTTGATTACTTATCATCATAGATATGTATAATAAATTGCTAGATATAAGTCACCTCGCTCCTATACCACATACAATTCATGTTACCTGGAAAGACAAAATTCTAGTGCGACAATAACATCCGTTATTGCGATACGGTATTAAAAACCTACGAGAAAAAAATGTAGACTGGCAGTTAGAAATAAGCGATGATGTAGATGTCGAGCGTTACCTCTTAACACATCTAAGTAGAACCGATTACTGGAAAATATGTAATAAGAAAACCGTTGAGAAAGTAGATTTATGGCGTTTTCTTAAGATGTTTCATGAGGGCGGCGTTTATACAGATATAGATATTTAGTGGAATTAATCTTTGAATGTGATCACCCACAAACGAACCCGTTGCGTACTCCCTACTTATGAAGACGTGGATTTTTCTTACTTAATCATGATTAGTGCTTTAGGGAATCCATTGTTTAAACAAGCGATAGAAGATAATTTAAGAAAGCGCCACTGACTAATTCCCAGAGGTGTATTCCATCTAGGCTCACCGTTGTACATGCGTAGCGTTACTAGTGCTGTCTTTAGTACTGTAATAAAAAAAGGCCGGCCGCCGCAGTAATGGAATAACTACGACAGAAACTGACTGATAGCAAACACTACCAGGCGTATCACGAAGTTCATCCTTACAACACCTATGTCCAGCGCGGTAATTATGGTCTATCAGACATTGATCTTGAAGAAAGCAAAGCGGATTTTTACAGATCAAACAACGTAATTACCTGGATTAAAGGTTTCGACAATAATAGTTAGATTGCTAACGCTATAGCGGTGTTGCTGGCAATTGAAAATTGCCTATTTTCTGTTGTAGAAACTGGACTGAAATTTCCTAGTGCTGGACATCAGCGATGCTATGACTTAGAATATTGCAGGTATAATGTTCACCTAAGCACGATTGTCTCGATAAGCTCGCGGCCCAGGTGATCATTCAGGTTTTTAATGATCTTGGTTTTCCCGTAAAGCAACTCTTGTCGTAGAACCGATGAAGATAGATTAACCAGCAAGGTTTTGTTTTTAAGGGAGATATGGGTGGTATAACTATTTACCCCATTACCCATCACGGTCACCCAGGCCTCATTGACATCGGCTTTTTCAAAGCCTTTTTGTAGGCGGTTTTGAGCTTTAAAATCCTTGAGCGCATCGCTCATGTTGACGATACCTTCTTTTTTGTTATTCCGCATTTTGAGGGGCATCATAGGGTTTATAGTAGTACTTCATACCATTCTCGTGTTCTAGGATCAATTGTTCCTCACTACACTTGACCAGCGTTTGCGTGTACTGCGCCGCACCTTCTTCAAACACCAGCAAGGTTGCAGAATCGGATTGTTTTATCTTGAATGGAATGGGAGTTTCAGTCGATACCATGACGTTGTCGTATCGCGGTACCACACGGTTTTTTGTGCCGCTGTTGTTAGTTAATGTAAAATGGTCCAGCGACGAGGTAAATGGATATTCACGATCAGTCCCATCTTCCAGCACCACCTTTTCAATACTCCAGTAACCCTCCAGATTTGCCAGTACCTGATCTGGATCCTGAGCACAGCCTACCAGTAGTAAACTGAACAATAATAGCCGATAGGTTTTCATAGCTTGAAGATCTTATAGGATTGATTGGTTCTCTTGATGACTTCCTCAGTGCGCTCTGGGTGGGTATCGCTTATAAATATCTGACCGAATTGTTCTTGATTCACCATATTCACCAGTTGGGCAACCCTAGACTCATCCAGTTTGTCAAAAATATCATCCAGCAACAAGATAGGGACGGTCTTACTCTTTTCCTTGATAAATTCAAACTGCGCCAGTTTCAGGGCGGTGAGAAAACTCTTTTGCTGTCCCTGGCTGCCGTATTTCTTGATGGGAAAACCGTCCAGTTGGAAATTGAGATCGTCCTTGTGGATCCCCATGCTGGTATATTGCAGCTGCAGGTCCTTTTGCTGCGATTTACTGAGTCCCAGCGCAAAATCGCTGACCATGAGGTCTGATTTGTAGTTGATGTTTACCTGCTCGCTGGTCTGGGCAATCTGCTGGTAGTACTTGTTGAAGATGGGAATGAAATATTCCAGCACCTCCCTCCTACGCAAATAAATAAAAGTTCCGTGATCGACCAGCTGTTGATCATAAACAGAAAGCGCCGTACTGTCAAAGGTGCTGTTTGCATTAAAATATTTGAGCAGGGCATTGCGCTGTTGCACGAGGCGGTTGTAGGTCATTAACCGGTTAAGATAAACGGGATCTTCCAGCGAGATGACCCCGTCCAGGAACTTGCGCCGGGTATCGCTACCCTCTGTGATCAAATCACGATCTGCCGGGGAGATGATGACCAGCGGCAGCAGTCCTATATGGTCTGCGATCTTTTCATAGATCTTGCCGTTGCGTTTAACGATGCGTTTTGCACCCCGTTTTGAACTGACCACGATCTTTTCATCCCGATCGTTTTTTTCAAAGGTCCCACTAATGACAAAAAACTCCTGACCGTGGGTAATGTTTTGGGTGGCGATGGGATTGAAATAGCTTTTGGCAAAT
>JBARYP010000013.1:0-6450 GCA_049647945.1 Nonlabens sp. | reverse complement strand
GGAATGCTGGACGACAGGTTCCTGAGCGAGTCGGACTACTGGTACACCATGACCTACCTGGACCGGGACGAGGACGGAAAAACGCTGGGGCCACGAGAGATCAAGGGACACTTCTCCCTGAAGAGGTGAAAAGACAGCCATCAAAGCCGTCCCATTTTACCGGGGCTGGGTTTTTGATCAAATCACTTTTTATCGCCTCAAAGCTTGAGAATTTGAACAATGCTGCTGTTACGCAGCTTAAAACTATAATATTAAAATCTGGGTGTCAAGCTTAAATTTATGCCCTTAATATTAAGGCTACCTTTGCAACTTATAATTTTACATGACATTTAAAGACCTGGGTCTCGTTGACCCTATACTTAAAGCACTTATGGATCAGGGCTATGAAAAGCCTACTCCTATTCAAGCTCAATCCATACCTATCTTACTTAAAGGAAAAGACCTGCTGGGGGTAGCGCAAACCGGTACTGGTAAAACAGCCGCTTTTTCAATCCCCATAGTACAAGACCTATACAACAAGCCGCAAGAAGGCGGGAAGCGCAAGATCAAAACTCTTGTGGTCACCCCCACTCGTGAACTAGCAATACAAATAGGTGAGAACTTTACTTCCTATACTAAATATACTAAGATCAAGAATACGGTCATTTTTGGTGGAGTAAAACAAACCTCTCAAGTATATGCACTTCACGGGGGTGTAGATGTCCTGGTTGCAACACCAGGTAGACTACTGGATTTAATTAATCAAAAGTATATATCGCTGCAACACATTGAGCATTTTGTTCTGGATGAAGCAGACCAGATGCTGGACATGGGATTTATCCATGACATAAAAAAATTGCTTAAGGTCTTACCTAGGGAGCGCCAGTCGCTGTTCTTTAGTGCTACGATGCCACAAGCTATCGTAAAGTTGTCAAGAGAAATTCTGGGTGATTTTGAGCGAGTGACTATTGCACCAGAAAAAACTACTGCAGAGAAGGTGGAGCAACGCATCTATCATGTCAATAAAAAGAACAAGACCAAATTATTGGTAAGTCTCTTGGATTCAAGTTTGAATGCTCCTACCCTAGTTTTTTCTAGGACTAAGCACGGTGCAAACAAGATTGTTAAAGACCTGGACAAAGCTGGAATCAAGAGTGCCGCGATCCACGGGAATAAAAGTCAGGGCGCACGACAGCGCGCGCTACAGGCGTTTAAGGATGGGGAACTGAATGCGCTAGTGGCTACGGACATAGCAGCACGCGGTATTGATATCGATGAATTGAGCTATGTGGTGAATTATGACCTACCCAATATAGCAGAGAGTTATGTCCATCGCATAGGCCGCACTGGTCGGGCAGGTGCTAGCGGTCTTGCCGTAAGCTTCTGTATGCTGGAGGAACGACCATTCCTTAAGGACATAGAGAAACTTATCAAAACCAGGATTCCCGTTGTAGAAGACCATGACTTTGAATTTAGAATGGAAGACGCTGCAGAACCAAGTTTAAAAAATCAAGGGCAGCGCGGTCGTGGAGGTAGCTCACGTCCCAGAAACCACAATTCAAACAGGTCATCTGGCGGTAGTCGCAGTTCTGCTAGAACCTCCTCTTCACGCAGGAGGGATTAAACCTAGATAAACACTTTTTCTGGTTGCTTATACTAATCCAGATTTAAAGATCACGCTTTCGCGAAAGCGTAATTCATAAAAACTAAATCTAAGAACCAGTTCTATTTTGTAGGAAAGAATCTTACTTTTAGATTTTATTCTACGGCATGGAGCAAGTATGGGAATTTTTGAGTGAACTGGGATGGTACTGGTACGTACTGGCATTTATACTAATCGTTGCGATCTACGATCTACTGCAACCATGGCATATCATCACGCGCAATTTTCCCGTAGTAGGCCATTTTAGATACTGGCTTGAAAAACTGGGTGCACCTTTACGACAGTACATTATTGCCAATAACCGCGAGGAACTACCTTTTAACAGGATTGAACGCGGATGGATCTATGCCAGCTCAAAAAACGAGAATAACTACGAGGGATTCGGTACGGATAGAGATATTTATGCGCATCATTATATCTTCATCAATAATGCGATGATACCGTACAAGGTTGATGGCGAAAGTGTTACCAAAGACGAACCTGAATTTGTGCCCTGCGCCAAAGTAATGGGCGCACATCGCAGGAGACCCTACCGTCCAGCAAGTGTGATCAACATAAGCGCGATGAGTTATGGTAGTCTTTCTGCAAAGGCGATCGACGCGATGAATACTGGTGCAAAAATGGTTCATGCCTACCACAATACCGGCGAGGGCGGTCTATCACCTTACCACAAGCGAGGTGCAGATGTAGTTTTTCACTTTGGGACTGGTTACTTTGGGGTGCGTGATGATGATGGCAATTTTGATCTCGATAAACTAATTAAACTGGTCGAAGAAAATAAAATGATCAAAGTCATCGAGGTAAAACTCTCCCAAGGGGCAAAGCCCGGTAAAGGAGGTGTTCTTCCTGCTTCAAAAATTACTGATGAAATTGCCGAGATACGTAATGTTGAAAAAGGTCAGGACGTTATCTCACCTCCCTACCACAGCGCTTTTGATGGTATGCAGGGACTGATTGACTTTGTAGAAAAGATTGCTGATGCAACTGGATTGCCGGTAGGGATCAAGGCGGCCATAGGAAAAACAGCTCAATGGGAGGAGCTGGCAGATTTAATGAAGAAAACCGGAAAAGGTCCCGATTTCATAACCGTAGATGGTGGTGAGGGTGGTACCGGTGCCGCTCCACCTAGTTTTGCAGACCATGTATCCCTACCCTGGGTCTTTGGGTTCAAGGACCTTTACAAGGTCTTTCAGGATCGAGAGATGACCGATAAGATTGTCTTTGTAGCTAGTGGTAAACTGGGATTTCCCGCAAAGGCTGCGATGGCTTTTGCCATGGGTGCAGATTGTATCAATGTTGCTCGCGAGGCCATGTTATCCATAGGTTGCATCCAGGCCAAAGAATGCCATACAAACAACTGCCCTAGTGGCGTGGCAACTATGAACAAATGGTTGCAAAGAGGGATTGTAGTCCCAGAAAAAGCAGAACGGCTTGCCAGTTACTTTAAAAAATTCAATAAGGAATTTCTGGAAATTACCCATGCCGCGGGCTATGAACACCCTAGCCAACTGGATATGAGAGATGTAGATGTGAGTCTGGGTGACAATAGTCTTACCCAAACCCTAGAACATGCTTATGGCTATCAAAAAACCCCGGTAGCTTTTAAAAGTATGAATGATCTAAGGGACTGCCCATACCTGGGAGGGAATAACCGGTCGCGGTCCTAGTCGATAAAAATAAGTGGTTTGTCAAGCAACTTTTTACAAGTAAATTCGTTGCAATCAAAGTCATTCAAGATAACCAGCAATTGAACCATGATCCGTCCTGTTGCCTTAGATCATTGAATTAGCTTTTAATATATCCGTACTAACCATATTATAATGGAATTGACCCCGCTTCTAGTATTTACAATTTTACTCCCCGCATTTTTAATAAGTGTGATTGCTTATTACTTCTTTTCTGCATTTATGAAGAATGAGGAAAAAAGGCGACGCTTTATTACGGTACGGGAATCCCAGGGTAAAACACTGCCCACCCGTATGCAGGCCTACGAGCGCATGACCTTATTTCTAGAGAGAATCAAACCTGCAAACCTTGTGGTACGCACAAAGCCGGGAGACATGAACAAGGCAGATTATGAGCAATCGCTAGTAGCCGCCATAGAGCTGGAATTTGAGCACAATATTGCACAGCAGATCTATATAAGTGAAGAAGCCTGGAATGTTATAAGAGGGGCAAAAAATACCACTATTCAAAAAATACGGCAGGTATCCCTCACCGATAAAATAACAACCGCCGATGGTTTGAGACATGGAATTTTAAATGTTCTTATGGACAAACAGTCTCCTAGTGCTACGGCGTTGAGCTACTTGAGAAAAGAGGTTTCTGATCTCTTCTAGAGCTCATTTTTCAAAATCCGCTGGATTTTATTTTTATCTGCACCTTCAAAAAAAGCCAAAGCCTGTTTTATTACTGGTTGGTACTTTTCTTTTTTGTTGAGTGACTTGAGTAGGTCGCGTGAATTTTTATAAAATCGCCATACATGGTTAATACTAGCATCCATGAGATCAATGTAATTTTGATACCCCATTAAGTCTAGATTAATTAAATAGTCTAATGCGGCAGTTCTAGTAGATGGGGCGTATTCTGGGGCAGTATAGCTTCGCAATCTCTTAAGAAATACTTTTAAATCCTCTTTGGCGTAGTCTTTAGAACTTAGGGCCATTGCATTCCATGCCATATCGAGACTAGGATTGAACCCAGCCCATCTTTTACGGGTCTCTTGAAGAAATTCACGTCTATCGGTAGCAGCATTCCACATAAGATATAAGACACTCTCACGAGTGACATATGAAGGCTCATCAAGCATGGACTTGATGTACCGCTGGTTCTGAGCATTAAGCTGTTCTGTTGAACGCGCTATCAACTGGCGCACCTCTACACTACCCAATCTTGTCGCATCACCCAGTAACACATATTTTCTAGGGTCAATCTGACCATTGAGTTGCATGACCATTTCTTTAAGCAGGTACTGAGAAACCGGGCTTTCCAAAATCTTTTTGTAAACTGGGTAGGCATCGTCAAATCTTGCCACCCTCATGGCGGCCAGTTCATAATATTTTTTGACAAATGAATCTTTTTGCAGGATTTCCAAAGCAGCCGCAGTTGGGAACTCCTTTGACTCCAGCCAGATTGCGCAATAACCTGCAAGATTCATGGAGCTCTGATTCTCCATTACCCTTAAGAAGTCTGCCGTAGTGGCGCTGCGGTACTGGAATTCCCTCAAGTATGCGGTAATACCCTTGCGATAATCGGTTTCACCGATTAGATCTTTTAAGGCATGCAATGCCCAGGCTCCACGTTGATAAAAGGTAAGCGACGATGCTTTGGGATCGAGCAAAGAGGTACCAGCGTTATCTTCTTGAGCCGCATCCAGGGATTCTACCGCTTGATATAAAAGCATTTGAAAATGCTCGTTACCATATAATTTCTCTTCTGCCAGCATGGAATAATAGGTTGCAAGCCCTTCTTGCAGCCAGTGATGCTCATCAGATTGCGCCGTGACAAGATTTCCAAACCACTGGTGAGCCATCTCGTGAGCGTTTACCGTAACGTAGCTACGATCGTTTACGGCAATGGAATCGGTAACGAACTGATCATTAAATAATGTCATGGCCGTGTTTTCCATTCCAGAATATAGAAAATCCTTGACTGGCGCCTGTTTATAAACCGACCATGGATAGGGTACTTTTAACTCTTCCTCAAAAAAGTCAAAGATCTCAACAGTATGCTGGTAGGTGTTGGCAACTTTCTTTTGGTCAGACGGGTAGTAATAGTTGATGATGGGAACGCCAGACTTTGATGTGGAGATTCGTTTGTCGTAATCTGCTACGGCAATGGCAACAAGATAGCTGGACATAGGCTGCTCCATCTGGTAGTTCCAAATATTGTCTTTACGACTTACCAACTCGCCGTTTGCGATCGCAGTAAGATTTTGGGGCGCAGTTAGATTAAAATTCCAAACCAGTTTCTCATTGACATCATCAAAGCTGGGCAACCAGTTACTGGTAAATTTCCCCTGTCCTTGAGTCCAGGCTTGTTCCCAGTAATTGTCGTAGTCCACATCAACAAAATAAAAGGCGCGACTGGGCATGGAAGTGAAATTGATGGTGAGGTGGTGGGTCACGCTTTCGCGAAAGCGGAATTTCAAAACGATTTCCTCACCACTATAATCGTATGCTACACTCTCACCGTCCAACAAAATATCGTGCCCAACTAGATTTCTTGCGTCAACCACAAGAGAGTCAATTGAGTTCAAAACCTTGAATTGATAATCTACTGAGCCCGTAATATCTTGCGACTGACGGTTCAGAACTACGTCAACATTTGCCGAGAGGAAGTCTATGAACTCGGTTTGTTTTTGAGCGTGTGTGGCATAGCTAATCAATAGAATAAAAAAAATCAATCTCATAGTCGAAATTTACAACCTGCGAACGCTATAGTCGTGCCAATATTATTTATGGCAGGCACGAGTCAAATTCTTTAAGTTTGTAAATTAAGAGCAATCACCTTGTACGAGAATACTTTTCCCCACCGCCGTTTTCAATTGACTCTGGAGTTCTTAAAAAAACACGTGGGTACTCATGAGAGTATTCTGGATCTAGGAGTCGACAATCCTTTTAGCAAATTGATGAAGCTTGAAGGTTTTCAAGTGGAAAACACTACCGGTCAGGATCTAGATGACGATCTAGAACAGGTGGAAATGTATGAGGGAGATGTGGTTACCGCTTTTGAAATCTTTGAGCATCTAGTCGCCCCGTATCATGTTTTGAAAAAAACCCCTTGTGAAAAACTACTGGTGAGTGTGC